>JBGPNN010000098.1:0-11163 GCA_041487495.1 bacterium
CGCCGTCCAGGGCCCGCTGGTGGCGCTGGCGGTGGCCGTGCTGGCGCTCGGCGTGTGGCCCGGCGTGGTGCGATGGCTCACAGATCCCGCCGGCGCCGCGATCCTGCGCATGATGGGAGACGCGCGATGATCCGGGACATCCTCCTGTCCCCGCCCATCGCCTTCACCATCTACTTGGCGCTGGTGGGAGTGCTGGCCGGCGCGGGCCGGGTGCTTGCGGGCGAGCCGCATTCGACGAGGCTTGGGGCCAGCACCTACGCGAGCGGAGAGGCGGCGCCTTCGCGACCGGCTGTTCCCGGCTACAGGCCCTTCTTCGTGGTGGGCCTGTTCTTCGCGGTCTTGCATCTGGGCGTGTTGATGCTCGCCAGCGGTGGGCTGACACTTTTGGCCGGCGTGTATTTGGCCGGGCTGCTGTTCGCCCTGATGGCGGTGATCCTGGGATGAGTGCACCGACGGCGCGGGGCGGGCGCCTCAGGCTGGAGCAGTCCTGGCAGGAAGCGCTGGACGCCGTGAAGCGTTGGGCCAGGGTCAACTCGCCATGGGCGGTGCACTTCAACAGCGGGTCGTGCAACGGTTGCGATATCGAGATCCTGGCGACCCTGACCCCGCACTACGATGTCGAGCGCCTCGGAGTCAAACTCCGAGGCACCCCCCGCCATGCGGATGTGCTCATCTGCACCGGTCCAGTGACGCGCCAGGCGCGCGAGCGGCTCCGCCGCATCTACGAGCAGATGCCTGAGCCTCGGCACGTCATCGCGGTTGGGTCGTGCGCGATTTCCGGCGGCGTGTTCCAGGGCTGCTACAACGTGGTGGGGCACGTCGACCAGGTGATTCCCGTCGACGTATATGTCCCGGGTTGCCCACCGCGGCCAGAAGCGATCATCGATGGGGTGGTGAAGCTGCTGGCGCAGTTAAAGGAGGAGGCGGGGCATGACCACTGACGTCTCGTTGGAGACTGCCCGCGCCATCCTCGGCCCGTGGGCCGTGGCGACCACGCAGCCGGAGCCGTACCGGCTGGACGTGACGCTGGTGCGTGACCACCTGATCGAAGCCGTCACCACGTTCCACGGTGCGCGATGGGGATACCTCTCGGCGATCACCGGGCTGGACCTTGCCGCCAGCGGGGAGATCGAGGCCCTGTATCACTTTTGCGCCGGCGCCGCGATCGTTACCCTACGGGTGCGCCTGCCCAAAGCCGATGCTACCGTGCCGAGTATCTGCGGGATCAACCCATCCGCGAGTTTCTTCGAGCGCGAGCTGGCCGAGATGTTCGGCGTCACGGTGGCCGGCACGCCCAACGCCGACCGGCTTTTTCTCCCGGATGACTGGCCCGCCGGCGTGTTCCCGCTGCGGAAGGACTTTACCGTCGATGCCTGAGCGCTTCGTGATTCCGATCGGCCCTCAACACCCGGCGCTCAAAGAACCAGGGCACTTCGAGTTCACGGTCGACGGAGAGACCGTGACAGGCGCATCGGCGCGGCTGGGCTACGCCCACCGCGGCATCGAAAAGGCCGCCGAGGCGCGGACCTGGGTGCAGGACTTGTACCTGCTTGAGCGCATCTGCGGCATCTGTTCGCACGTCCACGCCACGGCTTTTGCGCTGGGTGTGGAGCGACTTGCCGGGGTGACGGCGCCGCCACGGGCGCAAGCCATTCGCGTGCTGGTCGCCGAGATGGAGCGAATCCACAGCCACCTGCTGTGGTTAGGCGTGGCGGCACACGAGGCCGGATTCGAGACGCTCTTCATGTACTCGTGGCGTGACCGTGAGACCATCATGGATCTGCTGGAAGCGCTGACGGGCAACCGAGTGAACTACTCGGCGAACCTGCTGGGCGGTGTGAAATTCGACGTCGAGGCCACACACGCGGGCGAGATCCTCCGCGGCATGGACTTCCTGGAAGAACGAACCCGCCAGTACCTCGACGTGGTGACGACCGATGAAGTGTTCCTTCGCCGGACCCGGGGGATCGGCGTGATGACCGCGGCGCAGGCCGCCTCACTCGGCGTCGTGGGGCCGACGGCCCGGGCGTCGGGCGTGTCGCGCGACATCCGGGTCGATGCGCCCTACGCGGCGTATGCTGATTTTCCGGTCAGGATCGTCGTGGAGCAGGCCGGCGATCTCGAGGCCCGGTTCATCGTGCGGGTTAAAGAACTGTTCGAGAGTTATCGGCTGATCCGCGCGATCCTTAACGCGCTGCCGCCAGGCGAACTGGCCGTGAAGATGCCCCGGCACGTTCGTGAGGGCGAAACGATCAGCCGGGTCGAGGCGCCCCGCGGCGAGTTGTTCTACTTCATAAAAAGCGGCGGCCGCAGCCGGCCGGACCGCGTCAAAGTGCGCACGCCAACGCTGTGCAACATGGCGTCGGTCTTGACACTGACCGTCGGCTGCCAGCTCGCTGACGTCCCAATGATCCTGGTGGGCGTCGATCCGTGCTTTTCGTGCAACGACCGCACGGTGGTGATCCGCGATGGCCGCAGCGGCCGCGCGTGGACCTGGGAGCGGCTGCGGCGGCACGGCATCGAGGCGTACCGGTGAACGCGCTCGCTGTGCTGATCGCGCTGATGATCTTCCCAGGCGGATTGTTCGTGCTCGCGATGGGGCTCGCGTATGAGTGGGCCGACCGAAAACTGGTGGCGCGGCTGCAAAACCGCGTGGGGCCTCGCTGGTTTCAGACGGCGGCCGACCTGGTCAAGCTGTTGTCAAAGGAAGAGATCGTACCGGAGGGCGTCGACGTACGCCTCTTCCTGGGCCTGCCTGTCGTGGCGGTGGCCGGAGCGTTGACGGCCGCGCTATATGTGCCGCTGGCCGGGGCGCCTGCGCTGGGGTTTCCCGGCGACCTGATCGTCACGATGACGCTGCTCGGCCTGCTCACGCTGTGCACGGGGCTGGCCGGCACGAATACGATTGACCGCTTTTCGCTGCAAGGCGCGACGCGCACCCTGACCCTGCTCTTTTCCTACGAGGCCCCGTTCCTGCTGGCGCTGCTCGGGCCGGCGATCGTCGCGCGCAGCTGGCAGATCGGTGAGATCACTGCGCGCCTGGACGGACGGTGGATGGCGGTTTCACAACCGATCGGTTTCGTGCTGGCGCTCGTAGGACTGATGGGGAAGCTCGAACTGCCGCCGTTCGATGCGCCGGAGGCCGAGACCGAGATCGTAGCCGGCGCGCTGACGGAGTACAGCGGGCGGGGGTTGGGGCTGTTCAGGTTGGGGAAGAGCGTGTTACTCGTCGTGGGCCTTACGCTTATCGCGGCGCTGTACCTGGGCGGGATCGGCAGCCCCGCAGCCTATCTGCTGAAGACCGGCGGACTGCTGTTCGGGATGGCGGTCCTGCAGTCACTCTTCGCCCGGCTGCGTATCGATCAGATCGTCGGCGTGTGGTGGAGGTACGGCGCGGTCCTGGCGCTCGGGCAATGGCTGGTGATGATCGCGTGGGAAGGCCTGCGGTGAGAGCCGGCCGGATGCTGCATGATATGCTCCGGTCGCTCTTTCGGCGACCGGCCACGCGCCCGTATCCCGCAGAGCGGCGCAAGGCCCCGGAGCGGCTACGGGGTCAACTGCGCTTCGACCCGGCGCGCTGCACCGGCTGCTGCCTGTGTGAGAAGGACTGCCCCGCGCAGGCGATCGAGATGATCATGGTGGACCGCGCCGCAAGGCGGTTCGCGCTGCGCTACCATATCGACCGCTGCACGTTCTGCGCGCAGTGCGTGCAGACGTGCCGGTTCGGCTGCCTGCAGATGTCGAACGAGCAGTGGGAACTGGCGGCCCGGGGCAAGGAGTCGTTCGACGTCTACTACGGAGAGGAGGCCGATGTCCACGCCCTCCTGGCCAAGCTGGCTCGAGCGGACGCTGAGAAAACGCCGGTGCCCTGACGGGCCGGCCCGCGTGGCCGTCGTTGGGATCGGCCACGAACTGCGGGGCGACGATGCGGCGGGTGTGGCGGTGGCCCGCGCCCTGCAGGCGCGACTTCGAGACCAGCGGACACGGGGCAAGCGTCCGGCGAGCCGCGCCCTGCAGCCGATGGTCCTCGTGATCGACGGCGGACCGGCGCCGGAGAATCACACCGCGACGTTGCGCCGCTTTGCTCCGGACGTGGTGCTTTTGGTCGATGCGGCACAGATGGGTGTGCGCCCGGGGACCGTGCGCCGGCTGCGACAGGAGGCCGCTTCCGGTGTCACGGCCTCGACGCACACCCTCCCGGTGTCCGTCCTGGCCAGCTACCTGGTGCGGGAGCTCGGCTGCCGGGTGGCGCTGCTCGGCATCCAGCCGGCATCGAACGCGATCGGCGATCCGATCTCCCCGCCGGTGGCGAACGCCGTCGATCAGGTCACTCGGAGGTTGCTGGACCTCCTCAGCGGCGGGGCCCGAGCAGTGCGGCCAGCGGCCCGACCGCGGAGGTGTGAACGACCGCCAGCACCTCATCGTCGGGCTGCAGCACCACTTCGGGGCGGGGAATCAACAGCTGCCCGCCGCGGATGATTGCGGTCAGCGCGCACTCAGTCGGCAGATCCAGTTCGCGGATCGCCTTCCCCGCGGCCGCCGCGGTGGGATGCACCTTTTCTTCGACCAGCGAGTAACTGCCCTTGCGCAGTTTGAGCAGCGTCATCATGTCGCCGACAGACAGCTCTTCCTGGATGAGGTGCGCCATCAGGTCCGCCTGATCGAGCGCGACGTCGACGCCCATCTCCGATCCAAACATCCAGGCGTTTCTGGGATCGTTCACACGAGCAATCGTCCTGGGTACGTGGAACTCAAAACGCGCCAGGCTCGTGACGACAAGGTTGGTCTCGTCCGCGCCGGCGACCGCGGCGACCACGTCGGCCTCGCGGATGCCAGCCGCCTCAAGCACCGTGGGATCCGTGCCGCTGCCGGAGATCACGGCCTCGCGCGGCAGATCCCGGCGCAGGGCCTGCACGACGTCGTCGCGCACGTCGATCACCGTGATCTGGTGTCCTTCGGCGAGCAGCAACGACGCTAGGTTCGCGCCGACCTTCCCGCCCCCCACCACTATCACACGCAGTGCCATGGCGACTCACTCCTATTCCAATAGCGCTCTGAGCCGTTCAGCCGAGGTACCCACCACGGCCAGGGAGACCTGGTCGCCCGCTTGGAACGTCATGCCCGGCGTCGGCAGCAGCGTGGTCCCGCGGCGGGTGATCGCGACGACCGTGATCTCGCCGGGCACCGTCAAGTCCGTCGCGGCGCGCCCCACGAGCAGCGGCGTGATCTCTGCCTGCACGATGTCGACATCTCCGGCGCCCAGCGATAGGATCGGTTCGAGCGGCGAGTAGCAGAGCAGATCAGCGATGCGATTGATTCCCCAGGTGACCGGTGCGATCGTCTGGAGCCCAAGCCGGCGGTAGATCTCGGCCTTTCGGGGATCGTCGAGGCGCGCCACCACCCGGGGTACTCGGAAGGTCTCCCGGGCCAGGCGCGCGACTACGGCATTGACCTCGTCGCTCCCGGTCACCGCCGCTAGGCCGTCGGTACGTTCGATGCCGGCGCGCAGCAGCACGTCCCGATCGAAGCCGACGCCTTCGATTCTCTGCCCGGCGAACGAGGGCGACAGGCGCTCGAAGGCCACCGGGTCTTTGTCGATAATCGTCACCTGGTGGCCGCGCAGGTTCAGCGCCTGGGCCAGGCCGGCGCCCGTGCGCCCGCAGCCGATGATCAGGATTCTCATGCCACACCTCCTGCGCGCTGCCCGCGGCGGCGAAGCAGCGCTTTGCGGATCTCATCGACAATCAACAACGAAGGCGTCCAGGCCGCCAGGAACAGCCAGTACCGCAGTGGAAAGGCGGCCGTTCCAATCACCTTCTGGACTGGCGGCGCGTAGACGACCAGCACAATGAGCGCGAGTTCGGTGGCGATGCCGGCCCAGACCATGCGGTTGGAGAACAGGCCGATGCGGAAGACGGACGTACGTTCCGTCCGCTGCGCAAACAGGTTGCCGATCTGTGTGACGACGACCGACGCCAGGGCCATGGCAGTTGCGGCTCCGTAGAGCGGGCCGCTCGACGGCAGGTCGAGCCACCGACCCATGTGGCCGTTCGTCCAGAAGTAGGCATAAAAGGCGATCATAGCGATCGCCGCCTGCAACGGTCCCAGCCAGACATAGGCCCGCAGCAGGAGCGGCCGGGTGATCACATGCTCCTTGAGGCTGCGCGGCGGCCGGTCCATCAGGCCGGGTTCAGGCGGCTCCACCCCGAGCGCCAGTGCCGGCATGATGTCGGTGCCCAGGTCGATGGACAGCACGTGCATGACGTTGAGCGCAAGCGGGATCCGTCCGCGGCTGAGGGCGAAGAGGATGAACGGGACGGCCTCGGGCGTGTTGCTGGTGAAGATGTACGTCGTGAACTTCTTGATGTTGGCGTAGACGGCACGGCCCTCTTCGATCGCGTTGACGATTGACGCGAAGTTGTCGTCGGTCAGCACGATATCAGCGGCCTCCCTGGCCACGTCGGTGCCCGAGGCTCCCATCGCGATGCCGATATTGGCTCCTTTGAGCGCGGGCGCATCGTTGACACCATCGCCGGTCACGGCCACAACGTGCCCGGCCGCCTGCAGGGCGCTGACCACGCGCAGTTTGTGTTCGGGGGCCACACGGGCGAAGAGGACGTCGTCCTGCAGGGCAGCCTGCAGCGCGGCGTCATTCATCGAGTCCACTTCACCGCCGCTGACAATGCGCGGGCGCTCGCCGCGGATGATGCCAATGCGGCGGGCGATGCTTTCGGCTGTCAGCCCGTAATCGCCCGTAATCATCACGACGCGGATCCCGGCGCGGTGGCACGTGGCCACCGCGTCCAGTACTTCGGGACGGGGTGGATCCATCATGGCCGCCAGGCCGAGGAATGTGAGATCGTGTTCCACGGCGTCTGGGCTGTCGAGGGGCACGCCGTCGGGCAGCGCGCGCATGGCCACAGCCAGGACGCGCTGTCCCCCGCGCGCATAGTCGTCGTTGGCCGCCATGACCTCTGCGCGGAGATCGTCGCCCAGGGGCCGGTCCCGACCATCCCACTCGACACGCGTGCACAAGGCGAGCAGTTCCTTGGGGGCGCCCTTCACATAGGCCACACGCCCGACCGGGGTACGGTGGATCGTCGCCATTCGCTTGCGGCGCGATTCGAAGGGCAGCTCACGCACGCGGGGGGCCGCCGTCGCTTCGGCCTCGAGATCGAGCCCGCCCTTTGCCGCGGCCACGCGGAGCGCCGCCTCGGTGGGATCGCCGAGCACGGTCCATCGGGGCGACTCACTGTTGGGCGGCAGCAGCCGGGCGTTGGTGCAGAGCCCCGAGGCCAGCAGGAGCAGACGCACGCCATCCGGTGGGCTCCCGGGCGCGCCGGTACAGAGGATCTGGCCATCGGGCGCGTAGCCCGCGCCGGTAACTTCGTACCGCTGCCCCGCGTGCCACAGGTCCCGCACCGTCATCTCGTTTTGGGTCAGCGTGCCGGTCTTGTCGGTGCAGATCACCGTCGTGCAGCCCAGCGTCTCGACGGCGGAGAGGCGTTTGATCAGCGCGTGACGACGCGCCATGCGCTGGACCCCCATCGCCAGCGCCAGCGAGACCGTCGGCAGCAGGCCCTCGGGGACGAACGCCACGATCATACCGATAGCGAAGACGAAGCCTTCAGCCAGGTCGATACCGGCCACCGCGACGGCGAGGGCGAAGAAGGCCAGACCGATGGTCACGGCGATGATGGTCACGACGCGCGTCACGCGCCGTAGTTCCACCTGGAGCGGGCTGAGTTCTTCACGCAGCGCCTGCGTCAGCCGCGCGATCTTGCCGAACTCGGTGTCCATCGCGGTGGCGAAGACGACCGCACGAGCGGTTCCGGCCGCGACGGTGGTGCCGGCAAACACCAGGCTGGGAAGTTCGACGGTAGCCAGACCGGTGCGAAGCACGGCTTCGGCCGTTTTGCGGACCGGGTGCGATTCACCCGTGAGCGTCGACTGATCCACCCGCAGTTCGGTTTCCCAGACGACGCGTGCATCGGCGGAGATCCGATCGCCTTCTCGCAGGACCGTCACATCGCCGGGGACCAGATCCTCGGCGACGACGCGCTGTTCCTGGCCGTTGCGCAAGACGAGCACATAGTGCGGTAGGAGCCGGCGTAGCGCGTCCACGGCCATCTCGGCCTTGTATTCCTGCCAGAAACTGAACACGCCGTTGATGACGTTGACCATCCAGATCGCCACGCCGAGTTGCGGCATCTGCGCGGCAAAGGCGACGCCGCCGGCGATCCACAAGAGGGCGGCCATCAGGTGGGTGAAGTTGACCAGGAACGTGATCACGAGAGATTGGCGCCTGACTTCGCGGATGGCGTTGTGGCCGAATCGCGCCAGGCGTGCGGCGGCGCTCTCCGGCGTCAGACCCTGCGGGGTGGTGGCCAGTCGTGCGTAGACGTCGGGGACCGAGAGGGACTCGATGTCCCCGTCCACCGATGCGATGGTCGCCGCGACGGGGAGACCTTTGCGTATCACTTTCGCCGGGTCTCTCATGGCGCGTGGGGGTTGGTGCGATGGCGCGCCTACACCGGCTGAGCGGCGGCTGTGCCCTCTCGCGCCCCGCGTTCCAGGGCCGTGGCATTGCGGGCCCGGGCCTCGGGGTCGATCACCATCTCGTCCAAAGCGGCCCGGGCGGCGGCCGTCGATACCACCGGCCGCGCTTCGAGCAGTGCGCCGAGCAAGATCACGTTTGCCACGCGCGCCGATCCCAGGTCGGAGGCCGCGGCGGTGGCCGGGACCGCTACGGCCGTCACATCGGACCGGCCAGGCGCCCGCCCGATCATCGTGCTGTCGTAGACGATCAACCCACCGGCACGGACCTGGGGTTCGAAGCGGTCGAGGGAGGGGCGGTTCAGCACGATCAGAATCGAAGGGTCGGCGACGACCGGGGACCCAACGGGCTCGTCGCTGATCACCACGGTGCAGTTTGCCGTACCACCCCGCTGCTCCGGACCGTAGGAAGGGAGCCAGGTTACCTCGCGGCCCTCGCGCACGCCGGCCCTGGCCAGTACCTCGCCGAGAAAGAGCACGCCCTGGCCGCCGAATCCGGCGATGATGATCTCATGCGAGGGCATTCTTGAATACCCCAAGCGGATACGCGGGGATCATGTGCGTCTCGCACCACTTCACGGCCTCAATCGGGTCGAGCCCCCAGTTGACCGGGCAGGTCGACAAGAGTTCGACGATACCGAGGCCGCGGTCGTCGAGTTGGGCGCGGAAGGCTGCCAGGATCGCCCGTTTGGCCTTATGGATGTGGGCCGGATCGATGACGGTCGCGCGCGCCGCGTAGGCTACGCCGTCCAGCCCGGCCAGAAGCTCGGTGAAGCGCAGCGGGTAACCGTGGACGCGGATGTCCCGTCCTAATGGCGTGGTCGTCGTCTTCATCCCGGCCAGCGTCGTCGGTGCCATCTGGCCGCCGGTCATGCCGTACACCGCGTTGTTGACGAAGATCACAGTGATGCGCTCTCCGCGCGCGGCCGCGTGGAGGATTTCCGCAGTGCCGATTGACGCGAGGTCACCGTCACCTTGATAGGTAAACACCACGCGGTCCGGCAGCACCCGTTTGATGCCGGTGGCGACCGCGGGCGCGCGGCCGTGTGCCGCCTGCTGGAAGTCAACATCGAAATAGTTATAGGCGAAGACCGAGCAGCCCACCGACGCGACGCCGATGGTCTTCGCCCTGACGTCGAGATCGTCGATGACCTCGGCAACCAGCCGGTGGATGATCCCGTGCGTGCAGCCCGGGCAGTAGTGCATGGGGACGTCCAGCAGCGCGCGCGGCCTGCCCGCGACCTGGATCATGCGGGCACCACCTCCCTGTATACCGCCGCGGTCCGGATGGCGTTTGCGATCTCGGCCGGTGACGGGACGATACCACCGACACGGCCGTGGAACTTAACCGGTGCCCGCCCCTCGACGGCCATCTTGACATCGTCGATCATCTGGCCCGCGTTCAGTTCGGCCACCAACCACACGCCTGCGCTCCGCTGGAAGGCCTCGACCGGGAACGGCCAGAGCGTGACCGGCCGGATGAGGCCGGCGGCAACGCCGTCGCGCCGAACGCGGTCGACCGCCGAGCGCGCGATGCGGGCCATCGTCCCGTACGCCGCGACCAGGACGTCGGCGTCGTCGGCGCGGTACGACTCCCAGCGCGGCTCATCCCGCCGGATTATGCGATACGCGTCCATCAGGTCGAGCACGTGGCGCTCGAGGTCCTCGGGCACCAGATACACCGAGTTGATGACCCGGCGATCGTGCGCAGCTCCAGTGGTGGCCCACGCCGGGGCGGGCGGTGGAGTCCGGGGCTGCGGGAGCGTGACCGGTTCCATCATCTGGCCCAGGAGCCCGTCTGCAGCGATGAGGGCCGGCAGGCGGTACCGCTCCGCCAGATCGAAGGCCAGCCCGACCAGATCGACGGCCTCCTGGATCGTCGACGGCGCGAGCACAATCCCATGACTATCGCCGTGGCCGAGGCTTTTCGTCACCTGGAAATAGTCGCCCTGCGACGGCGCGATGTTGCCCAGACCCGGACCGCCGCGCATCACGTCCACCACGACGCACGGCAGCCGCGCGCCGACGATGTAGGATAGGCCTTCCGTCATCAGGCTGAACCCAGGGCTGCTGGTGCTCGTCATGACCCGCGCGCCGGCGCCGGCCGCGCCGTAGACCATGTTGATCGCCGCGACCTCGCTTTCCGCCTGCAGGAAGACGCCGCCCGCCTCCGGCAGGCGGCGGGCCATATACTCAGTGAGTTCAGTTTGCGGAGTAATCGGATAGCCGAAGTAGGCACGGCAGCCGGCCCGAATGGCTGCCTCGGCGATCGCCTCGTTGCCCTTCATCAGGACGCGGGTCATCGGAGAGGCGCCTGCCGCGCCCCATGGCGGACGGGGCGGAAGACCGTGATGGCCACATCGGGGCAGATCAGCGCGCAGGCGGTGCAGGACGTGCAGCGCTCGTTGTCGAGCAGCATCGCCGCGGCGTACCCGTTCGTGTTCAGCCCGCCGAGCCCCAATACCGCGGGCGGGCACACCGCGATGCACAGCCCACAGCCCTTGCACCGCTCGGTGTCGATGATCACCCGCAGCGGGCCATCCCCCACCGCACGCGGGGTCACACGGGTCATCTCCTCGGCAGTTCCGGACGGATCTCCCTATCGTC
>JBGPNN010000099.1:0-11131 GCA_041487495.1 bacterium
GCCGACATGAAAGGCGGGGTGATCACGCTGTGGGAAGCGTTGCGCGCCCTGCGGTCGACGGGATGGGACGAGTTCAAGACCCTGACGGTTGTGCACAATGCCGACGAGGAAGTGGGCTCGTTGTCGTCGCGCGCCATCATCGAATCCGAATCCAAGAAGGCTGATCTCTGCTTCGTCCATGAACCCGGCCGGCCCGACGGGTCGGTGGTGACTGCCCGCAAAGGCGTCGCGCGGTTCGTGCTGACGGTGCACGGGAAATCCTCGCACGCCGGCACGGCGCCGCGAGACGGCGCGAGCGCGATGGTGGCGCTGGCCCACAAGGTCGTGGCCATTCACGCGCTTAACGACTTCGACCGCGGCGTGACGTTCAACAGCATCGTTACGAATGGCGGGTCACGGTCGAACGTGGTGCCCGACCTTGTGAAGGCCGAGATCGACATGCGCCTGCCGACGGCCGCGTTGGGTGACGAAGCGATCGCACGGCTAAAGAGCATCGTGGCGCAGGAGCACGTGCCGGGCACGCGCGGCGTCCTTGAGGGCGGGGTCAACCGCCCGCCGATGGAGGCCCGACCGGGCACGCAGGCGCTCCTCGCGATCGCCTCCGACGCGGCGAAGACGCTGGGCCTTCCGTTGAAGGCGACGTCGACAGGCGGTGGGTCGGACGGCAACTTTGCCGCGGCGCTGGGGATACCGGTTCTGGATGGGCTCGGTGCGGTAGGCGGCGCCTATCACAGCCCAGATGAATGGGTCGATCTGAATTCGATTCCGCAGCGCGCGGCACTGACGGCGCTGTTGGTCTGGGAAGCATGCAAGCGGAGCGAGTTCCTCCGGTAGCGCCGGGACCAACCGGGCGTCAGTCTACGCCATAGCCCGTTGTTGAATGGCCTTCGCCACTCTCAGCGCCGCGGCCGCGACAATTTCCGGTGTATCCCCTCGTCCAACGAGTTGTGAACCCATCGCGACCCCGACCGCTCCGGCCTTCAAGTACGTCGGGATGTCTTCGACGCCGATGTTGCCCACGGCGAGAAACTTCGCCTCGGGATACGGCGCCTGCATGGCGCGCAGGTACTCGGGACCCATCAGGCCGGCGGGGAACAACTTGAGAATCTGGTGGCCCCACCGCAACCCCAACCCGATCTCCGTCGCGGTCAAGACGCCGGGGATGTAGAGGACGTCCGCCTTCCGCGAGAACTCGGAGACGTCCCAAAAGAGGCCGGGCGAGACCAGGTACTGCGCACCGGCACCCACCGCAGCCTCAGCCTGGCGCGCGTTCACGATGGTGCCCGCGCCGAGGTGCACGGTGTCTCCGAACGTTGATCGCAGTGCCGCCAGGGTTTCGGCTCCGCCTTCAGCTTCAAATGTGATCTCGATACACGTCAGGCCGGCGCCGCGCAGCGCGTCGACGATCGGCCCGACACGCGGGGGGCGCACCCCGCGCAGGATGGCGATGACGCGTTCCTGGAGCAAGATCTTCGAGACGTCGGCTGCTCGCGACATGGCGTCCAGTCCCTCCGGTGCGATCACCGATTCCGCTTGGGTGTCTTGCCGGCCAGCACCGCCAGCACGTCCGCGTTCGTTGACCACGGCACGTCGCCCCAGTAGGTTTGCGCCAGAGCGGCCAGGGCCACGCCGTAGCGTAGGCCGGCGCGCAGGTCTCCTTCCAGGGCACCAGACAGCACCCCTGCGGCAAACGCGTCGCCGCGACCGATGGGGTCCACTTCCGGTCCAAGGATGGCCGGTTCGTGCGCCGTCCCCTGGCCGTCAACCAGCCAGGCGCCGCTTGTGCCGGCGGTGACGGCGACCGCGGTCGCGCCGAAGCGATCACGCAGTTGGGTCGCGAGACTGGCCGGATCACCGCGGAGGTCGAAGACCTCGCGGGCATCGTCGTCGGTAGAGAAGAGGAGGTCTACGCTGTGTAGCAGCGGCTCGAGCGTCGCACGGGCACGCTCGGCGGTCCAGAGTTTGCGACGGTGGTTGACGTCGAACGAGATGTGCGCGCCGGTCGATCGAGCGACACGGAAGAATTGGGCTGCCGTCTGCTCGCACGAGTCGCCCAGCGCCATCGTAATGCCGGTCACGTGAATCCACTTGGCGCCTGTGACGAACGCCCAGTCGATCTCATCAGGGGTCATCTTTGTGACGGCCGATCCTATCCGGTCGTAGTAGACTGTGACACCACGCGGTGCCGGGGCATGTTCAACGAAATAGAGACCCGTTCGTCCGGTCGTGGTCCACACCACGGCAGAGACGTCCACGCCGTGACGACGCAACTCGCCGGCCACCCGTCGGCCCAGTGGATCATCGACCAGTTTGGAGATCCAACCCGCCCGAAAGCCGAGCCGCGCGAGCGTGACCGCGACGTTCGCCTCAGTGCCGGCCACGTGGACATCGAAGTGCGCCGCGGCTTCGAGGGCCTCGCCGGGCGGCGCGGAGAGGCGGATCATGGCTTCCCCGAACAGCACGACATCCAGCATGCGGTATCCTTGGCGGCGGTGTGGAATTCTTCCTGTCGGAGGTGGGCTGTGACATTACTAACCGAACAACAGCTCGACTTTGTCGAGGGCCTGCGCGTGGCGCACCTCGCCACCGTCGATGAGACGGGCCAGCCGCACGTACTCCCTATCTGCTATGCGGCCGTTCAGAGCGCCATCTACACGCCGGTCGACGAGAAGCCCAAGCGGGTCGGTGCGATGTCGCTGGGGCGTGTACGCCACATCCTGGCGCACCCGCGGGTCTGCGTTGTCTGGGATCACTACGATGAGGATTGGACCCGCCTGGCCTGGCTGCAGGTCCACGGCACGGCGGTGCTTGTGGACGCCTCTGACGAGAGGAAGATGGCGCTGGGGCCGCTGCGTGAGCGCTATCCGCAGTACCGGATGATGAACCTGGAAGCGCGACCGCTGATCAGGGTGACACCGGTGCGCGTCCGCTGGTGGGCAGGGACGCCGGAGCCTCCCCAGAAAGCAAAGTCGACATGAACCTGCGAACGGGCGTAGGGATGTGGTTCTTTGAGCCGATGACTCGATTTGTCGAGTTGTGCCACCAGGCCGAAGCGTGGGGCTACGACCACGTCTGGTGCGCCAACCACAAACTCCACCGCGACCTGTACGTCACCCTGACCGCCGCCGCCATGGCGACACAGCGGGCGCAGGTGGGCACCTTCATCGCGGATCTCTACTCGCTTCACCCGGCGCTCGTCGCCGCGGCCGTGGCCACCGTGGACGAGTTGAGTGGCGGCCGCACCATCCTCGCGCTCGGCACCGGCGGCGCCAACTTCAAGGAAGTCGGGTTGGAGCGCTCGCGTCCCCTGCGGACGATGGACGAGGGGATCGAGATCATCCGGCGGCTGTTCCACGGGGAGACCGTGACCTTCAAGGGCGACGTGTTCACCACCCACGAGGCGCGGCTGCAGTTTCCCGTGCGACGCGACCTGCCGATCTGGGTCGCCACGCGCGGCGACCGCATGTACGAGCTCGCCGGCCGGGTTGCCGACGGCGTGATGATCGCCACGTACGCCACGCCGCCGGGCGTACGTCATGCTCTGGGCCTGATCGAAAAGGGCGCGAAGGCCGCGGGCCGGGCGCTGCGCGACCTGACGCTGATGACGCGGATCGACGTCTCCGTGGGCTCGAGCAGCAAGGAGGCACGCGACGCCGTCAAACCGATGATCGCGATGCTGCTGATGGGCAGCTACCCTGATCAGCAGTTTGTCCGGCACTCCGGGCTGCAAGTGCCGGACGAACTGCTGGACGTTATGCAGGCCAAGAACGAGACCCGCGCGCTCGCCTCGGGCCCCCTGGTGCCCGAGGAGTTCGTGGACGCGTTCGCGTGGGCGGGGACGCCCGAAGAGGTCGCGCGCCAGGTCGCAGCGGTGGTGTCGCTGGGTATCCCCGAGGTGTGTATTTTGCCGCATCCGCCGCGCGGCCAGCCTGTGGACCCGATCATGCGTACGTTTATCGAAGACGTGATGCCGCGCGTGCGCCGGATGGTTGGCTGAACGGCCTACCCTCGAAACCCGGACATGACGTCGCGGGCGAACCAATCCATCTGGTCAATGGTCTCGGCAATGGTGGTGGCGGGGAAAATGAGGGCGCAACAGTGCGTCACTCCGGCATCGCGATAGGCGGCGATCTGTTCGGCCACCTGAGCCGGCGTCCCAATCAGGTTCATGCGCTCGACCTGGGTCAGGTCGAGGTCTTTGAGCGTCGAGCGCTTTAACGAGAGCATGTGTTGGTAGACCTGGCTGTCGCGGAACCGGCGCACGGCGTCTTCGTGCGTCTTGGCGAGGCTGACCGACATCTGGGGGGCGATGTCGATCGGCGCCGCCGAACGTCCGGCCGCGGCCGCGGCGTCGCGCAGCACCCCGATCTTCCTTGTCAGAACATCGATGGGCAGCACCGCCGGCAGCCAGCCCTGCGAGTAGCGGCCGGCCCGAACCGCGCCGGCATCACTGTTGCCGCCGCTGTAGATGGGGAGGGGGTTCTGCTTCGGCTTCGGCCCCATCTTCACGTCTTTGAAGTGGTAGTACCGGCCTTTGAATGAGGCCGTTTCTTTGGTGAAGAGTTCCTGGATCGCCCGAATCCCTTCGTCCACCATCTCGCCGCGGTTGGTCTTGCGCGGCGCATCGGGCCGCACCGCCTCGAACTCCTCGCGGTAGGCGCCGACGCCGATTCCGAGCATCAGCCGGCCGCCGCTGAACTGGTCGAGGGTCGCGGCCTGCTTGGCGAGGAGCGACGGCTCGCGCATCGGCATCACGATGACGGAGGTGCCGAGCCGGATCGTCGTGGTCTGGCCGGCCAGCGCGGCGAGGGAAATAAGCGGCTCATAGTAGTTGGGCACCGCCCGCCACTCATCCCAGACGTAGTTTTGGGTGTGTAGGTGATCGTTGCCCCACACCGAGTGATAACCGAGCCGCTCGGCGGCCACGCCGACCTCGATCAGTTTTTCAGGCGTGACGTAGGGAACCGGATAGATCAACCCTTCTACGCACGTGGGTATCGCCACGCTAAAAAGCATTCTGTCCTCCCCGCGGTTAGACTCGCGCCGGCGTCTTGATCTGCACGCCGTACGTCTTCTGAAGCGCACCCCTGAGGGCATCGAGGTTCGGCTCGATCAGCGGGATGTCCGGCAGATAGCGCAGGCTGGTCTCGGGGTCCTTCAACCCGCCGGAGGTCAGGAAACACACGACAGTCTCGTTCTCTCGGATCACACCCTCGGTGGTGAGCTTGGCCGCCACAGCGACCGACAACACGGACGAGCATTCGACGTAGATGCCTTCCGAGGCCGCCAGCGCGTGCTGCATGTCAAGCATCTCGTCGTCGGACGCGCTGCGCGCGACACCCCGGCTGTCCACGACAGTCTTGAGCGCCTGATAGCTGCTCGTGTACATGCCGACTGAGATGCCGACACTCTGCCGGTACGGCACCTCCTCCACGTAGTCGAGGCCCTTGCGGATCGCATTTTCTATTGGCCCCAGGACCTCGGCGGCCACCATGCGCGGCACGGTGTCGATGATGCCGAAGTCTCTCAGTTCGTTGAACCCTTTCCAGGCGCCGAAGAAGGCGTCGCCGGCACCGACGGGAACCACAAGGACATCCGGCGCCTTCCAACCCATCTGCTCGCAGATCTCGTAGGCCACGGTCTTGTAGCCGTCGATGCCGTATGGGTTGCTGCCGATCAGCGGCCACATGAATCCGGCCGTGGGGTACCAGCCGTATTCATCCACGCACTTCTCGACCATGCGCCAGCGGTCCAGGAGCGTCGGGCAGGCGATCAGCCGCGTGCCGTAGACGGCCATGCCGACCTTCATGGCCGTGGGGAACCGCTGGAGCGTGAAGATGACGCATCCCTTGCCGGCACGGGCCGCGTACGCGGCGGTGGCCGCGCCGGCGTTCCCCGACGACGACGTTGTGATGACGTCGGCTCCGAACTCGCGGGCCACGGACACGGCGGAGCTGCACATGCGGTCCTTGAACGACCAGGTCGCGTTGCGAGACTCATCTTTGACGTACAGGTTGGGCAGACCGACGCGCGCACCGAGGCGCGGGATCGGGAGCAACGGCGTCAACCCCTCCCCGAGGGTGACGATGTTGTCTTCGTCGGGCGGCAGCAGTTCGCGGTATCGCCACATCGTCGGGGGCCGGCCTTCGAGCTTCTTGATGCTGAAGGCTTTGCGCAGCGCGCCGTAATCGTACTGTACGCTCACGTTGCTCGGCTTGCCGGCGGCCAGGCAGTCGGGGCACCCTTTGAACATTTTCGTCTCGGCATAGAACCGGCCGCACCTCAGGCACGTGAACCCGGTGACGTGATTCATCCCTCGCACCTCACTCTACGATGATCAGATCGCGACTCATGGTGGTCAGCCACGTATTCCGGCCATCCGCCCCGACGAGGTACGGGTCTTCGACATGGACGGCGCCCCAGCCGAGCTCGTAGTAGGGCGTCTCGACGTTGACCACCATACCCGCCTCGATGGGCGTGTGCGTCGAGGCGTTCAGCACAGGCGGGTCGTAGACTTCGACGCCGATGCAGTGGCCGACGTGGTGGCGCCGGTAGTGGGGGATGCCCGCTGTGCGCACCGTGTCGACGATTTCCTGGAAGAGGCGGGCGGCGGTGATTCCGGGCCGTGTGATGGCAAACGCGTGATCTTCGCCGCGTAGCGCTGCGGCGTAATAGTCGCGGAGCTTCTTGGACGGCTCGCCCAGCGCGAGGATACGCGCCAGGTCCGCCTGATACCCGTCGACCCGCGCGCCCACGTCGAACCAGACATGGTCGCCCCTCTGCAGCCTGGTGTCGTCGGCCGGGAGCTGCCCGAGAGCCGCGTTGCGACCGGTGCGGATGAGGGTGAACGTCGGGCGCCCGCCCACCCGTATGACGCTCGTGGCGTAGGCGGTGACCATCTCGCGCTCGGTGACACCCGCGTGGGCCATCGCGGCGACGGCCTTGATGCCCGCCTCGCACGCGGCCTGTGCGCGCTTCAACCGGTCGATCTCACCGGGGGTCTTAACCATGCGGATCTTCCTGAACGTCTGCGACGCCTCTACGAAACGCGCCTCGGGCAACTGGCCGGTGACCTGCGCGCGAGTCGCCGGTTGGATGCCTTCTTCATCGAGGCCGATCGCGGCCCGGGTCAGACCGGCGTCACGGATCGCCGCGACGAGGGCCTCGGCTGGCCCGGGATGGCGCTTCTCCTCGGCCGTCAGGACCGCGACACGCCGCTCGCCGTCGGTAAGGATCTCCGCCTGGGGCTGTTCCCTGTAGAAGGTGCCAAAACAGAAGAGCGACCCGACGCCGGGGAACGCCGAGAGGAATTGGTCCGCGTCACCGACGCCCATGACCACGCTCGGGTGCGTCAGCTGCTCCCGGGGGAGCAGCGAGTAGGTCTGCACCATGCGTGGGAGCACGAAACTGTTGGTGTTCACGATGCCCGTTGTGTAGAAGACGTTTTCCTGCGTGGTGGCGAGCAGCGCGTCGAGTTGCGCCTCAGCCATCACCGCCTGCGCCCGTGCGACGTTCAGCAGCATACTCTGCCTCCGTGTGAATGAGCCGTCAGTTCAGTTTGGGCGGTTTCCAGCCGCGGATAATCTTCACCGTGCCGTCGGACGTCCAGTACCCGACGAAGACGATGGTGTCGATTTCCCCGTTCGGAGTGATGGTGTACGTTCCCGACGCGCCCCGGATTGCCCCCAGCTTGAACATCTCCGGCACCGCCCGGGCCCCGTCGACCGTCCCGGCCTTCTCCATGGCCGCGGCCACGATGAACACAGCATCGTACGCGAACGTTGACCACTCGTCACCCGCGAGCGCCCCGTACCGGGTGTTGAACACTGTCTCGAAGTCCGCCGCTTCCTTGTTCTTGAAGTAGTCAGGCCAGAACGCCGGCGCCACGATCATCCCATCCGACGCGCTCCCGGCGATGTTCCGGAACGCCCGGCTGGCATGGCCACCACCGCCGACCAGGGGGATCTTGAGACCCAGTTCGCCGTACTGCTTGACGATCAGCGCCGTGTCGGCCAGCGACCCGGTGAGGACGATCGCGTCAGGCTTGAGGCCGACGAGTTTCGTCAGCAGCGGCCTGAACTCTTTGGCGTCGATCCGGTAGGCTTCCCGGCCCACGACCTCGGCGCCGCCGTACCGCTTGATGTATCGTTCGATCGCATCGATGTTCCCTTTGCCGTACTCGTCGTCGAGCTCCATGATGGCCAGCCGCTTGAGGCCGCGGACCCGCACGGCGTAGTCGAGCGCCGCGGCCGTCAGGTGATCGGAGTTCGGCTTGAGGTTGATGACGTGCTTGTACCCGGAGCGCGTGATCTTGATGGCATTGGTATACGTGATCTGCGGGATGTTGGCCTTGGCCACGATGTCGATGATGGCGAGCGTGCCGCTGCTGGTGAAGTCGCCAAAGTAGGCCCGGACATTGTCCTGGAGCGTGTACCGCCGGGCGATGTTAATCGCTTCGTTGGGATCCAGGCGGGTGTCACCGTAGAGCACCTCGACCCGCCGGCCCATCAGTCCGCCCTTGGCGTTGAGCTGGTCCACCGCGAACTCCGTGCCCAGCTTCGCCCGTACCGCGGCGAAGGCGATGGGCGAGGTGAGCGGTGCCGAAAACCCAAACTTGATAGGCTCCGCGGGCGCCGAGTGCAGCGCCGTCGGGAGCGCGGTCAATAGCGCCACGGCGACCGCACCGATCATCCATCGTGCCGCAGCCCGCTTGGTCTGGCTGAATCGGCTCATCGTTCGTCCCTCCTTGTCAGCATCCCGTCTAACCTAGGTAGGCCTCGACGAGTCGTGCGTCCGTGCGCAGTGCAGTGGCAGATCCCTCGGCGACGATAGACCCGGTCTCCAGGACGTAGCCTCGGGTGGCCAGACTTAACGCGATCCGGGCGTTCTGCTCGACGAGCAGCATCATCGTGCCCCGCGCGTGCAGGTGGAGCAGTGTCGCGAAAATCGACTCCACCAGTTTCGGCGCCAGACCGGTTGACGGTTCGTCCAGCAGCAGGAGCGACGGTTCAGACATCAGCGCGCGGCCGATGGCCAGCATCTGCTGCTCCCCGCCCGACAACGTACCGCCCGGCTGGTTCAACCGATCCCGCAGCGCCGGGAAGATCTCCAGGACGCCGTCCTGCCGGGTGCTCATCACGGCCGGATCGGTCACACGGTAGGCGCCCATCCGCAAGTTCTCGCGGACCGAGAGCGTTTGGAAGATCATGCGGCCCTGCGGCACCAACGCGATCCCGCTCGCGACGATATCCGCCGGATCGCGCCCCGTCAGCATCCGGCCGCGGAACGACACCGACCCGTGTGAGGGCCGCAGCACGCCGACGATGGTCATCAGGGTCGTCGTCTTCCCCGCGCCGTTGGGGCCGATGAGCGCCACCAGTTCGTCGGGGCGGACGCTGAGCGAGACGTCCCGCAGGGCGGGGACTTGGCCGTATCGGACCGACAGATGCTCACACACCAACACGGGCCGTCCCCAGGTAGGCCTCAATGACGCTTGGGTCGGCACGCACCTGGTCGGGCGTGCCCTCCGCGATCCGGCGACCGAAGTCCAGCACCGTCACGCGGTCGCACAATCCCATGACGAGACGCATGTTGTGCTCGATCAGGACGACCGTGATGCCGCGATCGCGCACCGCGCGGATGAGGTCGTCCACCGCCTGCACCTCGGCGGAATTCAGCCCGGCGGCAGGCTCGTCGAGCAACACCACCTGCGGCCGTCCCATGAGGACTCGCGCCAGTTCCAGACGTTTTTGCATGGCGAAGGGCAGGTCCCCCGCGCGGCGGTGCAGCGTGAGCGGCAAGCCGCAAAACTCCAGCACCGACACCGCCTCCTCGACCGCGTTCCGGCGCCCCGCGCCAGACCCTACCATGGCCTCTCGCAGGGTAGGGGTGTGCCGGGCGGCTCGTCCGACGACCACGTTGTCGAAGAGGTTCAAGTCCGGACAGATTTGCGGCGTCTGGTAGGTGCGTCCGAGCCCGGACGACGCGCGGGCATGCGCCGGCCAGCCGGTGATGTCCACGTGATTCAAGATGATGCGGCCGGCGTTCACCGCGTAGAGCCCGCTGATGAGGTTGAACAGGGTCGTCTTACCGGCGCCGTTTGGCCCGACGATGGCGCGGATCTCCGCTTCGTGCACCGTCAGGTTGACCTCATCGACGGCGACGAGCCCAATGAACCGCTTGCTCACGGCTTCGGTCTCAAGCACCAGGCCGGCCATGCCACACCTTTCGGAACAGACCCACGAGCCCGTGGGGCAGGAAGGCCATGAACAGGATCAGCGCGACTCCGAAGACGATATTGCTCTGACGGCCGAGCACGCTGGTGCGTTCGAGGACGAGCCGGATCGTGGCAGCGCCGAGCAGGGCACCGGGCAGGGATCGGAGACCCCCGACCACCACCATCATCAGCAGCGTCACCGACTGCGCCCATCCGAACGACGGAGGGCTGATGAACCCGTTCATGTGCGCGAGCAGGCTCCCCGCGGCCCCGGCGACCGCGGAACTCAAGAGGATCAGCTTGATCTTGATGGCGGCGGTGTTGAGCCCCGACGTCCGGCCCGCGACTTCGCTCTCGCGCATGACCTGCACCGCGGTGCCGAAGGGTGACTGGAGCACGCGGAACGTCAACCAGTACTGCGCGAGCAGCACGCCCAGCAGCAGATAGTAGAAATGCTCGGGTTGCCGGATCGCAAATCCAAACAGGACCGGCGCGGGGATCCCTCTGAAGCCGATCGGCCCGTTCGTCACACTGGACCACTGGTTGAAGACGAGTTCGAGGATCAGCCCGAAGACGAACGACGCCATGGCAAAGTACACGTCGCGGAGGCGGATGATCGGGCTCATGATCGCGCCGCCCACCGTGGCCACCGCGATGGCCGCGACAAAGCCCGCCAGGAAGGGGTAGCCGAGCCGCGCCGTCACCAGGGCCGACGCGTAGGCCCCCAACCCACAGAATCCCGCATACCCGAGCTGCAGGATCCCGCCGAAGCCGAGCACGAGCTGCAGACCGGCCGCCAGCATGCTGAAGATGAGGATCGTGCCGGCCACGAACAGATAGTATGGATTGCGTCCTATCAGCAGGGGCAGCGCCACCGCCCCCAGGACGACCGCGAGACGCGGCGGCGTCCAGAAC
>JBGPNN010000100.1:0-11115 GCA_041487495.1 bacterium
CTGGGATGATGATCCAGTCCGGCACTTCCCAGTCGAACTGCTGCACAATCTCGATCGCGACCGTCTTCTGCCCCTCGATCCTCAAGCTGTTGAGCGAGTTCGCCAGGTAGACACGCTTGTTCTTGGTGATCTCCTTGACGATGGCCATGCAGCCGTCGAAGTCGGTATCGAGCGAGAGCACCAGCGCCCCATTGGCCAGCGGCTGAACAAGCTGCGCGGGTGTGACCCGGTTCCGCGGCAGCAGGACGACCGCGGGAATGCCGGCCGCCGCGCAGTAGGCTGCGAGGGCCGCTGACGTGTCGCCGGTCGACGCGCACGCCACCGCGTCGATCGGCTGGCCGTCGCTGATCATTTGCTTGACGACCGACACAAGCACGGTCATGCCGAGATCTTTGAACGAACCGGTATGCGACGTGCCGCATTGTTTGACCCAGAGATCGTCCACTCCCAATTGCTTCCCGTACCGCTCCGCCCAAAACAGATTCGTGCTCCCTTCATATATCGAGACCACGTTGTCGTCGTCGATGGACGGCATCACCCATTCCTTCTTGCCCCAGACCCCGGAGCCATAGGGGTACGCATTGCGGCGGTAGCGATCGTCGAAGAGTTGGATCCACGCTGACGGCGCGCGGTGTCGCAGAGCGTCCAGATCGTGACGCACTTCGAGCAGGGCGTCACACGTCGGACACCGATAGATGATCTCCGTCAGCCGGAACCTTCCGGGGCAGCCGTTCACGCATTGAAACCAGGCCTGGTAGTTCATAAGGACCACTGTCCTCTCCGAGGGGTACCAGCGTGGCCTTCCCTAGTAGATTCCCCGGGCAGCCTGCAAATCCCCGCGCACCGGCGGATGGATACAGTAGGGCGGTCGTTCCGTATCGTGGCAGGCACCCCCGGCGTGTATACTTGCGATTAGAAGAAGAGATCACCCGCTGCGACGACTCCGTGAAACGCGTGGCAATCATCGGAAACGGTGGGGGCGGCAAATCGCTCCTCGCCCAGCACATGGGACGGGCGCTCGGTCTGCCGGTCTATGCCATCGACGACGTGCAGTGGCAGCCGGGCTGGGTACCTACGCCGCGGGAAGAGGTGGCAAGGATGCACACGGGGTGGCTTGCTCAGCCTGGATGGATCATCGATGGATGGGGAGGCTGGGATCTGTTGACCGAGCGTTTCGCGGCGGCGGACGCAATCGTTTTCGTCGACTTCCCCCTGACGATCCACTACTGGTGGGCGATCAAGCGGCAGGTCGAGGTGACGCTCGGGCTTCGGCACGACTGGCCGCCCAAGGGCTGCAAGGCCTTGCCGATCACCGGTCGGCTCTTGAGAGTGTTGAGCCGTGTGCACCGTGAGCTGCGCCCCCAGCTCGTTGCCACATTGTCCGAACCGCGTGTGCGCGAGCGCGTGGTGCATCTCCGCCGGCCGAGAGAGTTGCGGCGGTTCCGCGAGCGGTTCACGATCTCCCGCGTGAGCGTCTAGACTGGCAGGGTTCGGCGGCGGGGGCGCCCAAGTGAGGTCCCATGAGTGTCGATCGGCAGAAGTTGCGTGAAGAGATCCATGCGCTCTATCGTCGGGAGCACGAGGCGTTGGGCGAGCGCGGTACTCAAGCGCGCTTCGAGCAGGCGGGGCAGTGGACCCTGGCGCCCACGCTGCAGGCGGGCGGCGTGCTGGTGTTTCCCCACACGAGCGTCCTCGACTGCGGCCATCAGACCGCGGCCGTCGTGAGCGCGTGCCTGGACAGTGGCGCCGATCGGGTCATCGTGATCAGCGTCCTGCACGCCTTCTCCGAGGAGATGCAGGAAGCCCGCCGTCGCGTGTCGGCCGGTGAAGACCCGAGCCGCTGGCCCTTCTGGGGCATCCAGGGCCCGGGCATCCCCGGCCGGGACGAGTGGCGCGTCGATCATTCCCTGATCACGTTCCGCCACTTCTGGGCGGCGGAGATCGCACGCCGCGGTGTCCGCGGTCCTGAAGTCACCGAGCGGTATCCGTACCTGGCGGGCGGCAAACCTGAACGACTGCCGGGGATTGATGAACTCGCGCGGCAGGCCGAAGGAGCCGTGATGGTGTCGACCGCTGACGCGTTTCATCACGGCATCGGATATGGTGATCCGCCCGACAAATCGTTCCACCCTCACGAAGGCGGGCTCGAAGTGGCGCGCCGGACCATCGGGGAGGGGATCGAGCTCCTGGGGCGTGGTGAGTATTGGGGCTACGATCAACACTGTGTGCGCGCCAAGAACGATGCTCGCGACGCGGGGCAGGTCTACCGGCACCTCCGCGGCGCCATGGACGGGCGTATCCTGGAGCTCACGTACACGGATACGGCGGAGCTGTACCGTCAACCGAAACCCACCTGGGTGGCAGGGCCATTGATCGAGTGGCTGCCCCCCGAGCCCTAACCCCCCTGGGAGACAGACTACGCCCCCCGGCGCGCGGGCATAACAGCCAGGGGAGCGACGAATGGACACAAAGGCGCAGGCTGCGAGCGCCCTGCTGCGACGTTTCAGCGTTGCATTGAAAACTCATGTCCTCTATCCACCTCCGAGCCAGCTTTCCGATCGGGCCGTTGCCGAGGTTCTTGAGGGGCTGCACCGCTATGTCGGGTCGTACGGGCCCTTTATGGTCCGTGTGTCCAAGCGCTCGTTCACCGTCGAGGGAGCGACATTCAAGGACGCCGCGTCGTCGAACCTGGCGTTTCACCTTTACACGCGTAGAGTGATTGGGTTCACGGTGATGCCGGGTGTCACGTCGGATGAATTGACGGCATTTCTATCCGTCGTGAGGATGGATCGGGCGCGTCTCGAGGGCGACGGGGGCGTGGCTCAGCTCGTCATGCAGGCTGGAGTGCACGCGATTAAGGTTGGCGAGATCTTCCTGACGGTCGACGACACCTCCGACACGTCGCAGGACCAGGTGTGGGATGGCCTCTCGGACCTGTTGCGCGACGGACGGCTCTCGCCGGAGGATCGCGAGATTGTGGTGGATGCCCTGCGCGCAGGGCCGAAGGCGACGGGAGCGCTGCTCGAGAAGCTGCACGCCATGATGGGTGATGCGGCGGACCCTGGTCCGTCGGAGCACCAGGGCGAGCGGGCCTACCGTCTGGTCCAAAACCTCGATCGTCTCATCCTGAACGAACCGGTTGAAGATCACGAGCGCCTGTATACGAGCCTCGCCGCCGGGTTGGTGCTCCTGGGTGAGCCTGTGCGGAAGTCTATGCAGGATACCCTTACGTCTCACGCGGACGACGATGAGACGGCCCGGCTCCTGCTGAACCACCTTTCCGGCCAACGGCTTGAGGGAATTCCGACGAGTGCGTTCCGGCAGAACCGTGCCGTCGGGGCCGAGGCCGCCCTGGCTCCGAACGCCGGCGCTGCCTCGAGGCAGACCGCGGTCGATCAGCTGATCGCGGAAGCCGGAGTGCACTTGCCGGAAGTCCACCTCGAAGAGATTGCATCGATAGATGAAGCCTGGGTGACCCGCGAAGTCATCGGCACACTCGTCGACACATTCCGGAATCTGGACAGTGACTCAGACCTCACGGAGGCCGCCGCATGGCTAGAGGCGCACCTCCCATGGCTAGTGGAGCAGCAAGAGTTCAAGTTCCTGAGGACGGTGCTGCACGCGCTCAAGGAAGTCGCACGGAAGTCGGCCAGCCACGGGAAGGTCGTCCCAGGTATCGTCGGTGGGGTCTTAAAGGACCGACCGCTCCGCCAGATGCTCGAGGCCTTCTGGCGCGAGCCCGAGACAGAGTGCAGCGAAGCCATCCGGGCATGCCTGGAGATGCTGGCCGACCAGGCCGTCGGCTCGCTCATGCGGCTGCTTGGCGAGGAACCGGAGTCAAGTGTACGGAGGGCGCTCTGCGATGTGCTTGTGACGATCGCTACGGACCAAACCGATGGCGTGGGACGCTTCATCTCGGATACGCGCTGGTACCTGGTTCGCAACGCCGTGCATGTTCTTGGCCGACTGGGGAGTGCCAAGGCGATCGTCTACCTCGATCAGCTGATGCGGCATCCGGAGTACCGGGTCCGCCGCGAGGTCGTGGAAGCCCTCGTGAGGATCGGCACCGACGACGCAGAGGCACGGATCGTGGTCTTTCTCGACGATCCGAACGAGGGCATCCGTTTGAAGGCCGTCCTCTCCCTGAGTGATGACGGTCTGCGCCGGGCCGTTCCTAGGCTGCTGGGCCTCCTGGAATGGCCCGACGCCTGGAGCCAGCAGTATCTGGTCAAGCAGGAAGTGATCGCCGCCCTGGCGCGTGTCCGTGCGAGAGAGGCGGTCCCGGTGCTTTCGCGCATTGCCCGCCGTCGTTTCGTCCTCGGGTCTCGGCGCCGCCGGCTTCGCCATCTTGCCCAGGACGCCCTTGCCATGATCGAATCCGACGATCAACCGCGCGAGCGATCAATGGCCCCGATGACGACTGAGGCGGGACGGGTGTGAGCGAGTCACACGCACAGCCCGAACAGTTGAACACGCCTGACCAGATTGGCAGCGTCATGGGCGCCAGCCTGCAGGCGGCGCGCCCACGGCCCAGGGACATCCTGCGGGGGCTGTCTCGGGTCCGTCGGACCGCCGCCCTCTACGGCAAAGACCACCCAGTCATCGGGCGCCTCATCGCCGATCTGCTCCCGATCGTGGCCGAACTCTTGGCCAACCGCGCGTCGCTCGCAATCTTTATCCACGAGGAGACGTTCTTCGTAGACAATACCATGCTCTTGGAGGAGAGCGTGCAGCTGTTTCCGCTGCTGGCGGATCTCAAGAAGCGCAAGATCCTGCAGGTGGAACTCCGGTCGGGCCTGGAGGCCGACGAACTGCGGGACTTCGTCGACGTGCTCAACATGCCTGCCGCCGATCTCGATCACCTTGGCGGCGCGGCACGCTACCTGGGCCAGCACAGCGTGCACCACATCGGCGTCGGCGAGATACAGCCGGGAATGGTGCTCCCGCAGGCTCGACCGCGCATCGATCCGACCGACGCGTATCGGGCCGGACTCCACGTGATGGATGAGATGTACTTTCAGGCGTCCCGGGACGTTACCCTTGATCTGCACAAGGCCGACCTGATCGTCAATTCCTTGATTGAACTTCTCACCAAAGACAAAATCGGTCTCATGGGCGCCGCGACCATCAAGAAGTATGATGAGGACACCGCGCACCATTCGGTGAACGTCTGCATCCTGTCGTTGTTGATGGGGTCCAGGCTGCAGTTCGATCCCACGCTGACGTCAGCGCTTGGCCTCGCTGCGCTCCTGCACGATATCGGCAAGGTTCGCATCCCGCTCGATGTCCTCAGAAAGACGGGCGAATTCACGCATGCGGATCGGGAGATCATGAAGCGGCACACCGTCCACGGGGCACAACTGCTGCGCAATCTCCCGGGCAAGGCCAGACTGGGGATGATCGTGGCGTTCGAGCACCACGCGAACTACGATCTCTCCGGGTATCCTGATATCGTCACGAAGGAGCACCCCCACATCCTGTCCCGGCTCGTCCAGATCGTCGACGCCTTTGACGCCGCCACATCGTCCCGGCGGATCTACCGACGGCCCTTGGCCCCAGACGATGCCATGCGGTTCATCCTCGAGGGCGCGGGGACGATCTTCGACCCTGAGCTGGCCAGAGTGTTCCTGTCGACGATGGGAGCGTATCCGGTCGGAACCGTCGTGCGACTCAACACCGGAGAACTCGCCGTGGTCAAGTTGCCCGCCGAACGAGATACGAGACAGCCAACGGTGCGTGTGTTTGCGGATTCGGACGCGACGCCGCTGGAACCGTATGATGTGGTTCTGGAGGATGATGACGAGCGGCGCATCGTTGAGACGCTGGATCCCCTTGAGGTCGGGGTAGACGTGGCGCACGTCCTTCACGACACTGATGGGGCCGAGGTTCACGCAGAGCCGCTGGTGTAGTCCCGCGTAAGACGCTGAGAAGGAATGACAGCGACGTTGAATGTCGTTTTTGATCTCGGAGCAGTCGTCGTCACTTGGGAGCCAGATGCGATTATCGCGTCGGTGTTTGCCGACGCCGCGACGCAAGACGCCGTGCGCTCGAAGATCCTGAGGCATCCGGATTGGCTGGCCCTCGATCGCGGTACCTTACCGCTGCGCGATGCCGTTGCGCGGGGGGCGAGCCGTACAGGGCTGTCCCGTGCCGACGTGGCTCGATTCTTCCAGCAGATACCGCCGGCGTTGGTCCCGATCCCAGGCACTCTTGCGCTCTTGCAGCGTCTGAAGGCAAGGGGGCACAGACTGTTCTGCCTGTCGAACATGCATATGGCATCCATCGAGCACCTAGAACAAGCGCATGGATTTTGGGAGGTCTTCGAAGGTGTGGTGATTTCCTGCCGTGTCAACCTGATCAAGCCTGAACCGGCGATTTATGCGCACCTGTTGGAGAAGTACAGGCTGCGCGGGGAGGAAACGGTTTTCGTGGATGACATGGAGGTGAATCTCGCCGCGGCCGCCAAGTTCGGTATTCGTACGATCAGGTTCGCGCATCCGGTGCAGTGTGAAAGAGAGCTGCACGCGTTGGGCATCGTCTGACATGCGGGCGGAGGAGGCCAGGCAGCACTCATGTGTCGAAACATCAAGACGTTACGGCGTCCAGGACTCCCCCCGACGGACCAGGAACTCTACGACGCAGCGCTGCAATTCGTGAGGAAGATCAGCGGCTATCATGCGCCGTCGCGGGCGAATCAACGGGCGTTTGACCGGGCGGTCCGTGACACTGCGGCGGCGGGCCGGAAGCTATTTGACTCGCTGTTTGCCGCGGGGCCCGTGCGGGCGGCCGGCTAGCCCGTCGCGGCCACCGGAGGCCTGAATGGTCGCGCCACAGTACCCCGCAGGACCGTACGAGCCGGAGGATGGCTACAGCGATCGGCGGCGGGAGCAACTCATCGCCGAGATCGAAGCCGCGCCCGCCATACTCCGCAGTGTGATCAACAGGCTCACGGACGAGCAACTCGACACACGCTACCGGAACTGGTCGATCAGGCAAATTGTCCACCACATGGCCGACAGTCACGTCAACTCATACATCCGATACAAGTGGGCGCTCACCGAAGAGCGGCCGACGATCAAGGCATACAATGAGGGGCGGTGGGTGGCGTTGGAGGATTCTCGGACCGGCGCGCTCGGCCCGCCGCTTGCGCTCTTTGAGGGGCTGCATATCAGGTGGGTTCAGTTGCTGCGGGCGCTCTCGCCGGAGCAGCATGCCCGAGCTTTTGTCCACCCTGAAACCGGCGAAGCCGTCCGGCTGTCCGCTGCCCTCCCTTACTATGCGTGGCACTGCCGCCACCACACGGGCCAGATCGCCTGGCTGCGAGACCAGAACCGGTGGAAGTAAATCCATCCTGCACTGGAAAGGATTTCAACATGAACGCTGAGCAAGCAGTGGCGACCTTGGCGGGTGGCTGTTTCTGGTGCCTGGAGGCAGTCCTCAACGACCTCCAGGGGGTGGAGAGCGCCATCTCCGGCTATTCCGGTGGGACCGTTCCCACGCCCAGCTACAAGCAGGTCTGCGCCGGCACGACCGGTCACGCCGAGGTCGTGCAGATCACCTTCGACTCCAGCGTCCTTTCCTTCCGGCAGCTCTTGGACGTGTTCTTCACGATCCATGATCCGACGACGTTGAACCGGCAAGGGAACGACACCGGGACGCAATACCGCTCCGCCATCTTCTATCATACGCCCGAGCAGAAGACGACCGCGGATGCGGTGATCAAGGAGCTCACAGGGGCCCGCATGTGGGGCAATCCCATCGTGACCGAGGTCACCCCGTTCCAGGTCTTCTATCCGGCCGAAGATTATCACCAGCGCTACTTTCAGCAGAACCCTGACCAGCCCTACTGCCGCGTCGTGGTCGCCCCCAAGGTCGCGAAGTTCCGCAAGCAGTACCTGTCGAGGCTCAAGAAGGTTGGCGGGCCGGCCGGCCAGGTGCGTTTGTGACGCCGAGAGCTCAGTCCGCCGTGCTCCCGCGTAGCGCCATTGCCCCAGCGCACACCTGGGATATGGCTTCCGTTTTTCCTTCTGCCGCGGCCTGGGAGACGGCGTTGAAAGACGTTGAGGAGAGACTGTCCGATCTGCGGCGTTTCCGGGGTCCTCTTGCCGGCAGCCCGGCCGGCCTGGCCGACTGGTTCGAGACGTATCAACAGGTGTTCCGGTCCCTCGGCCACGTCATGATCTACGCGAACATGGGGCACACCGCCGACACGACGGACCAGGAGGCGGCCGCCAGGTTCGACCGGGCACGAGGACTGATGGCCAGGGCCACCGCCGCGGCGGCGTTCGCCGATCCAGAGATCGTGGCGATCGGGTTCGAGACGCTGCGTGGGTGGGTGCGGCAGGAACCGCGGCTGGCTCTCTATGGCCATTACATCGACCGGCTCGAGCGCCGCCAGGCGCACGTCCGCTCGCCCGAAGTCGAAGAACTCTTGGGCCATGTGCTCGATCCGTTCCGCACGGCTGCCGCGACGCACGGCGTCCTCGCCGATGCCGATCTGCTGTTCAACCCGGCCCACGGCTCGGGATCGGTCGAGCCCATCGAAGTGGCACAAGGGAACCTGTCGCGACTCTCAATGGATCCGGATCGCGAAGTGCGCCGCACCGCGTGGGAGAGTTACGCCGACGCACACCTGAGGTACAAGAATACGATGGCGAACTGCATCGGGGCGGGGGTCAAGCAGGACGTGTTTGTCACCCGCGCCCGGCGATACGCCTCGGCCCTCGAGGGCGCCCTTGCCCCGAATCATATCCCGGTCGAAGTCTTTCACAATCTCATTGCGGCGTTTCGCCGAAACCTGCCGACCTGGCATCGCTACTGGCGGATCCGGCGCCACGCCCTCGGCTATGACACGCTGTATCCCTACGATCGCAGCGCGCCTTTGACGGCGCATAAGCCGAAGGTGCCCTTCGAGCAATCGGTCGAGTGGATCTGCCAGGGGATGCGTCCTTTGGGCGACGAGTATGTCCAGATCATGCGACGAGGCCTGATGGACCAGCGGTGGGTCGACATCTACCCGAGCAGGGGGAAGCGATCCGGCGCCTTCTCGGCGGGCTCTCAAGGGACCCACCCGTTCATCTTGATGAGCTACACGGACGATATCTTCAGCATGAGCACGCTGGCCCACGAGTTAGGGCACTCGATGCATTCGTACTTTTCCTGGCGGACCCAGCCGTTCATCTACGCGCGCTACCCGCTCTTCTTGGCCGAAGTCGCCTCGAACTTCAACCAGGCAATGGTCCGGGCGCATCTGCTGGCAACTCAGCCCGATCCCGAGTTTCAGATCGCCGTGCTCGAAGAAGCCATGAGCAACTTCTACCGCTACTTTTTCGTGATGCCGACGCTCGCGCGATTCGAATTGGAGACCCATCAGCGTGTCGAGCGGGGTGAGGCGCTCACGGCCGGGAGCATGATCGCCTTGATGGCCGACCTGCTCACGGAGGGATACGGCGGCGAGGTCGAAGTCGACCATGACCGAGCCGGCATCATGTGGGCGGAGTTCCCCACACACCTGTACATGAACTTCTACGTGTTCCAGTATTCGACCGGCATCTCGGGCGCCCACGCCCTGGCCGAGCGCGTCCTCTCCGGCACGCCCGGGGCGGTGGAAGGCTATCTGGCGTTTCTCAACGCGGGGGGGTCGGCATTCCCCCTCGACGTGCTCCGCCTGGCCGGTGTGGACCTGGGTTCGCCGGAGCCGGTCGAGCGGGCCTTCGGGGTGCTGGCTCGAACGGTGGATCGGCTGGAACGGCTGTTGGGGGAGCGATCGGGCAAGCCGTCCTAGATCAGGAGGGCTCCCAACGGATGTCCATGTCCTCGCCTTCACCAAGCGCGCGCCTGAGGAGGTCTATCACTTCAGCGTCAACCCCGCGCTCCTGCAGCAGGTCGAACGTGTCGCGGTTGATGTAGTAGTCTCGATCCTCCTCGCTCTCCTCTTCGAGGGCGTCGATCAATTGATTGAGCTGTGTCTCGGTGATGATGCCGATCGCTGCCTTGGTGGCCCCATTGAACAGTTTGATCACAGTGCACCCCTCCCCGGCCGTCATCTTCCTGATCGTGTTTGCCATTTCCTTGCCGGACAGGACTCTGGACACCGCGTCACCAACTAAACCCGAGGAGGTGAGGCCTGTGGTTTCTGCCGTGGTGTTGCTGAAAGCGGCCCCCGGGCACGCCCGCAAGGCCGCTATCGCGATCCGGAAGATCAAAGGTGTCCGCGAGGTGCACGTTGTCACCGGCCCGTACGACATCGTCTGCATGACCGAGGCCGGAGACATGGTCTCGCTGGGCGATACCGTGATTACCAGGATCCAACGCACTCCCGGCGTAGCCGACTCACTGACCTGCCTGGTCGTATAGCGGGCGGGTGAGTCGGGCCGGAGCGGGTGTTGACAACGAAAGGGCGCACTCTATAATAAGAACTTGGCTTGGACGTGGGGAGGGAATGGGTGCAGGATTCCAGCGGGTGAACTGCATACGCAGGTCCCGATGAGTCCAGGGGGGGACCAGGCTCATCCCCTCTTTTTTGTGCCCGCACCCCTGAATCGTCCAGCGTTCGACACCAGATCAATCCTCAATGTTCTCGCCGGCGGCCCCGGTGAGATCCGTTGCGCGAGGCCCGCGACGGGGAGTTCTTTGACAACTGAAGATGGACGAAGACATCCCGACTCGCGGATCAACACGATCGGCGGGACGGTGATGTGTTGCCAGGCTCTATACAGCTGCTCCTAGAGTGGGTATCAAGCTACTAAGGGCACACGGTGGATGCCTTGGCGCCAAGGGCCGATGAAGGACGCTGCTGGCGGCGAAAGGGTCGGGGAGGTGCAAAGCAACCTTCGATCCGACCGTCTCCGAATGGGGCAACCCCGCGCGGGTAATGCCGCGCGATCCCGTGCTGAATCCATAGGTGCGGGAAGGCCAACCGGGGAACTGAAACATCTAAGTACCCGGAGGAAGAGAAATCAAAAGAGATTCCCCGAGTAGTGGCGAGCGAAAGGGGAAGAGCCCAAACTCCAGGTGCGTGATAGCTCGCGGGCGTTGCATCTGGGGGGTTGTAGGGCATCGTCGGACCGGACCGCGATCCGGTCGGGAAGTTACCAATCTCCATCCTAGCCGAAC
>JBGPNN010000101.1:0-11101 GCA_041487495.1 bacterium
CCTGAGGCGAGCAAGAGGAACCCGCAGCGCGTGAAGTCCGCCGTACCCCCCGTGATCCGTTCGAACTCGGCGAACATCTCCAGGCTCCGTGCCGCCAGAAGAATTAGGGGATCGTACGAGTAGTGCAGGCGGATGAAACCGCTGGTCTTGCTGGTCGGCCCGGACCCGACGGTACGCTGCTCGAGCAGAATGATCTTGCCGGCTCGGCGGCGAGCGAGCTGGAACGCGACGCTCGTACCGACGCAGCCGCCTCCGATGATGACGACATCCGCGGTAGCGCCCGGGGCGGAAGCGTTCATTCGAGAGACTGTTGGACGATCAAAGGGCGCGGCTTCTGGAGGAACTGGCTCCGACACCTCTCGGAACAGACGACGAACGTCCGACCATCGACGTCGTCACAGCCCTCGGCCACCATGGCGCCGTGCAGATCCAGCAGGATCGCGAGACGCACGGCCGTCACCAGCCCGCGTACGCGGTCCAGCCGCCGTCGGCGAGTATGACAGGACCGACCAGGAAGCTGGCGCGCGGCGAACAGAGGAATACCGTGACCTCGGCGACCTCTTCCACGGTGCCGAACCGGCCGAGCGGCGTACGGCGCGCGATGTCCGCCTCGGTGAAGTCGACTTTGATCTCGCGGCGCGTGTCGATGTAACCGGGCGCGAGCATCAGCACGCGCACGCCGTGGGGCGCCCACTCGCACGCGAGGGTGCGCGTCAGGCCGATCAGACCGTGCTTCGCCGTAACGTACGCCGCGCGCTTGGGCATGCCGAGCACGGAATGGATCGAGCCGATGTTGAGGATCACGCCGCCGGTGCCTCGCGCGATCATGGCGCGGGCCGCTGCCTGGCTCATCAGCAGCGCACCGGTAAGATGTGTGTCGAGGACGTCCCGCCAGGAGGCCAGATCGAGCGTCAACGAATCCCGGATCTGCCCGGTGCCGGCGTTGTTGATCAGGATGTCCAGCCGGCCAAAGCGCTCGAGGGTGGCGTCGACGAACTTTGTCACATCGTCAGGATTCCGGACGTCCGCCGCGACCCCCAGCGCCTGCGCGCCCTGGGCGCGCAACCGATCTACCGCGGCCTCAACGCGCTCAGCCCGCTGGGCGCAGATCGCCACGGCCACGCCGGCGGCCGCGAAACGATGCGCAATCGCCTCACCGATGCCCTGGCTGCCGCCGGTGATGATCGCCACCCGGCCGCGCAGGCCGTCATCCGTCACGGCGATCATGGGCGTCCTGCGCCCCGCGACGCCTCCGCGGGTGCACTGCTGGGCGGGCGGATCGCGTCGAACACGGCTCGCAACTCGAGGACGAGGGGCATCGGCGCGAAGGCACCGCGCCGGGCCTGCCCGAAGGCCCACGCCGATCCGAAGAGCGGCGCCAGGAATCGACCGAGGCGCGCCTCACCGCCGACGCTCATCAACGTGAACGGCACCGGCATCGCGGCGCCCAGCGACAGATTCGCGCGCAGGAGTTCTGGCATGTCGTCGATCCCGCGGCTGACGCCGACTATCTTCGCCAGATCGGCACCGCGGCCGGCTATCAGCCGGCCGATCCTGATCGCCTCCTCCGGCGGCAGCACCCGCGCAGCGTGGCACGACATCATGACCTCGCGTCCCAGGGCGTGAACCTGTTTAATGACGGCGCGCTGGCGGGCCACGGCGTCGGGATCCTCGGTGACCTCGGCCGGGTGAGGATCAAACGTATCGAGCTCCATGTCGATCCCCGCGCTCCCGCAGGCCAGCGCGTCGAGCTGCAGGGTCATGCGTTCTTCGTCGGGCATCTCGCGGGGCCGATGCGCGCACGGGCCGTAGACGTCGGTGAACGGCGCGCGGCGGCAGCTCGTGAACACCGGCCGGTCAGTTGCCGCGAAGATCGGCGCCAGGCGCTCGGCGCGCGGATAGCCGAGGCGGGGGAGATTGAGTTCAAACGCGTCCGCGCCGTCCCGCTCGGCGGCGCGGATGGTCTGCGCGGCCGCATCGATTTCGTCGTCGTAGACGACGCAGATGACAAACGGCCACGGCAGGTCGCGAAGCCGCATCGCTCACCACAAGGGCAAATGCGGCGTCCACTTCGGCCGCCGGGGATCGAAGAACTCCACCGCATCCCCACGCTCCAGGTAGAAGCGGTGGCACCGCTCGAGCGCGTCGCGGTCCAGGTCGACGCCCAGGCCGGGGCCGGTAGGGACCTTCATCAGGCCGTCCTTCCAGGTGTGGCGCACGGTGATGACGTCGTCCACCTGGTCGTGGTAGTGCGTGTCGTAGTAATGGGACACCTGGGGGGTCGACGCGACGAAGTGCAGGCCGGCCGCGGTCCCGATGCCCAGTTCCCGATCGCTGTGCATGGCGAGCCCGAAGTTGAAAGTCTCGCAGATCGTGGCCACTTTCTTGGCCTGGGTGATGCCGCCCCAGAAGTAGAGGTCGACGAGCACCACGTCGATCGACCGGCGGTGCACTGCGGGCGGGAACTGCTCGAAGGAAATCAGCGCCTGGTTCGAGGCGAGCGGGATCGGCATGCGCTCGCGCACGAGCGCCATCCCCTCGATGTTCCAGGTGGGATCTTCAACGTACTCCATGTCGTAGGCAGCCATCCGGTTCAGGTAGCGGACCGACGTCTCCACGGTCCACGCCTGGTTGGGATCGAGCCGCATGAACCGGATCTTGTCGCCGTATGACTTGCGCAGCGCTGCGATGGTCTCCAGCTCGATCTCGGGCTCCAGCACCCCGCTCTTCAATTTCAACCCGTGGAACCCGTACCGGTCGACCAATGCGCCGTAGCGGTCGACGATCGCCTCGGGAGTGTCCTCGCCGCCGATGCCACCCGGCCCTTGCTCGCGGTAGAAGAGGTACGCCACGAACGGGATCGCGTCGCGATCCGCGCCGCCCCACAGCGCCGAGCAGGGCTTGCCGAGCGCCTTCCCCACGAGGTCCCAGCATGCCATCTCGACGCCCGCGGCCACGTACTTCATCTCGGCGGCCCGCGCCATCTGCTCGGAGGTCACGCGGAACACCTCGAACCGCTTGGCGATCAGGCCCACTTCGAGGGGATCGACGCCGATAAACAGCGGCCGCGACTCCTGGATGCGATTGGCGGTCGACGCGCCGCCGTAGGTCTCGCCGATGCCGACCAGCCCCTCGTCGGTGATCAACTCGACGACTGTGCGGGTGGTGCCGTGCTCGACCCCCATGCTCCAGCGCAGCGGCGCCTCCATCAACACGGACACCGGTGTGGTCTTGACGTCCACGATCTTCATGCGTGTGCCTCCTTACGATCCCGAATGTGGCGAGCCCCCCGCGCCCGGGGACCTGGCGCCCGCGGACCTGGCGCCCGCGGTGACGCGCATGGGCGGGTCGTCGGGATCCTCAAAGGGAAAGCAGGGATGCGGCCGCCGACGCCACTCGAGCCGGCGCAGATTCGGCGGGCTGTGGCCTTCTGAGTCCAGGCTGATGATCGCGCGGGCGATCGGCTGGTACGCCGCGCGGAACTGGGCCGGTGACTTGACCAGGACGATCTTCGCCTCGGCTGGTTCCAGGCCGACCGCGCGGTACAGCGCCGGGTCGGCGGTAATCACGGGGCGCTCGGCGATCACGAGATGAATCGATCCCGATTGGACGACGGCGGTCTGGCCCATGTGGCCCACGGTGCCGGTGTAGCCGGCCGTGAAGGTGAATTGAGCCTGACCGGCCATCCGCACGATGCCGTCCAGGCGCACCGGGGACGAGTAGCGGCCGCGCTTGCCGCCTACGATGAGGGACACACGCGCGCCGGCGCCCGCGGTCGCGCACACCTGCGCCGCTTCGGGATCGACAATCGTCAGGAACACCGGTGCCGACACGCCCATCTCTTGAAGGGCGCGCAGGACTACGGTGGAATCCCCTGGCGACCCGGCGCCCGTGCCGTCTGCGGATTCCGAGAGCACGACAGGTCCGCCCTCGATTTCGAGAGCCTTCCGGATGGCCTCGCGGGGCTCCAGCAGCGACACCTGGAAGTCGTGCCGCCTCGCCCAGACCTGGCGGGCGAGCGCCTCGGCCGCTCCCCGCGCCGCCGCCGGATCACCGTTGGTGAGGGTCAGGACGCCAAACCCCACGTCGGGCAGGTCGAGCCAGGGCTGCACCGGGCAGAGGCCGCCGTCAACGATGACGCCCTCGCGGCGCAGGCGGTCCAGTTCCGCCCACAACCCGCGCATTGGCTCCTGCGCGACCGGATGCGATTCGGCGGAGGGCAGCATCGCCACCTTGGCCAGGGCCAGGGCCGGCCACAGCCGGCCGCCGATCATCTCCAGCAGCAGGCGCGCGGCGCGCCGCCCGGTCTCGTCGAGGTCGACATGGGGGTACGTGCGATAGCTGAGCAAGATGTCTGCCTGATCGATCATGCGGGATGTCAGGTTGGCGTGCGAGTCCACGGTCGCCGCGATCGGGAGGTCGCCCACCGCGGCCCTGACCGCGGAGAGCAGCCCGCCGGATCCATCGTCTTCGCCCTCGACGGCCATCGCGCCATGCAGCGCGATCGCGACGCCGTCAAGCGGGCCAGCGCGGCGCAACCCGGCGACGATCCGGTCGCGCAGCGTCGCGAAGTCGCGGGCCACGACCGGCCCGCCCGAGATCGCGTGGGCCGCCAGCACCGGGATCACCTCAACGCCGGCGGCCTCCAGCACATCGAGAAAGCCGCCAACCTCAGTGGATGTGTCGCGAAGGCCGAAGACCGCCGGCCCTTCAAGAAGATAGTCGTTTTCGAATGTCTGGATCGTGCATGGGACGGGCGCGAAAGTGTTGCTCTCCTGCTGGAGCGAGGCGACCACGATGCGCATGGGGACCAGGTACTCGCGGGAGCGGGGAAAGTCCTCCATCAACGTCAGGCCAGGCTGGAAGATCTCGCGTGTCGGCCGATTGACGCAATCGATGGTGCTTGCTATACGTTAGGAAACCTTCTTCCGTCGTTTCAATCAACGAAATATGCGGGAGCCATGCGAGTCGGCGTCGCTGCGGTGCTGCAGGAGACCAACACCTTCTCCCCGGTGCGTACGCCGGCAGACGCGTTTGCGAACGGCCTGCTCCTCTCGGGACCGGAGATCGTGACGCGGCTGGCCGGCACGAACACCGAGGTGGCCGGCTTTTTGGAGGGTCTCCATTCGTCCGGGCATGAGCCCGTGCCGCTGCTCGCGGCATGGGCTGTTTCGGGCGGGATGCTCGAGGCCGCCGCGCTGGCGGACCTCCGGCGGCGACTGGCCGGTGCGCTGTCTGCGGCCGGCCACCTGGACGCGCTCCTCCTCGCCCTACACGGCGCGACGGTCGCAGAAAACGAGGACGATGTCAGCGGCGCGATCCTCTCGATGGCGCGCGAAGCGTTGGGACAGGTGCCGATCGTGGCGACATTGGACCTCCACGCCAACATCACGCACCGGATGATCGAGACCGCCGATGCGCTGGTCGGATACCACACCTGCCCGCACGTCGACCATGCCCAGACGGGCCACAGAGCCTGCGGCGTCCTCCTGCGGCTCGCCCGCGGCCGCAGGCCGGCCGTGGCCTGTCAGAAGATCCCGCTGCTCGTACCCGCGGAGCGCATGGATACCAGCGAAGGCCCTCTAGCCCGCATGATTGCGATGGCGAAATCTGCGGAGGCATCGGGCGCCTGGGCCGTCTCCGTGTTCCCGATGCAGCCCTGGCTGGACGTGCCAGAAGCGGGGTTCGCGGCGGTGGCGGTCGGCGACGATGTCTCGCGAATGCAGGCCGTGGTGGACGCCATCCTGGCCGAAGCGTGGGCCTCGCGTCGCGATTTCGACGTCGAGTTGATCCCGCCCGCCGAGGCCGTCCGGCGGGCGCTTGGCGCGTCCCGGAGACCGGTGCTGCTCGTCGACTCCGCCGACGCGATGAGCAGCGGCGCACCCGGCGACAGCACGGTGCTGCTCCGTCATCTGCTAGAGGCCGCGCCGACAGCCACGGTGTTGATAACGGTCCGCGATCCCGCGGTGCCGGGCGAGGCCGCGCGGGCCGGCGTGGGAAGCGTGCTGGACCTCACGGTGGGCGCGCGCCTGGCGCCCGCCTTCTACCAGCCGGTGCGCCTCCGTGCGACGGTAATGGCCCTCTCCGACGGCCGGTTCAGAATGAGCGCCGCGACGCTGCGGGGCGTCGAGGTCTCAATGGGCGCATCTGCCGTCCTGCGGTCCGGCGGGTTGCATGTAGTGGTCCACGAGCAGCCGACCCTGACGAATGATCCCGCCCTATATCGGAGCCTGGGCCTCGAGCCGGCGGATGCGCAAGCGATCGTCGTTAAGCATCCGATCGGCTGGCGTGTCGGCCTGGGCGAAATGGCGGCCGAGGCCCTGTACGTCGACCTGCCGGGCGCCAGCTCGCCGCGGCTGGCGCGGCTGCCGTTTCGACGGGTGCCCCGGCCCATGTACCCGCTCGATGACGACCCGCAGGTGGAAGCGGCCATCCGGCGAGAGGTAACGACCGGACCCGACGAGAAATGCTGACGGCATCGATGTTTAAGGAGGGGATAACACCATGAGCAACGGGGGAATCACCCGACGCGACTTCCTGCGTCGTGGAGCAGCGGGCGTGGCGGCAGCATCGGTCGGCCCGGCGCTCCTGACGCGCATCGCGCTGGCCCAGGGAAAGACCGGCGGGACGCTGACGGTCGGGCTGGGGGCCGACATCCTCAACTTTGATCCTTCGACCAAGTCCTTTGTCACCTACCCGGTCATCCGGCAGGTCTACAATAAGCTGCTCGACTATGACGCGAACTACAATCCAGTGCCCGACCTGGCCACCTCGTGGCAGATCCACGACGATAAGAAGAGCGCTACCTTCAAGCTGCGCCAGAACGCGCGCTTCCACAACGGGCGGCCGCTCACAGCGAAGGACATCGTGGCCACCTTCGAGCGCGCCATGGATCCGCGCTTCGGCCAGAACCTGGTCACGCTGACCAGCGGTCAGGGGATGAAGTCGGTGCGCGCGACCGACGACTACACCGTGGTCTTCGAGTACGAGTGGCAGACGCCAAACATCCTGGACTCGATCCAGGAGATCGACATCATGGCGCCCGAAGCGTTCGGGCAGCTCACCCGCACGACGATCGGCACCGGGCCGTTCAAGGTCGTGGAGTGGGTCCCCGGTGATCACATTACGTTCCAGAAGCACGACGGCTACTTCAAACCCGGCCTCCCGATGCTCGACCGGGTCATCCTGAAGCCCTACACCAACCCCGACGCCATGGTGACGGCTCTCCAGACCGGCACGATCGATGCGGCCGTCGGTATCCCGTACCCGCAGGCTGCGCGGCTCAAGGAAATCCGCACCCTCACGCTGACCAGCGACCGAACGGGCGCCCTGATGAACCTGTTCTACCTGAACCCCCAGCGGGAACCGTTCAACAACAAGATGGTCCGCCAGGCGATGCAGTACGCCCTCGACCGCCAGACGATCCTCCGCACGGTGTACGCTGGCTTCGGCGAGGTTCGGGTCGCACCATTCCCGCCCAACTCGCTCGCGTACGATTCCGAACTGAACAAGCGCTACCGGTTCGACCTGAACAAAGCCAAGGAACTCCTGACCCAGGCTGGCTTTCCCAACGGCTTCAAGTGCTCGGCCATCATCACGACGGCGTTTCCCGACTTCGCCCAGATCGCGCAGATCATCAAGGCCGATCTGGCCAAGATCGGGGTGGACATGAGCATTGAGCTGGTCGACAACGCACGGTGGACGCCGCGGCTGTTCGCCGGGGACTTCCAGGCGACGGTTACGTTCGTGGCGCTGAACAAGGACCCGCTGACTTTGTTCCGCAACAGCCCGTACCGCACGTTCAGCAGCCCGCCCTTCCCGCAGGGGAACTTCCCGGCCGGCTACGTGGACAACATCAACGCGGCCCGGCGCACGGTGACCAAGGAGTTCCGGCAGCGCCTGTTCGGCAAGATCCAGGACATCCTGCTGGACGAGTCGTGGACCCTGCCGCTCGCGTCCCGTGAGGTCATCTTCGGCTGGACCTCGTCGGTGCGCGACTTCAGCTGGAACATCGACACGCAGATCGCGCTGGAGAAGACCAGCAAGGGTTAGGGGTCGGGCGCCGGATGGTTCGATTCGTCGCCGGCCGGCTCGCGCAGGTGCTGCCGGTCCTAGCCCTGGTGTCGGTGGTGGTCTTCAGCATCGTCCACCTGGTGCCCGGCGATCCAGCGTATGTCATCCTGGGCCCCAATGCTCTGCCCGACCAGATCGCGGCGCTGCGGGCGGACCTCGGCCTGGACCGGCCCCTCCCTGTGCAGTACGTGGTGTGGATGGGCCACGTGCTCCGGGGCGATCTCGGGCGATCCTACCTCAACGGATTCCCGGTAGCCGAGCTGTTGGGCCGCGCCTGGCCGGTGACGCTGCAGCTGACCGCCGGCGCCCTCCTACTGGCCGTAGCGCTGGCCGTCCCGCTGGCGCTCTTGGCCGTGCGCTTCAGGCGGACGTGGCTTGATCACGGGGCACTCACGATCCTGTCCATCTCCTATGCCACCCCGACCTTTTGGGCGGCGATCCTGCTGGTGTTTGTGTTCAGCGTCCGGCTGCGGTGGCTGCCGCCGTCGGGCTACGTCTCGCCCGCGGAATCCCCCGGGGCCGCTTTCCGCACGATGATCATGCCGGCGTTCGCGCTGGCGCTCAGCGTGGCCGCGGTCCTGGCGCGCTTCCTGCGTGGCGCCATCCTCGAAGAGATGGGACGGGAGTACGTGCGCACCGCGCGGGCGAAGGGCGCCACGGAACGCGCCGTCCTCTACCGGCACGCGACGCGCAACGCGTTGATTCCCGTGATCACGGTCCTGGGGCTGCAGTTCGGCACCTTCATGGGGGGCGCGGTGCTCACCGAAGCGATCTTCGGCATGCCGGGCATGGGACGGCTCCTGTGGAACTCGGTCCTGACCCGCGACTATGCGGTCGTGCAGGGCACGATCCTCTGGACCACGTTCCTGTTCGTGATGATCAACCTGCTCACCGACCTGTCGTATGGATTCCTCGACCCGCGAATCCGCTATCAATAGCCTCGCGCTCCATCCCGCGCCGCGCCCCGGGCGGCTGCGCCGGCTCCTCTCGCGTCCGCGCGCCGCGATCGGCCTCGGCCTGACCGGATTGCTCGTGGCCCTGGCGGTCCTGGCCCCGCTGGTGGCGCGCCACGATCCGCTCGCCCTCGCCAAAGGCCAGGAGCTCGCCGCGCCGTCGGCGACGTTCTTCTTTGGGACCGACGAGCTCGGCCGCGACATCTTCAGCCGCGTGATCTACGGAGCCCGCACCTCGCTGCTGGTCGCCTTCGTGTCGGTGCTCATCGCCTCGACCACCGGTGTGGTCATCGGTCTCGTCGGCGGGTACGTCGGTGGCGGGTGGGACGCGTCCATCATGCGACTCATGGACACCGTGCTCGCGTTTCCGGCCATCCTGCTGGCGATGGCGATCGTGAGCCTGCTCGGCCCCTCGTCGTTCAACGCGATGCTCGCGGTTGCGGTCGTCAGCATTCCGGCCTACGCGCGGCTGGTGCGCAGCAGCACGCTGGCCGAGAAGGAGCGGGAGTACGTCGAGGCGTCACGTGCCATCGGGGCACGCGACCGGTACATCATGTTCCGGACCATCCTGCCCAACACGCTGACGCCGGTGATGATCCAGGTGACGGTCTCGATGGGGTTCGCCGTGCTCCTGGAGGCCGGCCTGAGCTTCCTCGGCCTCGGCACCCAGCCGCCCACACCGTCGTGGGGAGCGATGCTCTTCACGGCCTCGTCGTACCTGTATCAGGCGCCCTGGTTCGGCCTCTACCCGGGGCTCTTCCTGACAGCGCTGGTCCTGGGGCTCAACCTGATCTCGGAAGCGCTCCAGGAAACGCTGGCGCGGACCGGCTGAGGGTGCGTGTTCTGCGGTAGCGCCCCTGCTGCGCCCATAGTGAGCAAAGGCGGGCGGCGTGTGAGGACAGGCAGGAATGGGACACCGCCACCGGCGTAACCTTCTCGACTAGGAGCTTCCCCGGCGTCTTGTCCGCGGCCGCACCTTGAGCTCGCGCCGCTCGAAGATCGTCAGCACCTTTTCAGTCCCTGCCTTACCTGCCCTGGGCTCGACGGCCGCCATCAACTGCTGCACGAGAGACGAGCCGGCGTCCTTCGCTGACATCGCGTCGCGGCTGGCGAGCCACGCTGCCGCCACGGCTCCGTCCGCCAACTCCTTGCCGAGCGAGCCGCGCATATCCCAGAATGCGCCGCCCCAGATCTCACCGCTGTCTTGCGAAGGCATGCCCGGCCGCACCTCCGAGAACGTGCGCGCGTTCTCCAAGTTTCGCACATACGGCCTCGGGAGCACACCCTCACGCTGGAAAATGGCTGCCATCTTCTCCGCCAGCTTGGGGTCGTTGTTGAAGCTACAGGGCAGGTAGTCGGCGATGCCCGACTCGATGGCCATGCCCTCCTCCGTCAACACACGGAAATCGAGTCCCGCTTCCGTGGTCAAGACGTGGTGCGTGTACTCGCGGAAGAGCACGTCGAGGTCGTCGGCGAAACGTTTGCCAATAACGATCTGGCGATGCTCACCGTCGTAATAGGAGTTGTCCTTCAAGTTCGCGTCCACAAACACTGAGGGTGCTTCCTCGCCTAGGTCGAATCCGAGGCCTTTGAGGTAGTCGTGGTACGAGACGAGGGCCGTGTTGAGGCTGTCCCGTTCCGTCTGGTCCAGCGCGCCCGAAAAGGCGAACTGCTCCACGCGCTTGACCCGCGTCTTCAGCTCTTCGACCTTCTCGTCCTTGCGCTTCAGGTCTTCCTGGACCTGCCGCTGAAACTCCCTGAACTCGAACTTCCAGCCGCCCGGCAGTTCAATGCTCTTGAACAGCGGCGCCAGCCAGGGCGCGGTGCCGATCACGAACAACACGATCGTGTAGCTGTCGATCTTGACGTCGGGGAAGGTGATATGGACGAGCCCCAGCCCCAGCGCGCCGGCACTGATCAGCGCCGAGATCACATAGCGCCCTGCCTGGCTCCCTAGTCCCGGTCGTTTGTCCTGATTAGCCATCGCCACCTATCCGAGCATTGCTCAGAGCATGGAGGGCTACGCACCTCACACGGTACGGAGCGGATGAATGCCCGTCAAGAGGAAGGTTGAC
>JBGPNN010000102.1:0-11100 GCA_041487495.1 bacterium
ACCGTCGCGGTCGCCGTCACGGTGGCCGTGCGGGTCGCCGTGACCGTCGCCGTGCGTGTCACCGTCGCGGTCGGTGTGACGGTCGCCGTGCGTGTCGCGGTCCGCGTCGCCGTCGGCGTGACCGTAAACGTCGCCGTCGGTGTCACGGTCGCCGTCGGCGTCCGGGTGGCCGTCGGCGTGACGGTCGCCGTCCGTGTCGCGGTCCGCGTCGCTGTCGGCGTCACCGTAAACGTCGCCGTCGGCGTGACCGTCGCCGTCCGTGTCGCCGTACGCGTGGCCGTCGCGCTCACTGTGGCCGTCGGCGTCACGGTCGCTGTGCGCGTCGCGGTCGCCGTCGCCGTCCGGGTCGCCGTCGCGGTCACGGTTGCCGTGGCGGTCGGTGTGCTGAACTGGTGGCCGGGCGAGGGCCGGGGCGGCGACGTCGGGGTCGGTGTGGACCCGACCGGTGAAGCGACCGCACCGACGTTGCGCAAGAGCATGTTGGTCGACACATCTCGCTGCTGCTGCCGGCCGTTGCTCACCTTACTCACCGTGATGTCCGCGTTGATCCGGACGATTTCGCTCAGCGCGACCGATGTCGATTGGTTGACGCAGGTCCCCGCCGCGTTGCAATACGTGAGGTTGACGGCCGACACGAAGTTCGCGAGCGTGGACGTTGCCGCTACGCATGATCCGGTTCCGAACGGCGAACCCTGGCCCGGGTCGGGTCTAAAGTCCCGCACTAAGGTGCTGCTGGAGCTGTTGCGCGAGAAGCGCACGTAGTACGAACACTCCGGGATGATCGGGTTGCTGCGCGGGATCTCAACGTTCACGCTCTCCGGGCACAGGTTTCCGGTACAGGCTGGCGGCAGCGACCCGCCGGGCGCGCGGCCAAAGAACAGCGCGTCGCTGATCAGCCGCGTGGTCCAGCGCGTCTCCTCACCGAACTTCTCCAGGGCCTGGCGTGCGTTCTGCTGCACGTCGAGGAAGTCCTCGCCGACGCCGAACGACCGCACCGCGTTGCCGACCAGTCCCCATATGGCGACCAGGGCGACGGCCAGGATGGCCAGCGCCACGACGATCTCCATGATTGTCAATCCCCGGGGATCACGCAGCACACCCCTGGGGATCATCCGGCGTGCAAACTTTCGGAAATGGCGCATATTGGGCATCTATGGCCGCCTATACATGTCGCGTATCACCGCGGAACTCACCTGGGCCAGGACCTGCCCGTTGAACGTGACTCGCACGGTGACCCACTTGATGGTATTCGAGTGCACCGGCGACCCCGTCAACCATGACGGCGCCGCCGACGACGGGCTCAGACTGATCTCGTTCACGCGCACCTCGTACGAGTACCGGCTGTGTGGCGCTGAGAAGGTCGTTGGGCTCTGGTTTGCGATGGTGTCGAACTGCGCGGTCCACCCGGCCGTGCTGCTCTGCGACTCGGGGCCGCTGCGGATCTGCTCCAGCGTCCGGACGGCGAGCGACGATGCGACGGTCACGTTCCCCCCGTCGTTCGTCACCCGCAGCAACGTGAGAAAGGCGCGCGTAATAAACAAAATCGACATGGCGAGGATCGTCATCGCGACGATCACTTCCATCAGGGTAAAACCGCGCTCCCGATAGCCCGCACTGCTGGCCGGGCGCCGACTGCTGCTCACGCGTCCACCACCTGCTAGCTGCGGGCACACGCTAAAGGCTCATGAACCCGCGCCGTTGTCCCGGCACTGCCGTCACACCTTGGGGGAACCACTTCCGGCCTTCCCTAGCATCCCCGTGGTTTGAGTACCCGAAACCCCCCAGACCTAGACGCGATCCGCAGGGCATGGCGCCGAACCCCCCCAGGGATGTAGAATGTCCCCCGATGATTCATCGCACGCTGGCGGAGCCTTTTGCAGATGTCGAGCCGGCCGACCCCCAGGTGCGGACCTGGTGGACCCTGGCGGCACTGGCGCTCCTGCTACGGTTCGTGATCATGCCCTACGGCGGATTTCCCGTGGACATCGGTACGTTCAAGGCCTGGGCGACGAGCCTGGCTGAGAAGGGGCCGGCCGCATTCTATGGTGCGGGATTCGCCGACTACCTGCCCGGGTATCTCTATATCCTCTGGGTGATCGGCGAAGTCAACCGCACCGTGCGCCTGAACGACCCGGCCTTCCTGTTTGCGCTGAAACTGCCCGCGGCGCTTGCGGATGTCATCACAGCCTGGTTGATCTTTACCCTGCTCCGCCGGTTTCGGGCGCCACTGGCGCTCCCGCTCGCCGCGTCGTATCTGTTCAATCCGGGGATCGTGTTCAACAGCGCGTACTGGGGACAAGCCGACGCGGTCGGCGCTCTCTTCTCCGTGGCCGGCGTAGCGTCGTTGGGAGTGGCATCCCCTGTGCTGTCGGCGGTCTTGCTCACCGCAAGCGTGCTGGTGAAGCCACAGACCGCCGCGGTGCTGATTCCCGTCGGGCTGTATCTCCTGCGATCCCTGAGCCGGCCGGCGACCGGCCCGCCGCGATGGGACCTGGTGCTGGGCGCTGCGGGCGCCGGCGTGGCGGCGCTGGTACTGATCATCCTCCCATTTGGCTTGAGCCCGCTGGGGCTGTTCGGTGTGCTGCGCACCGCCCTGGGCGTGTATCCGTTCAGCAGCGTCGTCGCCTTCAACTTTTGGGGCGCGACGCAGGGCTTCTGGCATGAAGACGGCCTGCGGTGGTTTGGGGTGCCGTTGTACGTGTTCGGCACCGGGGCCACCGTCGCGTCCCTGGTCGCCGTCGCGGTCTGGGCCTGGAGGCGAGCAGCCCTCAGGGCCGTCGTGTTCGCGTCTGCCGCAGGGCTGCTGATCACCTTTGCGCTGCCGACCCGGATCCATGAACGGTACATGCTTCCGGCGCTGCCGTTCCTGGCCGTGGCGACGGGTCTCGACCGTCGTCTGGCGAGCGTCTACGCCGGGCTCTCTGTCGTGTTTCTGCTCAACTTGGTGTACGCATACACGCGGCCGTACGCGCAGACGCTCCAGTTGCCAGCGTGGATCGATGGTTCGATCTTCTCCGATCCGGCGACGCGGCTGTATTCGGCGCTGTGCGTCGTCTTGCTGGGGGTTGCCCTGATCGTGCTGTTTACGACCTCGACGGGGACGGACGAGCGGGTCTGAACCTTCGCACACGGAGCCACAACCTGCCCATTTCGTAGAAGGCTCGCAGAAGCACACGCATGGATCCCCCCGTTTGCTTGCCGGCGCGGCGGGGCAGATGGGTGACGGGACGTTCCGCGAACCGTGCGCCCATGCGGCGGGCCTTGGCCAGCATCTCGGCCGAGAGGAACGCCCCGCCGGCTTCCAGCGGCATCACCACCAAATACGAGCGACGCATCAACTTGAAGGCGCAGTCAACATCGCGCACGCCCACGCCGAGCAGCAACCGCATCAATCTGGCCCACGCTTTCGCAAACAACCTGCGGTGTATGGGATCCGCGCGCTCAGCCCGGTAGCCGACCACAAAGTCCGCGTCGCGCGAGGCGTCCACGAACCCGGGCAACTCGGATGGGTTGAACTGCCCGTCGGAGTCCATCAGAAACACCCAGTCCAGCCGGGCGGCCGCAAATCCCGATTTCAGCGCGGCGCCGTAGCCCTGGTTCCGCTCATGGTGAACCACGCGTACGGCGGGGTCTTCTCGGGCTAGCCGGTCCGCCAGTGCGCCGGTACCGTCGACGCTACCGTCGTCGACGACAATGATCTCGAACGGACGCCCCAGGCCGGCGAGGACCGCGCGCAGGTCTCTCACTGTGCCCGAGAGCGCGGTTTCTTCGTTGTACGCGGGCAACACGGTCGAGATACCTCCGCTGGCGGTCACACTGTGCGAGTGTGGGGCATCCGCCGTTGAATCGTCAAGCGGTCGCGCCAGGGCGGGGCCGCGAGACGCCGGGCGAGTACGAGCGAGCGCGGGGTTAAGCGTCGCGGGTCCGGCAGATCACGAAGATCGCCGAGGAGAGCGGGCGGAAGAGCGGGCTGATGGCGTGCACGAAGTATCCCGGCAGCGGCGCGCGTAGGATCCCTTTGAAGACGACTGGTTCTAGTCCCGCGGCCTCCAGACGGCGCAGCCAGTGCGCCCGGCTGAAACGGTGTACGTGCGTCGGGTCCCGGTCGATCAGGCCGAACAACCAGCCCAGCAGCGAATCGTACACCGGCACCGCGATCGCGAGGATACCGCCCGGTGCCACGAGTGCCCGGAGCCGCCCGAGCGCCGCATCGACGTCGGGCACGTGCTCGAGGACGTCGAAACAGGTGACCACGTCAAAGGTCCGGCCGGGCTCGAATACCTGGATCGAGGACTGGTACAGGGGCACATTCGGCGCGGCCTGTCGCGCCCGCCCAAGCGCGTACGCCGAGATGTCGACGCCTTCGCACGCATAATGATTTCGAGCCGCGCGCAGCAACCGGCCAAACGCGCACCCAACGTCGATCAACGTCCCGCCGGGCTTCAGCCGGCGGATCTCGCGCAGATACCCGGTGATCTTATGCGGCGGGTTATACGCGTCGTATCGACCCGCGTAGTTCGAGCCTGAGGTAAAGTACGCCTCGTCGAACGTCCGCGCGTCGAAGACTGGGGTCTCGGATAGCCGCGTCGAAGTCGCCTGGGCGGCGACGTCTGCGGGTGCGGCAATGCCGTTACACATCATCCCGTTCCATTCCCGCCTTGGTCTGTCATTAGACGCCACGGCTACCATCCCAACGCCCTGACCCAGTACACGCCCATGGCGTTCATCGCAATCCCCGCGGCCAGCAAGACATAGTCGATCACCAGAGGAAGCCCCTGGAGCGCGTCCGCCAGAAGCACCAGCGCAAACACCCACCAGTCCAAGCTGTAGCGGTAACCAAACTGCACCCACCCGTTCGAGAAGAAGAAGACCATCGGGATCGCGACGGAGAGGATGAGCGCTCCCCATGACAGCCACGCGCGGCGAGCCGCAGAGGTGAACGCGAGCCTCGCGATGATCGGGCTGGTGAGCAGCAACGACATGCCCCAGGGCGACGGTTTGAGAAACGGGGGCGTCGCCACCAACTGCGGCAACTGCAAGAACATCGTGTAGAGGTGCAGTGGCAGGTAGTGCAAGCTGAAGAACCCGGTCCTTGCCAACGCCTCCGCGTTGGGCGTGCCGTACGACAGGAGGCTGTACCCGGTCTGGAGCGGATCGCCGAAGCGCAGCACGTTGTACCACATGTACACGAGCACACCTGCGGCATTTGCCGCCACGAACGCCACGACCGCGCCCGGCCGCCGGTACTTTGCCCACAGGATGGCGGCCAGCACAGGGACCGCCGGCAGCAGGCTCACGCGCGTCAGCCAGGCGGCGGCAATCGCCGCCCCCACGATGATCGGCCGGGCCAGCCCGGCCAGTTCCCACACGATTACCGCGGTCGCGAGCACCACGACTTCCTGGGCGAAGAACCACGACGTCCCGATGGCGGCCGACGGCCACAGGACGCTGCCAAACGCGAGCGCCGCGCCGCCAAACAGGCGCACCGCGCGGCCATGCCCCAGACGCCCGAGCCCTGCGACGAACACCGCCACCGCCAATGCCGCCAGCACCTGCCCCACCCGACCCTGATCGGTGGCCTGGCCCCAGAACGCTACGACGGGCATCAGGATGACCGCGGGTACCGGGGGAAACGGCGGGTAGACGCGACCATTCAGCCGCACAACGTCGTGATAGTGGTCGGGGAGGCCACGCAGGTCCACGTGCCCTTCGAGAAACGCCGACGCCATGTAGACGAAGTGCCGGTAGGCCTGACCGGTGACCGGCGTCGCGGCTAGATACACCGCCAGGACGACGGCAAGGACGGCACCGGGCTCCCACCACGGGGTCCGGCGTGGAACCGTCATGGCGCCGTCCATCCCCATCTGTTGCCAAGCACGCCCCAGGCGTTGACGATGACCGCGATGAGGATCAGCGCTTTGGCGAACCGTGACGGTTGGCCGTGCATCCCGCGCATCGTCAGCAAGAGGAGCAAAGGATAGAAATCTGTCGCAAACCGGTAACCGAACTGCGTGATGCCCGGCAAGCCAAACATGAAGAGCGCGCCGGCGGTGGGCAGAATGCCCAGCCATGCCGCGAGCGTCTCCCGCGCCACCGGTGCCCGGAGAGCATACACAAACGCCGGCGTGGTCACCCAGATCGCCAGACCGGTCCACGGCACCAACACGTACGGTGGATGGGGCACAAACACCGGCAGTTTCGTGAACAACAAGGTCAGGTGCCGGGGGATGTATGACGGATGGAACAGACCGCGGTCAAACCAGGGCTCTTTGTAGATCCCGGGGCGCACGGCCGCGCCGATATCCGCGATCGTCCCAAACCTGACGAAGTTATAGCCCATATTGAGCAGGAGCGCTCCGGCCACCGGGCCCACCAGACGCTCCAGGTAGCCCACGTCGATGCGACGCCAGTCGCGCAGACCACCGGGCGCCCACCGCGGCAATGTCGCCAGCACGAAGAACGGCAGCGTCAGGACTGTCGGCATACGCGTCCAGTACGCCGCGGCCAGCGCGCACCCGATCAACACCGGTCGCCCCCGACCGGTGACTTCCAGCACCCCCAAAAGCAGCGCCGCCACCGCGACGGCATGCGCAAAATACCATGTGCTGCCGACGGCGCTCAGGTACCAGACGATGGTCCCAAACGCGCCGAGTCCCCCGAGCCATAGGGCGTCGCTTCGCCGCGACGCCAGACGAGACGCGAGCATGACCATCATCCCGGCTGCCAACCCACCGACAACGTGGCTGGCAGAAGCCTGGCTCGCCTCAGACCCGAAGAGGGCAACATACGGGAGCAGGAGCACCGCCGGGAACGGTGGGTTCATCACGTAGTGCCGCCCGTTGAACGTGGTCTTCTCGATGTAATCGGGAGGATCGATCAGATCGACGCGACCGTGCAGCAGCGAGTTGGCCAGCCGCACGTAGTGGTCGAACGGTGTCCGGTCCGGAAATGAGAAGTGATACACGGCAAAAGCCGCTACCGCCACGAGGACCGCCCACGCCAGTGGGCGGTCCAGCACGCCCCGCAGCGACGCGCCGGACCTGGGGATCGCTAAATCCACGTACCGAACCACATCAACCGCCAGTACCGCGCCGCCGCGATGGGTAGCGCCGAGAGCACGGGGTAGAACTCCACGAACCAGCCGACCGCCAGCACTAGGTAGACCACCACCACCCCGACACCCACGCGCGCGCGAATGCGCGCCAAACCCTCGGCCAGACCCATGATCAGGAAAGGGACGGCGGGCAGGAAATGATACAGGAAGAGCGCCCGCGTGATGAACGCGTATTGTACATAGGAGATTGCGAAACCGGCCAGCAGGAAGGTCTCGGGCAGCGCTCGGTGCCGGACTGCCCGAATGGCAACCAGCACGAATGCGAGAAGCCCTGCCCACCAGATGATGGGGTTGCCAATCGCAAGGATCCCCCGGTAGACCTGGGGTGCCGCTTCATAGTACTCGTACCAGATGGGCCGCAGCAGCAGCGGCCACGACCACCACGCCGATTGATACGGATGGCTCGCAGTCAGGCTGGCGTGAAACTGGTACATCGATTTCTGCAGGGCGATGAAGTCCCGTAGGTTGTGGCCGAGCGAAAAATAGGGGACGTAGGTGAGCATGTACACGGCGACCGGCACGATCGTAAAAGCCAGCGCGATCTGCCACAGGTCGCGACGGGGCAACGCGATCCGCCCCCAGCCTCGCAGGAGCACAAGCATGACCGGGATCGTCGCGAGTGGCACGACCGTCGTCCACTTGGTGGCCATTGCCGCCCCGGCGGCGACGCCGGCGACGTACAGCCAGATGACGCCGCGCCCGGCCGGTGCCTCTGGTTCGTCCAGCCGGCCTCGCAGGTAACGCCAGAACGCTGCAAAGGATCCGAAGAGAAACAGCGTGAGGAAGATGTCGGGCTTGGCGATACGGCTTTCGACGAACACCAGACCGTCCAACGACACGAGGAGGGCGCTCGCCGCGGCGATGAACCGATCCTGGAAGAGCAGCATCGCCAGCGCGTACACGACGGGCACCAACAGCGTGCCCGCCAGGGCAGACGCGATGCGCCACCCCACGGCATGATCACCGGCGATGACAATGGCCGCGGCAATGATCAGTTTAGACAGCGGCGGGTGCGTGCGTTCCTCGGTGATTTCCTGCCGGGCAAGATATTGCTCGGCGGCCTTCGCGTAGTAGATCTCATCAAAGACCATCGCCGACGGTGTCTGCAGCCGTGGGATGCGGGCCAGACCGGCGAACAGGGTAACGCCGACCACCAGCACCAACGCCAGGCGGTTCCGCCGGACCGTTGTGGTATCGTGGACCTCGACAACCAGGACGTCAGTGGATAGCGACATGACGACCCTTCAACCTCGCCGCAAGGGATTTCAGATGCCCGCGGGCGGCCTCGAGCGCCAGCCCGTCGGGCTCAGTCCCTCTGTACGCCGCGGTGTCAACCAGATCCGAGATGGCGTCGACTGCGGGCACGGCCCCGCCAAGTGTCACGGATGCGCGGACGCGCCGGCGGAACTCCTCCACCGTCTCGGCCGGCCCGCGCCGGATGCCTCGCCGCGCGAGCAGGGCGCACATATCCTTATAGAGAGACGCGGTGACGCCCGCTGGTGTCGCCGGGTTGAGCAACCCCCCGCGGAGGGCAATCATACGCCGGGTGCCGAGGGTGCCGAGCGCGACGACGGCCAGCAGGACGCTCACCACGCCCGCCTGCCTCGTGACCGCGTTGAAAACACCCACGAGCCGGGGGGATCCCTCCACCAGACGCTGCAGTCTCGGCGACAGCAGCTCCAGGATGTCCTGCCAGGCCCATCGGCGCTGCACTGGCTGGCCCAGTGCCGACACATCCGAGAACCCCGGAGTCGGGTCGAACTCGACCCACCCCACACTGGGGAAAAACACCTCGACCCATGCGTGGGCGTCGCTGTTGCGCACTTCCAGGAGGCCTGTGAGGGGATTCAGCGTGCCCGGCGTGTACCCTGTGACCAGCCGCGCCGGGATGCCGGCCGAGCGTAGCAGCACGACCATCGCGCTCGCGAAGTGCTCGCAGTACCCTCGTCGCCCCTCGAACAAGAAGTAGTCCACCGCATCACCGGGCCGCGGCTGGGCTGGGATCGTCAGGTCATACTGGTAGTACATCCACATGTGTTGATTGATCGCCATAACCCGGTCGTACAGCGTGGGGTGCCCGGCGGTCAACCGGCGGGCCAACTCGTGCACGCGCGCAGGCAGCACCGGCAACCGCAGGTAGCGCTCGCGGATAAAGTTGGGCATTTCCGCCGGGACGGCGCGCAGACGCCGTGGATCCGGCACCAGGGCCCGGGACACGACCGAGTAGACCATCCCCGGCTTCAGCGTGTTTGTCAACCGCGCTGAGCCGTAGCGATCCAGGTACACCTTACTGCTGGGCACATACAGCCGTTCGGCCAGAGGCGCCGCGAACACGACATTGGGCTGCTCCTGGTCGATATAGAACGTCTGCACCACCTGCAGTGGACGCGCCGCATAGCTCAACACTTCGTCGCCCTGATGCACGAGCGTGATCGGCGGGAACGTCCCGTCGAGTTCCTGCACCCGCACGTCGGAGATCTTCCACCCTGACCCGGTGTAGGTGTCGAAGACGAGCGCGCGCCAGTTGAATTGCCGGGTTGACCGAACCCGCATCACCACGGTGTCGTCCAGCCGGCCACGCAGCCGCAGATCGACCGTCGGGCTGAAGCCAAAGTACCCTCGGGGATTCCATTGCAGCGGCGCGGTACCATCGCCCTGGCTGCCGTCAGCCGGATACGCGGGGTTCACCAGGTGGCCCGTGAACACATCCAGCCACGAGATCTTCGGAGAAAACGGCAGCGTGGTCACCCGCAACCCCTCAAACCGCGGCGTCACCATGAAGACCGCACCTGCGGCCAGCAGCACGATCACGAGCAGGTGATTGGCCGCAAGGACCAGGCTGCGGCCGATCACACCGGCGGGCGCCGCCGCGGGCAACCGGGCCGCCTCACGTGCGCCCTGCCACGCATTGTGGACCAGGGCCTGCACCGCGGCAACCGCATAGGCAATCAGGTAGATCAGGTAGGTCACGTGGATGCTGAACGCGGCCGCCACCGCCATCAGGATCACCGACGATAGCAGACCGAACAGCAGGTCTCGCCTGGCCGGCACGTCAAACGCGTGCAGCGTCTGCAGCCAGAGCAAGAAGATGGTCAGCGGGACGCTGGTGTGAAACGGATCAGTCAGAACCCCATGCAGAAACTGCCGCCCGACTTCCAGACACAGCACCGCGAGAATAATCTTGACCCACCAGTTGCGCTTGCCGCGCCGCCAGTATGAGAAGGCGAAGCCCGCCGTCACCAGCGCCGGCACAATCAGGCGCAGCTCGGCGAAGTCGTCGTGTGCCGTCACCGCGAACACACCCACGACGACCGCGACGAGGGTCCAGAACCGCAACGGGAGTGAATGTTCCGGCTCGCCGCTCGACAGCAGGCGGCGCCATCCTACCATGCCTGCACCGTGCCTTCGGGCGTGTACACCAGGGCAGGATTCGTGCCGGCCGCCTGGGCTGGGACAACCGGCGTGACCCAGGGCAACGCGGGTACCGGCGAAGAAGACGCCACCACGATCAGGTGCCGCTGCGTCCGCTCGTGGATCGCAGCGAGGACCTGCCGCACCGGGGGACCTGAGGGCGCCGCGCCCGCAAGCCAGTCCATCGCGCTCTCCCAGCCCCGGCGTTCGACGAACTGCTCGTCCCACGCGACCAACGTGACGTCGACGCGGGCGTCTCGCGCGGCCCACAGCAGCGAGGCCGCGGCCCGGGCCGCGGCGTCCAGTTGCGCGGACGGTTGGGTGCGATCGAGATCGATGACCACCGCGACCCGCGGGTCCACCGGGCGCTCGAACTCGCGCACGACCAGGGCCCCCCGGCGCGCTGAGGATTTCCAGTGGATGTGTGCCAGGTTGTCGCCGGGCCGGTAATCTCGTACGCCATACAGTTCGACGGCTTCCCGGGTCCGGTGGCCCTCGGCCCGGCCGTCCAGGGCGGGCGCCAGATACGCCAGGGCCGCCTTCGGCACGGGGGTGATGCGGGGCCAGATGGCGAT
>JBGPNN010000103.1:0-11070 GCA_041487495.1 bacterium
ACCAGAGGACCGGCCACCACGCCCGGCGCCGCCACGGGCCGCGTATCGGGCAGCCGGACAGCAAGCGCCGCGGCGACCAGCGCCAGCAATGCGGCCACAATCCAGACCGCCCAGAAGTGGCCGACGGCCAACACCGTCTCGCCCAGCACGGGACCGATCGCGAGCCCGGAATGCAGGGCAAGGGAAAAGAAGCTGATCGCCTCGCCCCGCCGCACGTCGGGTGCGATGTCGTTGATCGCGCTGGCACCGCCGACGAAAAACATGGCGTCACCGACGCCGCCGATCACGCGGAGCGCGAACACGAGCGGCAACGACTTCGCGGCCATCAGACCGGCAACCGAGACGCCCACGATGGCCGCCCCGAGCACCATCAGCGGACGCCGCCCCCGGCGATCGCCGAGTTTGCCCGCCCACAGGTTGAACGCGAGTGCCGAGAAGTTCAGCAGCCCTGCGGAGAGACCGACGGCGACGCTCCCGCCGCCGAGTGGCCCCTTGACGAAGAGCGGCAGCGTGGGCAGCAGCGTGCCCACCGACGCGAAGTATGCGAACGTGGACAGGAGGATGACGAAGAACGCCGGGGAGGTCAGCCGGGGCTGTGCTGGCCCCGGGTCCCGCACATACTGCTTGCTCAAACCGCCGCTATCCTTCAATCGTCATGCGCTCGAGATCCCTGGGGTAGTACGTGAGGAACTCGATGCCGTCGTCGGTCACGAGGATCGTGTCCGAGTGCCGGAAGCCCGCGAACCCCGGCACATAGATCCCAGGCTCCACGCTGAACACCATCCCGGGCCGGATAGACCGCTCGTCGCCAATATCGAAGAACGGGGCTTCGTGGATGCCTATGCCGAGCGCGTGACCCACGTGATGGCGCCAGTACGGCATCAGGCTGTGCTTGTCGAAGAACGCCCGCACCGCGCGGTCGACGTCGGCGCACGGCCGGCCCGGCTTGATCGCGTCGAAGGCCACCTGCTGCATGTCGACCATCAACTGAAAGTAGCGCCGTTGCTCGGGTGTGGACGTCCCGACGATCATCGTGCGCTCCAGTTCGCTCGTGTAGCCGCCAACCGCCGCCGAGGCGCCCGTGACCAGCACGTCGCCAGTCCGGATGCGCACGTTGTTGGTCATCGCGTGTGGGATCGCCGACTGGGCGCCGACCTGCCCGCGAAAGCCCGCGTGTGCGCCGGGGAACGTCCATGACAGCGGCCGGTAGTCGGGGCCCAGCGTGCGGATCATGGCTGACGTCGCCTTGTTCGAGGCTCGTGTGCTGACCTCGCTCTCAACGGCGCCGGGCCGTGTGTACTCTTGAAGATACGTGTGCGCCAAGTTCCCCCACCGTGCGCTCTCGCGGATCAACTCGACTTCCTCGCCCGACTTGATCATGATCATGTCTTCGATCAAGTCCCGCGCCGGCGCCACCGTCGTCTGGGGCAGCGCCTCGCTCAACCGCGGGCCCCGGTAGCCCATCACGCCGGGATAGCCGTCACCGTCGACGCCCAAACGCGCGCGGTCGAGTTTGAGTCCCCCCATCACCTCGGCCAGCCGCTGCATCGGGTGCTTCTCGCTCGGGTACTCGGGGTAGGAGATGACACGATCCACCGCGGCATGGGTCGTGCCATGCTCCTCTTCCAACCGCGGCACGAAGAGTGCCGTCGTGCCGGGTGCTACGACCAGGGCGATCGGCCGCTCCGTGGCGATGAACGCAAACCCTGTCAGGTAGAAGACCTGCGCAGGGCTGAACAGGACCAGCGCGTCGAAGCCGCGGCGGGCGGCCTCCGCGCGGGCCTGCCCGGTGCGCCGCAGGTGTTCCTCGCGGCTGATGTAGAGTCGCATGCCTACATGGGTTCTGGCGGGATGCGCAGGACTCCTGGCACGCCGCGTGGAAGGCCACGTCGCCAAACGCGACACGTTGTCTAAAGGGGGAGAACGATGCCAGAAAGCAAGATCACCCGGAGACAGGCACTCAAGACCGCCGGCGGGCTGGTTGGAGCGGGTGTCGCCAGCAAGTTGCTGGGCCCCCTGACCGTTGACCCGGCACTGCGATCCGCCGTGTACGCGGCTGCGCCGACCGGGGCGCCGCTGCGGATCGGTTTCCAGGTGCACCGGACGGGCATCGGCGCCACCTACGGCAAATGGTACGAACGGACCGGCGCGGCGGCCGTGTCCACCATCAACGAAATGGGCGGCATCGGCGGCCGGCCGGTCGAACTCGTGACCGAGGACGACGGCACCGACGCGAAGCGCGGCCCCGAGATCGTCGAGAAGCTGGCGCAGCAGCACAAGGTGGACTTCATCTTCGGCACGTTGTTCAGCAACGTCGTCATCGCCGCGGCACCGCGGGCCGGCGAGCTCAAGATCCCCTACCTGGTCGTCAGCGAAGGCTACCATGTTGCGTCCGGTAAGATGAACCGCTACACGTTCCAGCCTGGCATCACCGACGTGCGCGCGCAGGTCACCGCGCTGGCCCCCTGGATCGTCAAGAACCTTGGAAAGAAGATCACGATGGTCTTCCCCGACTATGCGTTCGGCTACGACCACCGCGACTTCTTTAGCAAAGCCGCCGAGAAGCAGGGCGGCAAGATTGCGGCGCTGGTGCCGATTCCGCTGACGGAGTCGTCGTTCACCAAATTCTTCCCCAAGATCCCCAAGGACACCGACGCGATCTACCATGTCATGGTCGGCCCGGGCGTGCTGACATTCGTCAAAGAACTGGGCGAGTTCTTCGGCAAGCGCAAACCCAAGATGTTCGGTTTCATCGACTCACTCGAAGGTGTCGACTTCGCGACGCCGGGTCTCGAGTATCTCGAAGGCACGCACCTCTGGGAGGCGTTCCCCCGATACGCGAGCGCCGACGATACGCAGGCGAAGAAAACCTACCGGCAGAAAGTCGGCGTCGACGCGAAGGGCGCGAGCACCCAGGATGCCAAGGACGTCGCCACTTACTCGCACATGTTCGGCGTGTGGGAAACGCTGTTCGTGATCAAGGACGCCGTCGAGAAGAGCGGCTACAAGAGCCCAGCGGACTACAAGGGCTTCATCGAGGCCCTCGAAAAGATGGAGTCGATCCCGGAAGGTCTGGGGCACCCACAGGGACCCAAGCGCTTCAATGGCAAGCTGCACCAGGCCTACGGGCACCAGTTCGTCTCACAGGTGTCCGGTAAGAAGCTCAAGGTCGTCTTCAAGACGAAGATCGAAGACGGCATGTACGCGCCCGAAGCAGACTACACTAAACAGCCGCTATAATCGGGCAACTGCTCCTCGCCGGGCTCGAAGGTGTGACGTCAGGCTTCATCCTGGCGCTCACCGCACTGGGTCTCTCGCTCGTGTTCGGCGTCATGCGCATCGTCAACGTCGCGCACGGCGAGTTCTTCATGCTGGGCGCCGTGGGCGCCTGGTACGTCTCGACCGCGACGGGGAGCTTCCTGGCCGCGGTCGTGGTCGCGCCGCTCGTCGCCGGCGGTGTTGCGCTGCTGGCCGAGCGCCTGGTCTTGCGGCCGATTGAGTACAAACCCGAGGCCACGATCGTCGCTACCATCGGCCTGCTCTACATCCTCCAGCAGGCCGTCCTGAGCATCTACGGGCCGGAAGCGCGTGCGGTCGTCGCGCCGATCGCCTTCACCGTCGAGTTTCCCTGGTTTGGATACTCGGGCTACAAGCTCGTGGTGTCCGGCCTGGCGGCCCTGCTGCTCCTGGCCACCTGGCTGCTGATCACCCGGACGACCCTCGGCCTGTACATGCGGGCCACACAGCAGGACCGTGAGATCGCCCAGACTTTCGGCGTGCCGGTGGACCGGATCTACGCTGCGTCGTTCGCGCTCGGCGCGGTGCTCGCCGCCGTCGCGGGCGTCCTGATCGTCCCGGTTCGACAGGCACACTACCTGATGGGGCTCGACGCACTGTTGCTCTCGTTCATGGTCGTCATCATCGGGGGACTGGGCAGCCTCAAAGGGACGATCGCCGCAGCCTTCCTGATTGGTCTGATCGACGGCGTGGTGTCGATCCTGTTCTCGCCGCCGCTGGCCAGGATCGTGGCATCGCTGCTCGTCGCGCTGGTGCTGGTCGTCAGGCGCGAGGGTCTCTTCGGGGAGGCGGCGGCATGACGCGCCGTCCCGCATTGATCCTGCACCTGGCGGTCGCGGCGATCCTGTTCGCCCTGCAGTTCGTCTTGCCGCCCTTTCACCACGGCATGGTCGCGCGCATCATGGTGCTCGCGGCCTACGCCATCGGATACAACGTCTTGCTCGGCTACACCGGCCTGATGAGCCTGGGCCACGCCATGTTCTTTGCCGCGGGGATGTACGGCACGGGGCTCACTGTGTACTACCTGCACTTTGGGGTAGGAGAGGCGCTGCTCGTGGGGCTGCTCGCCGGCGCCGTCCTCGCCACCGTCATCGGGTTGATTACCTTGCGCACGAGCGGTGTGTCGTTCCTCATCGTGACGATGATGTTCGCGCAGGTCTTTTTCCTCTCGATGCTCTACTTCAACCGGATCACCGGGGGCGATCAAGGGTTCAACCTGAGCGGGCGGCTGGCGCCCTTCGCGCTCGCCGGCTTCCAGGCCCCGTATTCCGATCCGATCGTCAAGTACAACATCGCGATCGCGGCGTTCGTCGCGTGCCTGGCTGCCGGCCTCTGGCTCATCCGCTCGCCGGCCGGGCGAGTGCTGATCGCCATCCGCGAGAACGAAGAGCGGACACGGATGTTGGGATATGACACGTTCCGGTACAAACTGCTGGCGCTCATCGTGTCGGGCACGCTCTCAGGCGCCGCCGGGTCGATCTACACGTTGCTGTTCTCATACGTGGGTGCCACGTTTGCGTCGATCCTCTACTCGATCTACCCGTTGCTCTGGACGCTGCTTGGCGGCGCCGGTACGTCGCTCGGTCCGCTGGTCGGCGTCGGCCTGATGACGTACCTCGTCGACAAGACCAGCGAGTACACCGCGGGCTACCTGATCGTGGTGGGGTTGGCGCTCGTGCTGATCACCATGCGGTTCCCCACGGGTATCATGGGTGGGGTGCGCGCCCGGTGGTGGAAGTGGCTGCCGTGAGCCTCTTGCTACAGACGGTGGGTCTGGGGCGCGCGTTCGGCGGGCTGCAGGCCGTCCGGTCGGTCGACTTCCGGCTGCACAAGGGTGAAATCCGCGCGATCATTGGGCCCAACGGCGCGGGCAAGACCACGCTGGTCGGCATGATCTGCGGCCGGATCAGCCCTACTGCGGGTCGGGTGCTGTTCAACGAACGCGACATCACCGCGATGCCGGCGCACGACCGCGTGCGGCTCGGGATCGTCTACACGTTCCAGATCATCAGTATCTTCAAGAATCTCCCCGTCTACGAGAATGTCGCGCTGGCGGCGCAGCGGCACCTCATGCGGACCCCGCGCGAGCACTTCGCGTTCGATCCTCGGGCGCTGGCTGAGCGGGTCGACACGTCGCTCGCCATAGTCGGGCTGCGCGACGCACGCGCTCAGATCGCGGGTGCGCTCCCCTATGGCCACCAGCGCCTACTCGAAATCGCCATGGCCCTGGCCCTGGAACCCGAACTGCTGGCGTTGGACGAACCCACCCAGGGTCTGGCGCCCGAGGAGATCGCCGCGCTCTCGGCGCTCATCAGGCAGATCGCCACACGCGCGACAATATTGCTGATCGAGCACAACATGCGCGTCGTGCTCGACCTCTCCCAACGGGTCACGGTCATGAATCAGGGCTCGATCATCGCGGAGGGCACCCCCGCGGAGATCGAAGCCAATCCGGAAGTGCAGCGGGTGTATCTGGGTCAGTGATGCTCACACTCGATCGCATCCAGTGCTCGTACGGGGAGGCGCGTGTTCTCCACGACGTCTCCCTGACCTTGGCGCCCGGGGAGATACTGTGCCTGCTGGGCCGCAACGGCGCCGGGAAAACCACGACGCTGAAGGCGATCATGGGGCTGGTCCGGCCTCACGCCGGCAGCATCCGGCTGGATGATCACGACCTCACACACCTCCCGGCGTACGAGATCCCCCGCCTGGGTGTCGCTTACGTCCCGCAGGGCCGCCGGCTCTTCCCGTTTCTCACCGTCGAAGAGAACCTCACGGTGGGACTGCTGGTCAAAAGCAGCGGCCGCGAGACGCTCGAGTGGATTTTCGATCTCTTCCCCGTGCTCCGGGAGCGGTTACAGCAGCGCGCCGGGACGCTGTCCGGCGGCGAGCAACAAATGGTTGCCACCGCCCGGGCGCTCTGCACGAACCCCACGTACCTATTGATGGACGAGCCCACCGAGGGGCTGATGCCAAGCCTTGTCGGGAAGCTCATGGACATGATTGGCACGTTGAAGGCGCGCGGCGTGGGCGTGCTGCTGGTCGAGCAGCGGATTGACGCCGCTCTGGCGGTCGCCGACCGGGTGGTCGTGCTGGAGACCGGGCGCGTGCGCTACGCGGGATCCGCGCACGACCTGTCGCAGGATTCCGCGTTGCTGCTCCGGTATCTCGGGGTCAGGCGGCACGGGTTTTGAAAACGAAGGGAGCGTGGCATCGTCATGGCAATCGATCCGAGGGTCGTCGAAGATCTGGACGGCATCACCGTGATCCGAGGTGGGGGCGGCGCGCGCGCCTGGAACAACATTCAGTACATGCAAGGGATGTCGGCCAAAAACGTCGGCTCCCGGCACCTCTCGATCAACGTCGCCACCGTGCCGCCCGGCGGTGTCGCCTACGCGCATATCCATGACGGGTTCGAGGTCATGCTCTTCATCGTCCAGGGCCGCGTGAAGCACACGTACGGCGAGAACCTCTCGCAGACGGTAATCAACGAGGAGGGAGACTTCATCTACATTAGACCAGGCGTGCCCCACGAGGTTTTCAACATCGGCGACGAGCCGCTCGTGGCCTTCGTCGCGCGCTCCGCCGCCGACGAGTGGGATCGAATCGTCGATTACCCATCGCAGCAGCGGCCCGCGAAGAAAGGTCCTACCGCTGGACCGTAACACCCCTCCAGAACGCGACGTGGTTCTTGATGTTTTCTGCGGCCTTCTTGGGGGTGGGATAGTACCAGGCACCGTCGTTGTTGACGCTCCCATCAACGACGATGTCGAAGTAACTCGCCTCACCTTTCCACGGGCAGGTCGTGTGCGTCTCGCTGGGTCTGAAGAACTCTGCTCGGACGGCGCCAGGCGGGAAGTAGATGTTGCCTTCAACCTCCTCGAACACGTCGCTCTCGGCGATCATGACACCATTCCATAGTGCCTTTGGCATGCGACCTCCTGTCCTCGTCAGTCACGTAGCCACTCGACCACTCGTTGTGGGCTGACCGGTAGTGTATCGACGGGGCGCCCCAGCGCGTCGCTGATCGCGTTCGCGACGCAGGCCGGCGCGCCGATGGTAGCCGATTCACCCATGCCCTTGAAGCCGTAGACCGTATTGGGCGACGGCGTCTCCAGGTGCACGATCCGCACCCGTGGCGTCTCCGTCGCGGTCGGGATCAGATAGTCCATGAACGTCGCGGTGAGCAGCTGCCCTGCCTCATCGTAGATGACTTCTTCCAAGAGCGCCTCACCGATGCCCTGCGCCAGGCCGCCGTGCGTCTGGCCATCGACGATCATCGGGTTCAGCAGCGGCCCGCAATCTCCGGCCACAGCGTACTTGAGGATCGTCGTCTGGCCGGTCTCGCGATCGACTTCGACCATCGCGAGGTGCGCGCCGTTGCCGAACGCGGCCGGCGGCGGATCGTAGGTGCTCGATGCCTCCAGCCCCGGCTCGGATCCGACCGGCAGCCCGGTCGGCCCAGGCGCGTAGGCCGCCCGCGCGATCTCTGGCCAGGTGACGCCACGTTCGGGCGTTCCTTTCACGAAAAACCTGCCCCCGGCCAGCGCGACATCGTCCGTCGAGGCCTCCAACAGATGCGCAGCGATAGCCACGGCACGCGTCCTCACTATCGTGGCCGCTTGTACAAGCGCGCCGCCTCCCGAGACGACCGCCCGGCTGGCGAAGGTGCCGCTGCCCATCGGGACCGCGTCGGTGTCTGGCGCCACCACCGTCACGCCGGACGGGTCGAGTCCAAGTTCTCCGGCGGCGAGTTGCGCGAAGACCGTTTCGAGCCCCTGGCCTTGCGAGGGACACGACACCGACACACTCACGCCGCCCGACGGCCCGACCTTCACGGTCGCGCTATCGTCACCACGCACGTCGATCATGCCGCGGCGCCGGAACGTCGCGGACCCCATGCCGGTGTACTCGACAAATGTTGACAGCCCGATCCCGACGAGCCGGCCCTGCCGGCGCAACCGCGCCTGCTCTCGACGCGCCTGCTGGTACTCGAAGGCGTCGGCGGCCGCACGCAGCGTGTCAGCGTATCGCCCGCTGTCGTATACGAGTCCGGTGACCGCCGTGTACGGGAACTCGCCGCTGCCGATGAAGTTTCGCCGGCGGATCTCGGCGGGATCCAGGCCGGTCGCCGCAGCGAGCCGATCCATCAAGCCTTCCATGACGAATACGCCGACCGTCATCCCCACGCCCCGATAAGCGCCGGCAGGACATTTGTTCGTGGCGATGGCGCGCGTCGTATACGCGTACGCCGGCACCCGGTAGGGCCCGGGCATGATCTGCACGGTGCCCATGGGTTCGAGCACGGCGGTCAGCGGATAGACGGAATACGCGCCGCTGTCGCAGGTAGCCTCGGCGCGCAGTCCGAGGATCCGGCCGTCCCGGTCGGCGGCAAGGGCCGCGTCGACGACTTGCTCGCGTGCCTGCGTCATCGTCAGCAGATTTTCGCGACGATCTTCAATCCACTTTACAGGGCGTTTCAGCGCGCGCGCCACCGCGCACGTCACGACGTCTTCGGGATACAGATGCATCTTGGGCCCAAATCCGCCGCCCACGTCGGGGACGATCACGCGCAGCAAGTCTTCGGCCAGGTCGAGAAAACGCGCCAGGCCCGACTTCATGCTGTGCGGCGTCTGTGTGGAAGCCCACACGGTGAGCCGGCCGCCCGACTCCCACTCGACAGCGATCCCGCGGCCCTCCATCGGCGCTCCGGCGATCCGCTGGTGCCGGAACATGGCGCGGATGACAACCGGCGCCGCGGCGAAGGCCTTGTCGATGTCACCCTGGTGGTGATCACGCCGGAAGTACACGTTCCCGGGCACCGCGTCGTGGACGAGCGGAGCCCCGGGTCGCTGGGCCGCCTCAACGGACGCCAGGGCTGGAAGGACAGCGTAGTCTACGTCGACCAGATCCGCCGCGTCTTCGGCCACGTAGCGATCGCGCGCCACGACCAGCGCGACCGGCTCGCCAACGAAGCGGACGCGTTCGCGTGCCAGCGGCGGCCACGCGGCGCCGGCGTAGTGCTCACCGGCAAACTCTGCGACGATGGGGTGCATCGCTAGATCGGATGCGGTGAACGCCGCCTCGACACCGGGCAGCGCCTGGGCGCGCGATACATCGATCCGCTCGATGACGGCATGCGCGTGTGGGGACCGCACGAACGCCAGGTGCAGCATCCCCGGCAATTTCAGGTCGTGCAGGTAGCGGCCCTGACCCGTCAAAAGCCGCGCGTCTTCCTTCCGCCGGAGCGACCGGCCGATCTGCGGGTTGTGCCAGTCCGTACCACTGGTCACCGTCATCAGGGACGGCCGCCCGCAGCCTGCCGCGTGGTCTGCGCCTCACGTACCTGCGCCGCGGTGATCAAGGCGAGGACGCGGTCGGGCGATAGCGGGAGATCCGTGATCTCGACGCCCAGTGGCCGCAGGGCATCGGCCACCGCGTTCGCGATCGCCGCGCCCGCTGCCGCGGTGCCACCCTCCCCGGCGCCCTTGACCCCAAGGGGATTCAGCGGCGTCGGCGTCTCCTCAAGGATCTTCACCGTCACCTTCGCCGGCATTTCGGCACAGGTCGGCATCAAGTAATCCATCAAGGTTCCCGACAGTGGCTGGCCGTCCTCCGCGTAAGCGAGTTCCTCGAGAATGGCGCCGCCGATTCCCTGCGCCAGCCCGCCGACCATCTGTCCTTCCACCAGCCGCGGGTTCACGGCCCTGCCCACGTCGTACGCGATGGCGTACTCGAGGATGCGGATCTGTCCGCTGCCGGCGTCGACCTCGACGACCGCGGCGTGCGCGCCATACGGGTACGTCATCTTGGTGGTCTCGTAGCGGTGATCAGCCTGTAGTACACGGTCGGGGATCACCAGTTCTCCGAACGTCACGCTCCGGCCCGGCGCGCCGCGCACCCAGACGCGGCCACCCTCGACAACAAGATCCCGCGTCGCCGCCTCCAGGCGCGAGGCGGCGCGAACGAGCACTTGGGCCCTCACCTCGCGCGCGGCGAAAAATACCGCGCTCCCGCCGACGACTGTCACGCGGCTGCCCCAGGCGCCGATACCCGCCCCGACGGTCGCCGTATCGCCGTGCTTCACCGTGACGTCGCCGTACGCGGCGCCCAGTTCGTGCGCGCAGATCTGTGCCAGCACCGTCTCGATGCCCTGCCCGACCGACGCCCCGCCTGAGTAGACGGTGACGCCGCCTTCGGCATCGAGCTCAACGCGGGCGGTTTCCCACGGTCCCGGCCCGGCCTTCTCCACGAAGCAGGCGATGCCGATCCCCATGAACCGGCCCTCGGCCCGTGCGCGATCCCGCTCGCGACGCCGCAGCTCGTACTGGATCGCATCCTGCGCGGCCCGCAGCGTAGAGGTGTAGATGCCGGTGTCGTAGACAACTGGCTCCCCCAGCGCGAAGGTCCCGATCGTGCACGGCATCGCGCCCGGCGCAATGAAGTTCCGCCGCCGGATCTCTGCCGGATCGATCCCGGTGGCATCCGCCAGCATGTCCATCACGCGCTCGCGGACAAAGTTCGCTTCGAAGCGCCCCGGCGCCCGGTACGTGCCCGTAGGCGTCTTGTTGGTCAACACGCAAGAGACGTCGGCCCGGTAGTGCGGAATCTGGTAGGGCCCCGGCAGCATCGCCGCGGTGAGTTCCGGGACGGTCACACCATGTGTGCGCAGGTACGCGCCCATGTCGACGGTGATCCGGTCGATCAGCGCCACGATCCGGCCGTCACGCGCGGCGCCCACTTCGACGTCGTGCGTCTGCTGGCGGGAATGGT
>JBGPNN010000104.1:0-11058 GCA_041487495.1 bacterium
ATCTGCTGGATTCGCCAGCACCCGGAGGAACGACAGCGCGACACGGACCTCCTCGCGATTGTAGAGACCCCTCGTGCCGGAGAACCACCAGGGGATCCCGCGCATGTTCAAGGCGCGTAGGAACGCGTCGGCATCTTGGTTGGCGCGCACCAGGATGGCACAGTCCTTGAACCGACCGCCGCCCGCGGCATGATCGGCGATGATCCCGGCGACGCCCTCGGCTTCCGTGGAGAGGGTGTCGAAGTGCAGGTGTCGGACGACCGGCCCCTCTCCCTTGTGGGATACCAACCGTTTGTCCAGGTTGTTGCGGACTTCCAGGCGATCGGGGTTGTTATGCTGGATCAACCGGTAGGCCGCGTCGAGGACGGTTTGCGGCGATCGGAAGTTCTCCGTGAGCACCACCTGCGTGGCATCGGAATAGGCTGCCGTGAATCCCAGAATATTGCTGATCGCCGCGCCCCGGAACTTGTAGATCGATTGGTCATCATCGCCCACCACCGTGACGTTGCGGTGAGGCGCTGCCAGGAGCTTCACGAGTTCGAACTGCGCGTGGTTGGTGTCCTGAAACTCGTCGACGAGGATGTACTTGAAGCGCCCCTGGTATCGCGCCAGGAGGTCGGGGCGCTCGCGGAACAGGTGCAACGGAAGCACGATGAGATCACCAAAGTCTACGCGCCCCGCCTCGAGCAACAGGCGCTGATAGGCTCGGTACGTGCGCGCGAGCTCACTGTGCGCAACCGCGGCGACCTGCGGTTCGGTGTTCGCGAGGGGCGCCTCCGTGCGCGCGGTCAGTCCAGTGGCGAACGCTTCGTACGCCTCCGGCGGGATGTCTTCGTCCTTAGCGCGGCTGATCAGGGAGAGAATGGCCCCGATGTAGCGGGTCGGGTCACCCAGCGGCCGGTGGCGGTCCAGCGGCATCTCGAACAGACGGTCGCGAAAGAAAATAAATTGCTCGGGCCGGGACAGGACGCGGAAGTCCGGGGATAGCCCCGTCTCCAGAGCCTGCTCGCGCAGCACACGATCGCCAAAGGCATGAAAGGTGCTGATCCAGGTGTCTGTATAGCCGTAGGGGACCAGCTCGTCGACCCGCGTCTCCATTTCCGCGGCGGCCTTCTCGGTGAAGGTCAGGGCAAGGATCTCCGAAGGCTTCGCCCGACGTGTGGCAATCAACCAGGCGATGCGACGGGTGATGACGGTTGTCTTCCCGGTCCCGGCCCCGGCAACGATCAGGAGCGGACCATCGCCGTGGGTCACCGCCGCGCGCTGCCGAAGCGTAAGCCCGTCCAGTGCCCGCGCGGCAGCATCGGGTCCAACACCGGGGACTAGATCCTGCGTGAGGTCAAGCGTCAGTTGAGCCGCGAGGCTTGGCACGGGATCACGCGGCGGAGCCGGCATCGGATCCCCCTCCACCGCCGTGGCCCAGCGCTCGGAACGTGCGGCCGATCACCCCCGCACTGAACCCGCGGCGCCGCAACCAGCCAACCAGCCGCCGGCGGGCCACCTCAGCCGGCAACCGGCTCAGGCGCTCGAGCCTTCGTTTCGCCTGGTCCAAGGCGATGACCGCCTCGCGATCCTGTGATAACAGCGTGTCCAGCGACGCTTCGATCACCTCAGCGGCCACACCCCGCGCCCGCAGTTCGGCCCGCAGGGCCCGCGCCCCTTTCGGGCGTAGCGCCAACCGGTCCTCGATCCACGCCCGGGCGAACCGAGCATCATCGATCCACCCCGCTCGCGCGAGATCCGCGATGACGGCTGTCATGTGGGCGCCGGAAAGGCCCCGCCGGCGCAGCGCGCCCTGGAGTTCGGCACGGCTGCGGAGACGGCGCTGCAGGAGTCGCACCAGCGCGAGGGTCCCGTCACGGATCGACGCCGCATCGTCGATGCGCGCCAGCAGATTCCCGTCAATCTCGGAGCCTTCAGACAGTGCCAGCTTCTGCGAGGTTTCGGCGCTGAGCCGGTATGTTCCCGCGCCTTCGATGTCGACAAGGACGATCGATGGGTCCCGCGGCCACGCGCGAACCCGTGCCACGCGCATCGCGATGGCCGCGCGGGCCATGGGTCGGACTATCCTCTCGCCCGTGCCACCTGCCTGACGGGCTCGGAGGCCGGGCGCGCGGGCTCAGGCGCCGTCCGAATAGGTGGCGGGGCCGGGCGCGCGGGTTCCGCTACCTGCGCCGGCTGTTCGGTCGTCGCGGGAGTACGCAGCAAGCCCCGAGCTTCGCGCACCTTCCGATCGACCTCGCGCATGACCTCGGGATTGTTGTCGAGGAACTCGCGGGCGTTGTCCCGACCCTGACCTAGGCGCAGATCGCCGTAGGTAAACCACGTACCGGATCTCACGATGATGTTCGCCGCGGTGGCCACGTCGAGAACGCTGGCGGTCTTCGAGATACCGTGCCCAAAGAGGATATCGACCTCGGCATCACGGAACGGCGGGGCCATCTTGTTCTTCACGACCTTCACGCGCGTGCGCACACCCTTGACTTCATCGCCGCTCTTGAGATTTTCGATCCTGCGGATCTCCATCCGGACCGACGCGTAGAACTTCAGCGCGCGGCCACCCGTCGTCGTCTCGGGGTTACCGAACATCACGCCGATTTTTTCGCGGATCTGGTTGATGAAGATGACAGTTGTGCGCGACTTGCTGATCGTGCCGACCAGTTTGCGCAGCGCCTGGGACATCAACCGGGCTTGCAGGCCCACGTGCGCGTCGCCCATCTCACCCTCGAGCTCGGCGCGCGGCACCAGCGCCGCTACGGAGTCAACCACGACGACGTCAATGGCACCGCTGCGCACCAGCGTCTCTGCGATCTCGAGCGCCTGCTCGCCCGAATCGGGCTGTGAGAGCAGCAGATTATCAATGTCGACACCCACAGCCCGCGCATAGGTAGGATCCAGCGCATGCTCAGCGTCAATGAAGGCAGCCACCCCGCCCTCGCGCTGCGCTTCGGCGATGATATGGTAGCCGAGCGTGGTCTTCCCCGAGGCCTCTGGGCCGTAGATCTCGACGACCCGGCCGCGCGGAACGCCGCCAATCCCCAGCGCTAGGTCGAGCGCCAGCGCACCGGTCGAGATCACCTCAACCTGGAACTTGGCCGCCGCCTCCCCCAGTTTCATAATGGATCCCTTGCCAAACTGTTTCTCGATCTGGGACAGGGCCAGATCCAGGGCTCGCTGGCGTTCAGTTGTCATGGCCGACCTCCAGGAAACGGATGGACAGGCCGAAGATACCAAACAAATGTTCGCTTGTCAACACCGCAATCTGGACCCGTTTCCGACGATATACAAGGGGTGGGACCCAGGTTAGCCTATCAATTCAATCCCTGGGCAAGCGGGACCTTCTCAATAGGGGTATAGATGGGCCCCTCGGATGTCAGGTGGCTCTCCATCACGGTGAGGGCGTCGACGCGCAGACGGCCGATCTCCGCGTCACGGTGCTGCTGGAGAGCGCGAACCAGATCCCCCCAGTATCGGTCGTCCCGGGCACGACCAAGCGTCAAGTGAGGCCTGAACCTCTTCCCGTCGGACGCGAAGCCCGCGCGGACCAACTGAGCGTCCATCGCCGCCGCGACACGTTCCAGGGTTTCCCCTCCCTCCCGCGTGTCGAGCCAGACCACCTGGGGCCGGTCGAAGTTCGGAAAGGCGCCGAGCCCGGCGATTGTCACGTCGAAGGGCGTCAGCCCGATCACTGCCTGCCGCGTCGCGACGACAGCCCGAGCGACCTGCGCCGCCGGGATCTCCCCGAGGAACCGCAGGGTAAAGTGAATGTTCTGCGGCTTGACCCACCGCAGCCTCACACCCGACGCACGCATCTTGTCCTGGAGGGTGGTAACGACCTCCTGCACCTGAGGACTGGTCTCGACGGCGATGAAGACGCGGCGTAACGTCACGAGCGCAGTAGGCTGAGCCGGACGAGGTTGATCGCGGCCTGTGCAGCCAGGTGGCGGATGATCGCCCGGCCTGGCGCCTCGCCGAACCTAATCTCGTCGGTGCGGGTCTTGCCATCGGTCGCGATCGCGAGGTACACCAGACCGACCGGTTTGGCAGGCGTGGCGCCGCTCGGCCCAGCGATGCCCGTGACGGCCAGGGCCAGATCAGTGCCCGCACGCCGGCGCGCGCCTTCGGCCATGGCCGCGGCGACTTCGGCGCTCACCGCGCCGTGTTCCGCGACCACCGCGGCCGGCACCCCAAGATCCCGGATCTTCGCGTCGTTGCTGTACGTGACGAATCCGGCCATCATGAAGGCCGACGCGCCCGGAACCTCGGTCAGGCGCGCGCTGACGAGACCGCCGGTGCATGACTCGGCCACCGCCAGGGTCCGCTGCCGTTCGATCAGGAGACGGGCGGTCGCCTGGTGGAGTTGCTCGTCGTCGATTCCAAAGACCGCGTCCCCCAGGCGTTCCCGCAGCCCGGCATCCACCTCATCGATCATCGGCCCCACACGATCCGGTTTCCCTTTGGCCGTGATCCGCAGGTGCACCTCACCCAGCTTCGCCAGGGGCGCCACGGTGGGATTGCTGCCGTGGATGAGGTCGCGTACGCGCTCCTCAACCATCGACTCACCGAGTCCCGCGATCCGCAGCACCCGCGATGTGATCACGTCCCCGCCCGACCGGGCCTGCAACCAGGGGATCAGACCCTCGGCCACAAGGCCCTCCATCTCATGGGGCACGCCCGGGAACAGGAAGACGGTGCGATCGCCGGCGGGAACGATCAGGCCCGGTGCCGTACCCCGCCGGTTGGGAATGACGTCCGCGCCCCTTGGGATACGCGCCTGGCGGAAGATGGACTCCGGTGCCTGGCGCCGCCGCTGCGTGAAGAATCCGGCGATGCGATCGGCCACGGCCTGGTCGAACACCAGCGGAAGCCCGACGGTGGCGGCCACCGCTTCGACGGTCAGATCGTCTTCCGTCGGGCCCAGGCCGCCTGTCGCGATGACCAGGTCCGCGCGCGACAGGGCCAGGTGGAACGCGGCGATGACGCGCTCCATGTTGTCGCCCACGGTCTGCTTGAACAACACATCCACGCCGTATGCAGCAAGAAGACGCGCCAGATGTGTCGCGTTCGTGTCCGTGATCTGCCCGAGCAGCAGTTCCGTTCCCACCGAAAGCAGTTCAGCCCTCATCGCACGTCATCTCTGCGGAAGGTACGACTGACAACCTCGCCCCGTCCGCCCAACGAGCCCACACTCTTGCCGTTCACCCGCACGGCGATGGCGCCGGCGTTGCCGACGCGGACGGTCATCGACCCTTTCGCCTGCCAGCGGCGCTGTTCGCCGGCCGTGACAAACCCTTCGTAGGCGAGCGCATCATCCGCTACCACGCGGATCCAGGACCGTCCGGTGGCTTCCACGTCGATGGTGATGCCGCTACCCGTCACCTGTGTGGTGGCGCCGGCCGGCGCGATCGGTGACGCCTGCGGCTGCGGCGCCGCCTGCGGCTGCGGTGTTGCCTCTGCGGCGGTGGTCTGCGCCACAGGCGATTCCGGCACGGATGCCTGTGGTGCCGGACCCGACGGCGAGGGGGCGGCGCCCTGAGGGGTGGGCGCCGGAACCGGCTGGCTGAGCTCTTGCAGTTGTCTTGCGCCGTAGACACCGAGCAAGATGACGACCACGACCCCAACGATGCCCGCCGTTCGCATGCCCCGCTGCCGTGGGGTCAGGGGGCGCGCAGGCTTGATCGCGGTCTCCAGGCGTCTCGCTTCCTCGATCGGCGCCGGCTCCGACGGGGGGGTGAGCGCGCCGAGGCGAACCAGGAGCGGTTCGGGATCGAGTCCCAACTCGATCGCATATGTCTGCAAGAAGCCCCTGACGAACGGATACGGCGGTAGGGAGTCGAAACGCTCCTCTTCTAGCGCGGTGAGATAGTCCGCGCGGATCTTGGTTCGTGTGGACAACTCGGTGAGCGAGAGCCCGCGCTCCTTCCGCGCAGCCCGCAACGCCACCCCCAGACCAGCGGAGACCGGTGGATCGCGCTGCGATTGATCGGACGTCACGCGGTCTGGAGTTCCGCGCGCTTCGTGTCTTTCCCTCCGGCCCGGCGGTCCATCCGAGAAAAGTGCGTGAAACCTAACGGTCGCCCGTCCTGACCGAGGCGGCAAGCGCCGATGCCACCGAGGCCGCCAGTATGGCGTTCGCCTCGAGCAGGGCCAGGTTCGCGGTCAGGGCCCGACCGCCGGTAGCCTCCGCGATGGCCGAGAGGAGATAGGGCGTCACGGCGCCTCCCCTGATGCCTGCCGAGCGGGCTTCCGCGAGCGCCCGGTCGACCGCCGCTGACACCGTCCCGGTATCGAGCGCGGCGTGCTCAGGACACGGCTGGACCACCAGGAGAGCGGCCCGATGACCAAGATCGGTCTTGGCCCGGGCGATCGCGGCGATCTCCTCCGGTGCATCCGCGCGGTGCGGCACGGGGACCCCGCTGGACCGAGCGTAGAACGCCGGCATGACCTCGGTACGGTAGCCCACCACGGTCACGCCGAGCGTGTCCAGGGCCTCGACGGTCTTCGCCGCGTCGCAGATCGCCTTCGCGCCGGCACAGACCACCACGATGGGGTAGCGGCTCAACGCGTGCAGATCGCCGGAGACGTCCCACGACTCCTGGGCGCCGAGGTGCACACCACCGATGCCACCCGTCGCCATCACCACGATCCCCACTTCTGCGACCACCGCCATCGTCGCCGCTACAGTGGTGCCTCCCGACTGCCCGCGGGCGACGGCCACCGCGAGATCGCGCTCGGCGATCTTCAGCGCGTCCGGCTCGAAGAGAAATCCCATGTCCAGGGGATCGGCGCCCACGAGAATGCTGCCGTCTCTCACGACGACCAGCGCGGGCGTGACACCAGCGGCCCGCACAGCTTCGTCGAGCTTGCGCGCGGTCGCACGCGCCTGTTCCCGAGGCAGGCCGTGCGAGTAGACCGCGCTCTCGAGTGCCACCACCGGCGAGCGCGCGGCAAGGGCCCGCGCCACCTCGGGCGAGATATCGATGGGGCGTGAGACAGGCCGCATCATATTCGGAGCACCGCCGCCAGATCGGCTGGCGTGTTCTCTTCGGACTGTACCACGGCCGCCGCGGCCGCCAGCGCGAGTACCGCCGTTCGCTCGGGATCGTACCCGCTGAGTACCGCGTGAATCGCGACAGCCGCGACGGCGTCGCCGGCCCCTGTGGAATCCACCACGGTTACCGGAGACGCGGGGAGGGCGATCGCCTCGTCCGCGAACAGCACGGCCACTCCCTCACGGTCACGGGTAATAATGACGCGCTCCACACCTTCGACCAGAAGCGCCGTCCCGAGCGCCTGCCAGCCGAGCGTTGGCGGCAATCCGGTCAACGCCAGGGCCTCGTCACGGTTGCACACGAGCAGCGACGCGCCGGCCAGGATCGGTCGCAGCCGTACCGACTTGATCGGCGACGTGGCCAGCAGCGCCCGTGGCCGTCCACCCGCCAGCGCCGCTACCAGCGGCTGAAGCGCGTCGATGAGGTTGGCGTCGCTCACGACGAGCGCGGCGCTCGTCATGGCGGCCCGCCACCCTTCCAGATCGGCGGGTAACAGGTCTTCGAGTGGTCCCGCATCAGCCACACACCAGGGCGGCCCGTGCTCCGCACCGACCGTCACGTAGGTGCCGGTCGGCTGCGGCTTCCTGACGACCGCCCCGACATCTACGCCCGACTCCGCGGTCACGCGCAGCAGCCAATCGCCAAGCGCATCGGTGCCGACAGCCGAAAGGAACGTCACGCGATGGCCCAACCGCGCGAGGTTCACCGCCACGTTGCGTGCCGATCCACCGGGTATCACCCGCACCCGTCCGGGCAGCGACTGCCCCGGCACCCAGGCCGCGCCGGTCGTGGCGCGCACATCGGCCAGCGCGCCGCCCACGACGACAATCGGTGCGTCGGCCACCCTAGCCCTCCTCCTTGCTGTACGGGATCCCGTCAGCGGCCGGCGCCGCCGCCCTGCGGACGAACCCCGCCAGCACCAGGATGGAGGCGATGTGCGGCAGCACTGTGATGAACTGGTAGGGGATGCGCGTGTGCACCACGCGCAGGCTCAGCGCATCGAAATACCCGAACAGCGCCGATGCGCCGAGCGCGCCCACGGGCCACCAGTTGCCAAAGATCATCGCCGCCAGGGCGATGAAGCCGCGCCCCTGGGTCATGCCTTCGAGATAGCCGCGCCCCTGCTCGATCGACAGGTATCCCCCGGCCAGCCCCGCCAGGGCCCCGCTGATCAGCACGCCCGCATAGCGCATCCTCGCGACGTTGATGCCCAGCGTATCCGCGGCCGCGGGATGCTCGCCCACCGCGCGAAGCCGCAACCCGAAGACAGTGCGGAGCAAGATCCACTGGCCCGCGACCACCAATAACAGTGACAGCGGAATCACCGGCGACATCCCTGTGGCCACGGGCGCCAGCGCCGGGATGTCACGCAGCACGGGGATGCCCACCGGCGCGAATCCATTGATGCCCGGCGACTGTGTCGACACGTTGAACAGCAGGATGTTCAAGAAACGCGCCAGCCCCGCCGCCAGCAGGTTCAGCGCCACACCGCTGATGATCTGATCGACGCGAAACGTCACGGCCACCACGGCGTGGATCAGCGCGAAGAGGATCCCGGCTGCCACCGCGGCCAGCAACCCGATCACCGGGGCCCATGCCGACGGCGCACCCGCGACGCCCCCCGTCGCCTGCGCGACCAGGTGCGTGGTAGCCGCGCCGAAAAACGTGCCCATGATCATGATGCCTTCCAGGCCGATGTTGACCACGCCGCCGCGCTCCGAATACACGGCCCCGAGTGCGGTGAGCGCGATCGGCACGGTCAGCCGCACCGCGGACGCGACCAGGGCCAGTCCGACCATCGAACTCAGCAGGTCGATCACGACGCGCCTCCTCCGACCGCGGGTGCCGGAGCCGGCGCGGCGACCACGCGCTCCGCCTCGCGCTTGCGCTGGTGCCTGACATAGCGTGTCAGCAGTTCGTACGCCACGACGATCGCCAGGATGATAATCCCCTGGAGGATCGTGATCACTTCCCGAGGGATGCCGACAAACACCTGGACGCCTTGCGCGCCGCGATCCAGGAACGCAAAGAGAAACGCGGCCGGGATGATCCCGATGGGGTTGTTCTTCGCCAGCAGCGCGACGGAGATGCCCAGGAATCCCAGACCCTTGGGAAAGTCGATGTCGAAATAGCCGAAGAACCCGAGGGCGTCCGACAGTCCGATCAGCCCGGCGACGGCGCCGCTGGCCAGAAACATCAACAGCTGAACGCGATGCATCCGAATGCCGGCGGCTTCCGCGGCCAGCGGGTTCAACGCCACCGCACGCACCTCAAACCCAAAGCGTGTCCGCGCGAGCCAGAACGCCGCCGCGGCACAGAGCAGCACGCCCGCGGGCAGAAACCAGTTCAGGGCCGAATGCTCGGGAATCCCGAGGCCGAAGAGGGCCAGCAGCGGGCGCAGCAGCGGGATGCGCGCCGAACTGACAAACTCCGGCGTGCGCACACGGGGCGTGCCGGCCTGGGCCGGATCGCGGAACACGTCCGCCAGCAAGTACAGCACGACCGCCTGCGCAATGTAGTTCATCATGATCGTCGTGATAACTTCGTGCGCGCCACGCCGGAGCTTCAGGGCGATCGGCACCACCGCCCAGAGCAGCCCGCCCACCATCCCCGCCAGGACCGCGAGCGGCAGGTGGATCACAGCCGGCAGCCCGCGAACGCCAAATGCCACCAGCGCCGCAGCAAACGTCCCGACATAGTACTGTCCCTCTACGCCGATGTTCCAGAGATTGGCGCGAAAGGACAGCGCGACGGCGAGACCCGCGAAGATCAGCGGCGTGGTTCGAAACAGGATGGCCGCGACGCTGTCCGCCCGTGTCAGGCTGAAGCGGAGCATCAGCGCATAGACATCGATGGGATTCTGGCCGATGGCCAGGATGATGCCCGACGCTACCAGGGCGCCGAACCCGATCGCGAGGAACGGGGCCAGCAGTTGAATCAAAAGCAGCCGCGCCCGCGCGCTCACACGGAACCCCCTGTCTGTGCGGTCTGCTGCTCGCCCGCCATGAACAGCCCGATCTCGCGCGGCGTCGCCGCTCCGCGCGGGAACTCGGCCACGATCTGCCCGGCGTGGATGACGCCGACGCGATCGGCGAGTGAAAGGATCTCTTCGAGCATCGCCGAGACCAGAACGACCGCAAGCCCCGCGGACCGGGCATCGACGATCTGCCGCCAGACGAACTCCGTGGCCCCGATGTCCAACCCGCGCGTCGGCTGCGCGGCGACCAGAACCTTCGGCGCGAACGCGAACTCGCGCGCAACGATGACTTTTTGCTGGTTGCCGCCGGAGAGCGCCAGGGCGGGTGTATGCAGCGACGGCGTGCGCACGTCGAACCGCTCCACCCGTTCGCGCGCGTATCGGTCGATCGCGGACCGGTCGAGCACCGCGCCGCGACCGAAGACGTCGCGCATGTGGTGACCCAGGATCAGGTTTTCCGACACGTCCATGGCGAGCACGAGACCACGACGGTGCCGGTCCTCGGGGATGTGGGCGACACCGAGCAGCCGGATCGCCTGTGGGTCCGCCTTCGAGATGTCCTGGCCCAGAATCCGGATCGCGCCGCCCGTAAGCGGCCGCAGCCCGACTAGCGCCTCGACCAGTTCGCTCTGACCGTTGCCTTCCACGCCGGCAATCCCATAGATCTCGCCACCCCTGACCGCGAACGAGATGCCGCGGACCGCGGCCCGGCCGCGCCCACCCATGACCACCGCGCGGTCAACATCGAGATGTACCTCACCGGTCTGTGTCACGGGAATCGGCAACTCCAGCAGCACGGGCCGGCCGACCATCATCTCGGCAATCTGGCCCTTGGTCACACCCGCGACCGGCAGCGTGCCGACCACTTGGCCGCGGCGCAGGACCGTGACCCGGTCCGCGATCTCCAACACCTCCTCCAGGATGTGGCTGATGAAGATGATGGTCTTGCCCTCGGCGCGCAGCCGCCGCAGGTTGCTGAAGAGGTCGTCAACCTCCTGCGGCGTCAACACGGCGGTCGGTTCGTCCAGG
>JBGPNN010000105.1:0-11011 GCA_041487495.1 bacterium
AAGATGCGCTCGCGGAGTGCGACCGGTGATACCTTGCCTGGCCTCATTTGAGCCTCACGGCGGCCTTTTGGATGCTTTCGATCACATAGTTGACGTCGTCGTCGGTCATCTGGGGGCTCACCGGCAGGCTCATGATCTGCCCGTAGACCCGCTCCGCGACCGGGCACAGACCACGCAGGTACCCGCGCTTGCGGTAGGTTTTGAACCAATAGGCCGGCGGATACCCGGTGATGGTATGCACGCCGAAGTCACGGAACAGCACCCGCATCAGGTGGTCCCGCGAGAACCCCGCCTGCCGCTCGTCAACGAGGAGGCTATACAAGTAATACACGTGATGCCCGTTGGGGTCCTCGTACGGCGGGATGAGTCCGACGATATCCTGAAGCTCGTGCGTGTATCGATGTGCGATCGCCCGCCGGCGGGCATTCAGCCGGCCCACTTTGCGCAGTTGGACGCGGCCGACCGCGGCCTGCGCCTCGCTCATGCGGTAATTGTCCGGGATGTACCCGTCGGGGTCATCCACCTCGTAGGGCAGTGGAAGCCAGTAGTCGAGCGGGTCGGGACGGGGTTCCTCGAGCGTGTGCATGACACCCATAGACCGCAGCAGCGGTACTTTGGTGGCCCAGTCGCCGCGCCGCGTGGTCAACATGCCCCCCTCGCCGAGGGTGGTCATGTTCTTGCTGGAGTGGAAGCTAAACGCCGAGGCGTCACACAGCGATCCGGACGGGCGTCCCTTGTAGGTTGCCCCCACGACATGCGCCGCGTCGGCCACGATGTGTAGCCCGCGTGCCTCGCCGATCACGTTGATCCGATCCATGTCGCAGCACTGGCCGTTCAGGTGGACCACGAAGATGGCCCGGGTCTTCGCGGTCACTTTCTCGGCGACGCTCGAAGGGTCAATGTTGAACGTCAGCGGATCGACGTCGGCGAAAATCGGGACCGCGCCGCAGGAAAGCACGGCCTGGCTCGTGGAGACAAAGGTCAATGGCGTCGTAATGACCTCGTCTCCGGGCCCAAGCCCACAGAGCTGCGCGGCCAGCGCCAGGGCCGTCGTGCAGCTCGACGTCGCGAACGCGTGCGACACGCCACAAAAGGCGGCGAATTCCTCCTGGAACGCCTGGTTTTGCGGTCCGTTGGTCAGGAATTCTTGCTGCAGGACCCCGAGCAACGCCTGGACCTCTTCGAGGCCGAACTCGCTGCCGAAGTACCGGTGCCAGACCTTGACCTCAACGCCCTCAGGCCAGCGGGGTCTAGCGGCCCGCGTGGGTTGCAGCGTCTGCGCCATCGTGGCTCCTCCTCATCTCCCAGATGTGTTGCGTCTGCAGCGGCAGCGCGGTGACGCGGTGCCCGGCGGCGGAGAGCGCGTCTTCGACGGCCGAGGCAATCGCCGCGTAGGCGCCCATACACCCGCTTTCCCCCGCGCCCTTCAGCCCGAGGGGATTGAGCGGGGACGGCGTCTCCACACGAACGACCTCGACGCTTGGCACGTGCGCGGCGCGAGGGACCGCGTAGTCGGCGAACGTCGCGACGAGAGGCTGTCCGGCTTCGTCGCACACCAGGCGTTCCGACAGCGCCCCGCCGATACCCTGTGCCACGCCGCCCAGGACCTGTCTCCGAACGGCGTCCTCGTCGAGTACCGTACCCGAATCATACACGACCAGGTACCGAAGGATGCGCACGGCGCCGGTATCGGGGTCGACTTCAAGCGCGACGAGGTGCGCCCCGCTCGACCAGGCCGCGCCTTCCGGGTGGAACACGGCGCTGACCTCGAGCCGGCCGCCTGCGGATATCCCGCTCGGCTCCTGGGCCGCCAGGCGCGTCATCAACTCGCCATAGGCGAGACCGGCGCCGGGGTCGCCGCGGCGTAGCGCGCGGCCGTCCTGCAGGACGATATCTTCGGGGCCGCAGGCCATCGCGTCGACGGCCGCCGCCCGCAGGCGTGACGCCAACGCGCGGGCCGCATTCACGCTCGCGTTCCCGATGAGCGTGGCCACTCGGCTTCCATGGGTGCCGAAGCTGTCGGGCATCTCCGATGTATCGCCGGTCGTGATGCGCACCCATCCCGGCGGAATCCCCAGTTCCTGCCCGACGATCCGGGTCAGGCTCGGCGTGAGCCCCTGCCCCTGCGAGGGCGGGCCCGTTGTCAGCACCACATGACCGGAGGGTTCCATCTGGAGCGTGACCCTCTCGTGCCCGTGCGCCGCCGTCTCCTGGACGTAGAGCGCCACCCCCACACCGATGAGCGTCCTGCCGTCGTCGGGATTGCGACGCTGCCGCGCCCGCCACCCCGCATAATCAAAACGATCGAGGGCCACCCGCAGCAAGCGGGGATAGTCCCCACTATCGTACTCGACAGGCCGCCCGTCCGGCTGCCGGAGACCAGTGTCCCAGGGCATCGCCTCGGGTGGGACGAGGTTGCGCTGGCGCACGGTGACGGGATCGAGATCGACCTCACGGGCCAGGTGATCCATCACGCGCTCGATCACGAACGCCCCCTGAGGACGCCCCGCGCCACGGTACGCACCGGTCGGTACGCGGTGCGTATAGACCGCCTCGAACTGCACGTCGAGGTGGGGCAGGCGGTAGGGTCCGACGAGATGTGCGGCGGTGTGAAACCCCACCAGATGACCGTACAGGGCGTACGCGCCGATATCGAGCGCGAATCTGTCACGCAGACCCAGGAGCCGGCCCTCGCGCGTGGCGGCCACCTCGATGAGATGCACCTGGTCGCGATCCTGCTGGCAGGCCAGAAAGTACTCTCGCCGTTCCTCGATCCACTTGACCGGACGCCCAGTGCGCCGGGCCAGCCAGGCTACCAAGATGTACTCACGCGGCGCCCCGCCCTTGACGCCGAACGCGCCGCCGACATCCGGCGCCACAACGCGGACGCGCTGCTCAGGCATCCCCAACAGATCGGCCACCGTCCGTCGGAGATAGTGCGGGCTCTGGGTTGAGGCCCACAGGGTCAGCGTGTCGGCATCACGCTCGTAGGACGCGACGCAGCCGCGGGTCTCGATTGGCACGGCGGCGCCACGGCTGATGGCCAGCTTGATGGAGAAACGCACAGGGGCATCGTGGATGGCCAGATCCGGTTTGCCGATCCGCCACCGATAGGTCCCAGCGACATTGCCGGGGGCCGTATCGTGGACGAGCGGAGCGCCGGGACTCCGGGCCGACTCGATGGAGGCGACGGGCGGCCGAGGGTCGTATTCGACGCGCACGGCCTCGGCCGCGTCGGCCGCCCGGTAGCGGTCTTCGGCCAGGACGATCGCGACGGGCTCGCCCACAAAGCGCACCACGTCGTGCGCGAGCGGGTGGGGCATGAGCGGGTGCCGCAGGGTGGCGTGCGCAAACCGCAGCGGAAGCGGGGCATTCACCTCGCCGAGATCGTCCGCGGTGATGACACCCGCGATGCCGGCGTGGGCCAGCGCTTCCTGCGCGTCGACACCGAGGATGCGTGCATGGGCATGCGGGCTTCGGACGAACGTCGCGTGAAGCATCCGCGGCAGGCGGATGTCATCCGCGAACGTGCCGGCGCCGGTGAGCAGTTCGTGAAGCTCGCCGGTCATCTGGCGGCCCTCAGCGCGTGCAGCCGGTCGAGAATCTCGGGCAAGGTATCGAACGTGTCCGCAAGCGCGTCGGGGTGGACGCGCGTGTACTGCCGGTGATCCGTGGCGGAGGCCTCTGGGATCCACACAGCCGACAACCCCGCAAGCTTGGCACCCACGACATCTTTGAGGTAGTCATTTCCGACATACACGGTGTCGGCAGGGGCCAACCCCATGGCGCGCAGCGCCGCGTCGAAGATCTCGCGCCGAGGCTTGCGCAGTCCCACGTCCGCCGACACCACGATCCGTTCGAAATGCCTCCGAACCCCACAGGCGTCCAGGGCCCACCCGAGAAACGGACCGTACGTGGCGTTCGAGACCACGGCCATCCGGCACCCCTGCCGGGCCATGACGGTGAGGGTTTCCGCCACACGCGGCTTCAGCCGGACGTCGCCGACGTATGATCGAAAGAGCCGCTCAACGGCGACGGCGATCGCGCCATCGTCGAACCGCGTCTCGAGCCCAAGGTCGCGGAGAATCACCCGAGCGACCTCGGCCGCCGGGTATTCCAGCCCGGTATCACGGCTGATGGTCCTCAGGCGCGCGTGCGCGTCCTGGGCCTGTTGCGTCATGAGGGCGGTCACCGCTCCCTTCCCAACGCCCAGGTGATCAAGAATCTCGGTCGCGATTCCCCGTGTCTCCATCGCCATCCAGCGATCCGCAGAGATCAGCGTCTCGTGAAAGTCGAAGAGCACACCCCGAAACGCCGGCATCGTCATGTGTGCGAGAGGGACCCGGCGACCCCATTTCCACCGCCCTCGTCCAGCGGCCCGATCGCGACTCCAGCCGGGTTGACCTCCACCCGAACGACCGCGCCGAGACGCAGCGCGCCGCCACCCGCGTCCATCGAGGAAGCCGAAAATCGCAGCGGGCGCGATAGACCGGCGACGCGGATATTGGCCCGGAGCACGGCCCCCACGAACTCGACGTGCTCTACCGTTCCCTCGAGTGTCACCGCGTCTCGCGCCGCGTCCGGCGCCGCGTCTCGCGCGAGGCTCAGCGCTTCGGGTCTGATGCAGACCCACACGCGGCCCTGCGGGACGGCGGCGGTATCCGGCACCGGCAGTTCCAGGCGTGGCTCGATCATCACACGGCCGCGCCCACCGTCCATGACGAGTCTTCCCTCAACGAGGGTTCCCTCTCCGACGAACGCCGCGACGAACCGCGTCGCGGGGCGACGGTAGATCGCCTCAGGACGCCCGACCTGCTCGAGCACGCCCCGGTTCATCACGCCAACCCGATCGGATATCGACAGTGCTTCCTCTTGGTCGTGTGAGACGTAGAGTGTGGTGATGCCGAGGTCGCGCTGCAGTCGCTTGATCTCGGCCCGGACGTCGACGCGCAGCTTGGCATCGAGATTGGACAACGGCTCGTCGAGCAGCAAGACCCGCGGCTGGATCGCGAGCGCGCGGGCGAGCGCGACCCGCTGCAACTGCCCGCCGCTGAGTTGCCCAGGCATCCGCGCCGCGAGCGCGCCGAGCTCCAGGACCTCAAGGACCCGCTCGACGCGCCGGTGGATCTCGTCGCGGGGCAGCCGGCGAATCCGCAGGCCGTACGCGACGTTGTCGTAGACCGTCATCGTGGGAAACACCGCGTAACTCTGGAACACCAGGCCCACGTTCCGGTGCTGTGGGGGCACGGTGGTCACGTCGTCGTCCCCAAACCACACCTCGCCGCGGGTCGGCCGCTCCAAACCGGCGACCATTCGCAGGGTCGTGGTCTTGCCGCACCCCGACGGCCCTAGCAAGGAGAAGAACTCCGCCTCGGCCACTTCGAACCCGACGTCCCGAACGGCCCAAGTGGAGCCGAACGCCTTCGCCAGGTTGACCAGACGCACGCGCGTCATCCGAGCGTGCCTCCACGAGCCCGTGCGGCCGCGGGATCAATCAGCCCTTGCCTGCCGCCGTCAGCGCGCGCGGCCGGAGGTGTAGGCATCGAATCGTTTCATGATGTCGCTCCGGACGCGATCCGCCACCTCGAGGTCGACGACGATGATCTTCGGCACTTGGCGAACGACCGCGTCGATCGACAGGTCGAGGCTGTGCGCGGTGGGACGGATCCCCGCGCGCACGGGATTCTGGAATTGGTTCACGGCCTGAACCTGTCCCGACGACGACAGGGTGAACTTCATGAACGTCTTCGCCAGGTCTGGGTTGGGTGCGTTGTTCACCATGCCGACGGCCGTGGCGAAGACCCACGCGCCCTCGGACGGGTACACGACATCGACCGCCTGTCCGCGCGCCTGGCCTTCATAGTAGGGGCGCGCGACGCCGAAGCTGATGGGGATCTCGCCGCGGCCGACCAGCGTATAGAGGGCCGCGGTCGACCGTGAATAGAAGGCTATGTTGTCGTTGACGCGATCCCAATATGACCACAGGCCCTGCGGGCCCATGATCTGATACAGGGCGACGATGGTATTGAACGCCGACGAGGAGAGTTGCGGCATGTTGAACACCACCTGCCCTTTGTAGATGGGGTTCGCCAGGTCGGACCAGGTCTTGGGCACAGGCAGCCGCAGCGCCGCCAGACGGTCGCGGTTGAAACCGATCACGCCGAGGGAGAAGCCCCACACGTACCATCGCCCTTCGGTGTCAAAGAGCGGGATGCGCGATCCTCCCAGGAAGAGGCTCGCGGGAAACACGCCGGCGATTTCGCGCGGGCGGGTGGAGCCCAGCAGCCCCTTCTTGCCGGCTTCAAGGAACTCGAAGACCGCCCCCGAGTGCATCACATCGGCGCGCGGGCTGGATCGCTCGGCGTCGAGCCTGGCAATCATGGCCTCGCCGCCAAGACCGGCGAGGATCTCTACCGTGACGCCGGGATTCTCAACCTCGAAATCATGCTTGAGGCTCTCGGTAAACGCCTGTGGGGCGGCGCTGTAGACCACCAGGCGGCGGGCCGGCGCGCTTCGGCCCTGCGGCAGCCCCACACCCAACAGCAGTCCAATGACGACGAGCACGGTCATCGCACCACGTTGCATCGCACGCACCTCCTCGGCCTATGGATGCTGACCCGACCCCGTGTCCAGTTCACGCAGGCGGCGCCAGACACGCTCGGGTGTCAACGGCAGTTCCCGCATCTCGATCCCGATGTCGGCGAGCGCGTTGACGATCGCGCCCGGCACACCGGCGAGTGCCCCTTCACCGATGCCCTTCGCACCGTACGGTCCCGGTCCGTCGGCGTTCTCCACGATAATCGAGTGATACTCGTCGGGCAGATCGGCCGTCGTCGGGATCCGGTATTCCAGCAGCGAGCCGTTGAGCAGTTGACCGTCCTCGAAGCACATCTCCTCGAAGAGGGCGTTGCCCAGACCCTGGAGACAGGCGCCCTGGTCCTGCGCTTCGACGAGCTGCGGGTTGATCGCCTTGCCGACGTCCGCGACACTGGCCAGCCGCCGGACGCGGATGCGTCCGGTCTCTCGGTCCACCTCGACTTCGGCCGCGCCGACACACACTTCCCAGAAGACGGGCCCCTCGGCGTACGATCCGGTCCCGCGCTCGGGCCGGACTTCGCCGCGGGCGATCAGCTCTCCGCCGACCATGCCGAAGTGCCGCCGGATGAGCTCTTGATACGAGAGGGATTCGGTCTCGTGCCACACCGCGCCGTCACGCGCGTCGAGCGAACTCGGGGGCAGGCCCCACACTCCGGCCGCGATGTCGACCAGTTGACCGCGCAGGTCGGTGGCCGCCTTCTGGACGGCCTTCCCGGCAATCGCCGTCGAGCGGCTCGCGCCGGTGGATCGATCGTAGGGTGTAAATTGCGTGTCGGCCCCCATGACGCGGATGCGCCCCGGCGGTACGGCGAGTTCCTGGGCAGCGATCTGTGTGAACACCGTGCGTGCGCCTTGACCCAACTCCGACGTGCTGGCCAGCACGATCGCGGTCCCATCGGCCTGCAGGCGGATAACCGCCGTCGATACAGGATTCGCGCCCGCCGCGAGCAGTCCGACGCTCAGTCCGCGGCCGACCAGCGCCGGCTTTGGCGTCCCCCAGCCGACGGCCGCCGCGACCTTCGTCACGTCTCCGACCAGGTCGGCGTCCAGCGGCTTGCCGCCGGGGCGAACCTCCTCACCGGAGCGGAGCAGGTTGCGAAGCCGAAATTCCAACGGATCGAGACCGGCCCTGCGGGCCAGCTCGTCGATTTGCGACTCACCGATCCACGAGAGGTGCGCCGCGCCAAAGGCGCGGTATGAGCCGGCCGGCGGCGTGTTTGTGTACACGGCCGAGGCGTCGACTTCCACGGCCTTCCACCGATAGGGCCCGGGAGCGGCGTCGCCCGCGGTCGCGGCCACGCGAGGACCGTTGTCGGCGTAGGCACCCGTGTCGAGCCAGATCCTGCACTGCCGGGCGACCACCGCGCCGTCGTGCGTCGCAGCGGTGCGCATCCAGCACTTCATGTTGTGCCGGCGGGTCGTCACCATCGCCTCATCCACGCGGTTGGCGATGCGGACCGGCCGGCCGGCTTTGCGTGCCAGCGCCGCGGTCAGCGGCTCCATCTTCGTGTACGACTTGCTGCCGAAGCCGCCGCCGATATACGGCACGATGATGCGCACCGACGACAGCGGCAGCCCAAAGAGGTCGGCCAGCTCGGCGCGTACGAGGTAGGGATGCTGGCAGCAGGCCCATACGGTCAGGCCGTCGGCGTCCCACTGCGCGATGACCGTGTGCGGTTCCATTGCGTACTGATACACGGCGGGAAACGTGTACTCACCCTCGACGACCACCTCGGCGCGGGCAAAGGCGCCGTCGAGGTCACCGCGCGAAAAGTGATAGTGGTAGCAGACGTTCCCCGCCTCGCGCCGTAGCTCGCCCAGACCGTGGAACAATCCCGGCCGCAGCGGGCCCTCGTGGAGCCGCGGGGCGCCGGCGGCCAGCGCGGCGTCCAGGGTCGTGACGGCGGGAAGGTCTTCGTACTCCACCTCGATCACCTGCACCGCTTCATCGGCCGTGGCCGGATCATCCGCGGCCACCGCGGCGACGGGCTCCCCCGCGAACCGGACGCGGTCGATCGCGATCACCGGACGGTCTTTGATCGCATGGCCGTAATACGGGTCCATGCCCCCGAGATCGCGGCCTGTCAGCACGGCCCGCACGCCGGGCAGGCGTTCGGCCGCCGTGGTATCGACCCGCACGACCCGCGCGGCGGGCACAGGGCTGCGCAGTACGCGTCCGTGCAGCATCCCCTGCAGCACCATGTCGCCGACAAAGCGCGCGGCGCCGGTAACTTTTTCCACGCCGTCGACGCGTGGCATCGACGCGCCGACCACCCGCGGCGCCATCTCAGGCCCCACGACCGTGGCGCGGCATCCCATGATCCAGTCCAGAGCGACGCAGGCTGCGAATCCAGTACGCCCAATACTCGTCGAGGAACTCCTCGCGGTACTTGGACGCGTGCTGCGGGGCCACCATCGCCGCCGGAATGGGCCTGAGGATCCCAAGCGACGCGGCGACCGCCTGCAGTCGTACAGCGCGTTCGAGGGTCACCGCGGCCAGGACCGCCCATCGGAGATCTTTCCCGGCAATGAGCACCCCGTGATTGCGGAGCAGCACGGCGCGGCGGTGGCCGAGCGCCCGGGCGACGTCGGCACCGACGTCCCGCGTGACCACGAGATCGGCAGTATCGTCGAACACGCTGACGCCTTCAGGAAAGAGCACTGCATCGTGGGTCAGGTACTGGAGTTCGGCGGCCACCGCGCTCATGGCGGTGATATAGAAAGGGTGCGTATGGATCACTGCCCCGACGTCCGGCCGAGCACGATACACCTCCGTGTGCAGCACGACCTCAAGGTGAACGGTCCCGGTCCCCGCGACGAGCCGGCCGTCACCGTCCAGTGTCAGGACGTCGCTGGGCGTGACTTCCTCCAGCCCGAGGCCCTTGCGCTTCATATAGAGGCGATCGCCTGCGCGCGCGCTGACGTGACCCAGCGTCAGGTCGCCGTGATCGTGCATGCCAAGGATCCGGCACGCCCAGGCGACCGCGGTCCGCGTGTCACGAGCGGGGGGCTTGGCGGTGATGGTGCGTCGACCCCTCATGCCGGCGCCGAGAGCGCTTTGCGCGCCGCCAGCAGCAGTCTCATGCGCTTCTGCATCAACGGTGCGATCTGCTCGGGCCGGTAGGCGAAGAGCCCCTTACCGGTCTTGAGCCCCAACTCCCCCGCCTGAACCTTTTCCTGGATCAGCGGACTGACGTCGGTGCGGCTGGACAGATCGGCGTTCAGGTACGACGCCACGCTCTGGTAGATGTCGAGCCCGGCCACGTCGAGGAGTTCGAGCGGTCCGATGACCGACAGTTTGTACCCAATGCCCCACTTCGTGATCGTGTCGATGTCCTCCGCGCTGGCGATACCCGCTTCGAGGAGGTGCAGTGCCTCGCGCATGATAGCGTACAGGATCCGGTTTTCCACAAAGCCCGGCACGTCTCGCCGCACGAGTACCGGCAGCATCTCCAGGCGCTCGACAACGCGACTGATGGCGTCTACCGTCGCCTGGCTCGTGCGCTCGCCGCGGATGATCTCGATCACCGGGATAAGATGCGGCGGGTTGGACCAGTGCATCCCGACGACGCGCTCGGGCCGCGTGACAGCTTTGCCCAGTTCCGTGATCCGGATTCCCGACGTGTTCGACGCCAGGATGGCATCGCTCGAGACCTGCCCCTCAATCTCCGCAAACAACCGCTGCTTGAGGTCGAGCCGCTCGGGGATGGCCTCGACCACGACATCGGCACCGTGCACCGCATCGCCGGTGTCGGTGGTGAAGCGGACGCGCGGTCTGGCGGCCTCGACGGTCGAGGCGGCCAACATGCCGCCGTTGACCAACGTGGCGTAGACGGTCTCGGTGGTCGCCTTTGCCCGCTCCAGGATCTCGGGCTTGATGTCCGCCAGCCGGACCTCGAATCCGTGACTCGCGAACACGGCGGCCATACCCGGCCCCATGGTGCCCGCGCCGATCAGCGCCACCGTGCGGATGGCATCTCCGTTCATCACGTACCTCCGCCCCTCGGGCCTGTCGCTACTGCCAGTCGCCCAGCGTGGCCATGGCCGCGCCCACCCCGGCGCCGGGCGGCACGCGGATCCCGAGATTTGCCAGGCTGCGTTCGAAGACGGCCAGCTGGGCGGCGAGGTGCGTGGGGTGCGCGCCAACCGCCATGTGCCCGAGCCGGATCTGCTTGCCCGCGAACTCGCCCAGGCCGCCGGCGACCATGACCCCATAGCGCTCGCGCATCTCCCGCCGTACCTCAGCCTCCGGAAACCCTTCTGGCGTCCGGATCACCGTCACGGCTGACGCCATGATCTCGTCACGCGCCGGCCACAGCGCGAACCCAAGCGCCCGCACGCCGGCCCGGCAGGCGCGGCCGATCGCGGCATGTCTCGCGACGCACCGATCCAGCCCGGCCTCGATGGCCTGCGA
>JBGPNN010000106.1:0-10988 GCA_041487495.1 bacterium
GAACGCGGCCCGCTCCACGAAGAGCCGGACCGCCGCGAACCCGCCGATGTTTTCGGGTGATGTGACGTCCTGGGGGTTAGGGAGCGACAGCGGCGGGACGCGGTAGGTCAGTTCACCCGTGACGCCGAGTGTCTCGCGGCTGGTGGCCAGGATGCGAAGATTCGGTGCCTGTCGCAGCAGCGCGGCACTGAGGTCTGCGGCCGCGGCCAGCAGGTGTTCGCAGTTATCGAGGATCAGCATCAGGGATTTTGGGCGCAGGAACTCGGTCAGGGCTTCCATCACCGCCCGACCGGGCTCGCGGAGACCGAGGGCCGACGCCACCGTCTGCGTCACCAGGGAGGGGTCAGAGATCGGCGCCAGCTCGACGAGCCACACGCCGTCGCGCAGCAGATCCAGGCAATCCGCGGCGATCTGTAGCGACAGCCGTGTCTTGCCGGTGCCGCCCGGTCCGAGCAAGGTCAGCAGGTGTGTGGTTGTAAGCAGGCGCTTGATCTCTGCCATGTCCTGCTCGCGTCCGATGAACGATGTCAACTGGACGGGCAGGTTGTGGGGCATGGCGTTCAGCGACTGCAGCGAGGGAAAGTCCGGTGACATGTCAGGATGCAGGACCTGAAACAGGCGCTCGGGCCGCTGGAGGTCCTTCAGACGATGCGGCCCCAAGTCGCGCAGCGTCACGCGGTCGGGCGGATCATGTTCGATCAGTGCGCCGGTCGCCTGCGACAGGAGAATCTGGCCGCCGTGTCCTACCGAGGTGATACGGGCGGCGCGGTGGACATCCAGGCCTACGTAGTCGCCGCCGGCCAGCGTGCCCTCCCCGGTGTGGAGGCCCATGCGGATCCTGACCTCCGCGCCATTGGGCCAGGCGTGGCCACGCACCGCGCCCTGCGCGTCCACGGCCGCGGCGACGGCTTCCCGCGGCCGCTTGAAGACGACGAAGAACGCGTCGCCCTGGGTGTTGACCTCGTGGCCATCGTGTCGCGCAAAGGCGTCTCGCAGCAGCCGGCGCTGGTCCTCGAGGATCGCCGGATACCGATCACCCAGGGTCTGGAGCAGGCGCGTGGAACCCTCGATGTCGGTAAACAGAAAGGTGACCGTCCCGGTCGGCAGGTCAGGCGTGGATCTTCACCTCGCGCGCATCGACTTCGCTGCTGGGCCAGGGCGGCTCCTGCCCCGAGGCACGGGCCGCGGCAATATTTGGAGGTGTAGCGTGCAGCCGTATGATGTCATCGTGATTGGCGTGGGCGGGATGGGCAGCGCCACCGTGTATCAGCTGGCGCGGCGTGGTGTCAGGGTGCTTGGGCTCGAGCAGTTCGACATCCCGCACGATCGGGGCTCGTCGCACGGCATCAACCGCATCATTCGCCTCGCCTACTTTGAGCACCCTTCATATGTTCCATTGCTCCGACGAGCCTATGAACTCTGGCGTCAAATCGAGAACCTTGCTGGCGAACGTCTCCTGGTCATCACCGGTTCTATCGATGCCGGCCACCCGTCCGATGACCCGGTGAAGGGGGCGCTGCTGGCCTGCAGCCTGCATCACCTGTCACACGAGGTGCTCGACGCGGCGGCCCTGCGCCGGCGGTTTCCCGGATACCGGCTGGCCGACGACATGGTGGCGGTCCATCAACCCGACGGCGGCTTTGTGCTCTCGGAGCGCGCGATCGTCGCCTACGTGATGGCAGCCCAGGACCTTGGGGCCGAGATCCGCGCGCGGGAGCCCGTGGTGTCATGGGAGAGCAGCGAGGATCACGTGGAAGTGCGCACCGCGCAAGGTACCTATCGCGCCGGCCGGCTGATCATCACCGCGGGGGCCTGGGCCTCTCGGTTAGTACCCGCGCTCGCGCGCCTGGCGATCCCCGAACGTCAGGTGCTGATCTGGACGCAGCCGCTTCGCCCGGAGTACTTTCGGCTCGGCGCGTTTCCGGTTTTCAACATGAGGACGCCCGAGGGACACTACTACGGCTTTCCGGTCTACGGCATCCCCGGTTTCAAGCTCGGCCGGTACCACCACCGGGCCGAGCACACCGATCCCGACGCGCTCGATCGGGAGGTTCATGCCGAAGACGAAGCGACGCTGCGCGAAGGGATCCGCCGCTACTTCCCGGACGCCGACGGTCCGACGATGGCGATGAAGACCTGCATGTTCACCAACTCGCCCGACGAGCACTTTATCCTCGACCGGCACCCGCAGCACCCCAACGTCTGCATCGCCGCCGGGTTCTCGGGGCACGGGTTCAAGTTCTGCAGCGTCGTGGGAGAGATCATGGCGGACCTGGCGCTGGAAGGAGGCAGCGGCCACGACCTCGCGCTGTTTCGTCTGCAACGGTTCGGAGACTCGACGAAGAGTCGTTGAGTACAGAGCTAGGAGAAGCTCACGGGCCCGTCGAAGAGTTTACGCAGAGTAAACAACCTACTCCAACACTCCAACACAAGTCGTTCTCCGTCTCGCCGGAGGTGAGCCGCGTGAGCCGGGAGTTTGCCCTCGTCATCGGGCTACTCATCCTCCTACTGGTTCAACCGATCGCCGCCCAAACAGAGACCGTAGATCTTCAGGTCAAACTGGCCAGGGGCGAAACCCTCTATCACACGGTGAGTGTCACCGTGCAATTGTCCACCGATGTCGCAGGGACGCGATCCAGCGTCGAAGTGCGGAGTGAAGGTCAACATGACGATCCCCAACCTTGGCGGGGTCCGGTTCTTGATCTACGATGACCAGGGCATCGCGTTCGCGATCACCTCGGACGCCGAGCACGCCCGCCGGGGTCCGGCACACGCGCCAATCGGTGCGGTGGACTGGATCACGGTCTTCCGCCCCGGGGGCGCCGGAAAAATCTACCCCTTGCCATGACCTGCTGGAAGTACCAGTTTCGCCCTCCCAGAACTACAGTTAGTACCTAGCGAACAGGTCCGTTTCGATCGCCAGAATCCGACGGACAGCATGTGGACCGGTAAAGGCTAGCCACGGGGAGATTCTCACGCGGGCAAGGGAAAGCTGGTCAAAAGCATGACTCGGGTGCACGACGCGATACTTGTTCTGCTGGTCGCGCTCATCGTTATGATCATCGCCACAATGGCGAGAGGCCGGCAATGGGCGGACGCGACGGCAGTCACAGGATTCTTATGTCTGACGGTTGCGTGGATCGCGATGTACGTCCAGCTCAGGCGAGAGGATCCCGACCATCCACTGGCCAGGGCGAGCTACGTGGGCCGGCGGAACGCGAGCAACGGTCGGTGGAACGGGAGCAACGTGTTTGACCTGGTGGGCCTGCACTGGCCGCGCCATCGGATGGACACGTGGATCACCCTGCTCATCGTCCGTCTCGCGGTTATGGCGGCCGCGGCTCTGTGGAAATCGCTCTGATAATGCGCCACAAGAGCACCGCAGATATGGACGCGAGGAATCCCGTGACCAGAAAGGTAAACGTATCGAGTTGCTGGACGATTGGGCCCGGATCTGTGACCCATAAGAAGTTGATCGGCGGGAAGGCGGCAAACAACAACCAAAATAGGCGATTCTTCCACAGCCGGTATTTCGCGAAGCCGATCAGGGCAACGACAAACCCAATCAGAATCACGTATAACAGGAAAACGGTGGGGAAGAGATAGGCACTGAGTAGCCCTAATGGCAAACTTCGCAGTCGATCCGACGCGATGAGGGAGGGAAACGGACGATGAAGGCCCATCGGCATTATTTCCACACACCCTTAGCAGGCCTCGTCTGTGGCGTGATGGCCTTGTTCCTTGCCGGTGCCCCGGCCGGGAGCGCTCCGGTGCCCAGCCCGGGTGGGGGCGTCGCTGCGGGTCCATCTGGTGCCGGTCCGGGCGTTCCACCGGCGGGCGCCCTAACGCCCAGCTCCGGAGCTGCGCCCGCTGCAGTTCCTTCACCATGTCCGGGTGGCAGCGCTACTGGGGACTCATTCCTGGAGGGCACCGCCTGCTGGGATATCGAGCTGGTGCGCGAGTACATCAAGAAGGTGCAAAAGGTGGACATGGCCGCCACGCCGGCGCCCTACGCCGGTCACGGCGATAACAAGGACATGCTCAGCAAGGTGAACCCCGAGTTTGCCAAACGCGTCGACGCCCTCATGGCCATCTACCAGGCCCATGGTGGCGACAAGAGCCCGGAGGTCGTAAAGGATCTGGGGATTGTTCCTAAGACGGGAGGCTTCCGAAGCCCTCAAGAGCAGTTCGAGGTGTGGAAGAAATGCCGTCGCATCAAGAAGACTGCGGACGGCAAGCCTGTTGGAGATGGGTCGAAGGAAGAACACTGGGAGGTCATTCCACCCGCTGAGCGCGTGGTAAAGCGAGATGGTGTCGGACCAAAATCGGCTGAGTACGAACACCGGATTGTGCAGCTGCAAGAATTCGACTCAATCGTGGTACGAATCCCGCGCGATAGACCGGCGGAGCCGAACTGCGAGTACTCAGACAGAATTGCGTGGGACCATCGGACGCAGACATGGGTCGAGGTGATGGGTCCCGTGACCCACGCCTGGGTAAGTTGGCACAACCTTGGTCTGGCGGCGGACTTTTCGCAGATCATTTCCATTGACAAGCATGGAAAGAAAACAAAGGCGCTAGCAACGCCCATCGACCAGAACAATGTGATGAAAAAGGCGTGGAAGAATATGTTGGACGCCGCTAGTGACCTCGGGATGGTCTGGGGTGGCTGGTGGAAGGGGCAGAATAATGATCCCGCGCATGTGGAGTGGCATCCCAGGTTCCTTGCCACCGACTCGAAGAACCAGATTCCGTCGGAGACAGCTCCTCTAACCCTCACCGCCGAGCAAATGGGCTACAAGTGGAAGATTCCCAGCAGGATCGTCCTCTTTGCTGGGAACCCAGGGGGCTTCGGACCGAGGGGGGGCTTCCAACGGTGGAGCGTCCTGGAGCTCGTTGTCCAGGACGGCTGGATCAGTGCCACGGGGCAACGCTCTCTGGAGTCTACGCTCGGCCACTTGCGAGGCGAATGGACCTCCTACGATCCACCCATCAAGCTGTTCCCCGCCTATATTCCTACGATCACGCTGGAACGCAATGAAGAGACATGGCCCGAGGACATCAAGTGGCGAGGCAAGACCACGGTGACCTTCAAGTTTTACGATGAAATTGTAGCTACGAACGGTAAGGTCATCAAGGCTACTCATAATGAAAGTACGGGCGTCGCGCATTTTGCCTACCGATTGTCGATGGATGATTGGCAAAAGCGCGCCAGCCTCTGGAAAGAGCGGGCGTTGCCCAACGCAGGCCGCTATGACCGGTTCATAAAGGCTTCCGTCTATGAGATCCGCGTGAGCTTCGAGCCCTTGAAAGAGTCAAAGGACAGGGCGCCCATGAAGTCCCGAATCGTCGACCAGGATGGCTACACCTCCGATTCGAGCGTTGAGGATCATGTTCGCATCCCTGTCATGTTGCCCGGTGGCAGCCAGATGGCCTGGAATCGCGATAACGGCATGATCGGCGCCAAGGTGGCGCTGGTGAATGGCGTGAAGGGCGGTCAAGTTTACGATGTGACCAACGACAATACGGGGTATGTTGTCTTAGACCAGCCACCCGCGGGGGACAGGAAGAAAGCGCCTGCATGGCCTCCGGCCAACCCGAGACCGAGCCCGAGAACGGGGGGGACATGCTCGCGCGGCTGGGGCTGCCGCTAGTCGCCTCCGTGAGACCCTTTGACGCGACGGTCTGGCCACCTGAAGAGGGCCCACACGCCCCCTGATCGAGAAAAATCGAGGCAGGGGCCTAGTCCGGCATCCGAGGGCAGTGTTGATGAGGCGTGTGACTGGAGTGCATCTGCCCTGGGCGAGAAGGCTTTGCGCGGGGGGCGGTGAAAACGGGCAACATGCATACTGGTAGTCTGGACTATTTGTCTCTCGCTCGCGAAGGTCTCAAGCCGAAGACAGCCAGCCCCAAGAAGGTGATCGTCGTTGGTGCCGGGATGGCCGGACTCGTCGCGGCGTCCGAACTCCTGCGTGCGGGCCACGACCCGCTCATCCTCGAAGCGCAACAGCGCATCGGCGGCCGCGTCCAGACGCTGCGCGAGCCATTCGCGCCGGGGCTCTACGCCGAAGCCGGCGCGATGCGCATCCCCAAGGCCCACTCGCTGACGCTCGCGTACGTTGAGAAGTTCTCCCTGCCGACGTTTCCGTTCACGATGCAGAACCCGAAGGCCTACTATTACCTGCGCGGGCGGCAGTACCGTGTCGGCGAACTGAACCTCGACCCCGAGAACCTGGACTACGATATCGCCGAGCACGAGATCGGGAAGACCATCCACGACATGTGGGCCGAGGCGCTCCGGCCGATCGTCAAAAGGCTGGAGGCCGAGGGCGACGCGGCCTGGACGCAGATCGTCGATGAGCACGACGAGTACTCGGTGCGCGAGTTTCTGGAGGTCAACCGTTGGTCTGAAGGCGCCATCGAGCTGTTCGGGATCATTTACAACTACGAGGCGCTGATGAACTCGTCGTTTCTCGAACTCCTGCGCGAGGAGGTCGGGAACTTCTACACCAACTTGGTGCAGATCGAAGGCGGGATGGACCGCCTGCCGCATGCCTTGCTGCCGCCCTTGCAAGACCGCATCCGCTTCAGCGCCAAGATGGTGGCGATCGACCAGACTCCCGAGCAGGTCATCATCCACTATCAGACGTTGGCCGGCCGGCAGCAGGCGACCGGCGACTACGCAATCCTGACGGTGCCGTTCCCGGTGCTACGGCACGTGGAGGTCTTGAAACCCTTCACCCGCCCGAAGGAGCGCGCCATCCGGCAACTGCACTACGATGCGTCCGCCAAGATCCTCTTTCAATGCCGGCGGCGCTTCTGGGAAGAGGATGACGGGATCTTCGGCGGAGGCACGGTGACCGATCTGCCCGTCAGGAATATCTACTATCCGGAGCACGGGCGGGAGACCGGTCGGGGCGTGCTGGTCGCCAGTTACACGTGGTCGGAGGACGCGCACCGGTGGGGCTCACTATCCCCACAGGATCGCATCGTCCAGGCGCTGGAGAACGTGGCAGTCATTCATCCGCAGATCCTCGACGCGTTTGAAGTCGGCACGTCGAAGATGTGGCACCACGACGAGTTTGCCGGCGGCGCGTTTGCGCTGTTCGATCCAGGCCAGCAAACCTTGTTGCATCCGCACATCACGATTCCAGAGGGACGCATCCATTTCGCGGGCGAGCACGCGTCGCTCACCCACGCCTGGATCCAGGGCGCGATCGAATCGGGTCTGCGCGCGGCGCACGAGATTCACCAGGCAGCCGCAAAGGCATAGGAGCCGAACAGATGCTGGCCCGGCGAGAGTTCCTGAAAGCGGTCTTGGCCGCGACCGGGGGCGTGCTCTTACCCGGCGTGAGTGAGACCTTGCTGCGTGGGCTGGAGCCGCCGCCGGTTGCGCACGCGGCCGGGCCCATCAGAGTCGTCGTGGTCGGCGCCGGTCTGGCCGGGCTGGCCGCCGCCTGGGAGCTCCGGCAGCGCGGGATGGCCGTCAGGGTCCTCGAGGCCCGCGACCGAGTGGGCGGCCGCGTCTACACGCTCCGGCGGTACTTCGCCGAGGGGCAGTACGCGGATCTTGGCGGGGAATTTGTCGATACTAACCACGCGACGGTCCTCGGGTACATGAAGACGCTTGGAATCCCACCGACCAAAGTGCCACGAGGGAAGAACGGCCTCTTCCTCGATGGACGGTTCAAAGATGAAGATCGCATCGACGACTACGGACCGGGCATCCAGGCGGATGTCGATCGCTTTGAGGCGCAGAGCGAGTGGCTTGGTACGCAGGTGCCGGATCCGCGGCAGCCCTGGAAGGGTCCGGATCCCACGCGCCTCGATCGATTCAGCCTCGACGAGTGGATGGATCGCCTGAAGTTGCAGCCATTCGTGAAGAAGTATCTCTCGGCCTGGCTCTCAGGCTGTTACGCGACGGATCTGCGCGACCTGTCGCTCCTCATGTACGCAAGGGACAAGAAGGTCACCGCGCACATGCCCGCCGAGGGTGAGCTGGCCTACCGCGTGCCCGGCGGCACCAGCACCCTGGCCGAAGCCTTTGCGACGCGGCTGGGGGGCGCCGTCGAGTTGGAGGCGGTTGTCGAAGCGGTCGAGCACGACGGCGGGGGCGCCCGCGTGCACTACCGGCGCGGTGGCCGGTCGATGGTCGCAGAGGGTGACTACGTCATCCTGGCCGTGCCAACGACGATCCTGCGTACACTGGAGTTCCGGCCGGGCCTTTCGCCGGAGAAGCAGCAGAGCGTCGAGCGTATGGCGTACGGAGGCCTCGCCAAGGTCGTACTCCAATACAGCCGGCGCGCCTGGCGCCGGCGCGGGTACAGCGGGTTCGTCGTCACCGATCTACCGGCGCACTGTCTGTGGGAGGCGACCGGCAACCAGAGTGGCCAGCGGGGCATTCTCACGTGTTTCCTCGGCGGCCCTGACGCGGAACGTCTCGGCCGCATGAACCCTCGCGAACGAGTCGAGTCGTCGCTGGCGCAGATAGAACGGGTCTATCCTGGTTCGCGGCAATATTTCGAACAGGGCGTCAGTATCTACTGGAACGATCAGCGGTTCACGCGGGGCAGTTACTCGCACTACAGCCCTGGCACGATGACCGTGATCGGGCCGGTGATCGCGCTGCCTGAAGGGCGGCTGCACTTCGCGGGTGAGCATACCGACATGGTCCAGGGGTTCATGGAAGGCGCGCTGGCCAGCGGCCAACGGGCCGCCGCCGAGGTCGGCCGGCGCGCGCAGGGTCTGGACCTCGCGTCCTGGCTACTGGGCGATCAGCTCCGGCGCCACGAACACGCCGGGCGCATCGCCGCGGGGAGGGGATAATGGCGCCGCGCTCAAAATAGGTGCACCAAGGTCAAAGGAGGCATAGACATGGGGTGGATGGACAGGCTCAAACACACGGCGGAGAAAGCCGCGGACCAGGCCGGGGACATGGCGGCCATCGGCAAGATGAAGGTGGAGATCCGCCTGCTCACCGGCAAGATGGAAGACGCCTTCAAGGCGATTGGCGCCAAAGTCTACGACCTCTCGGAGACGGGGACGCAGTTTCCGCCCGACGTGGTCGCGCTGTGCAAGATGGCGGACAAGTTCGCCGATGAGATCAAAGTCAAGGAAGCGGAGATCGACAAAGTCAAGCAGGGGGGATGAGGGGGGACATGATTTTTTTCCTCGCAATCCTGGCGGCATTTATCCCCGCAATACTCTGGTTGTGGTTTTTCAACAGCCGCGACCGGTACGAGCACGAACCGAAGAGCCTGATCACCAAGCTGTTTCTCTGGGGACTGCTCTCTGGCCCATGGGCGGCAGGGTTCAACACCATGTTCGAGCAGATCTGGACCCCAGTGGTCAAGGGTGCGCCATCGTTTGGTCTCTTCGCGGCGCTCCTGTTGGTCATGGTCTACGTGTTGGCGCTGAACGAAGAAACGATGAAGTTCATCGTCACCAACAACGAGGTACGGGGCGATAAAAACTTCAACGAGCCTGTCGACGGCATGATTTACATCACCGCTGCCGCCCTGGGCTTCGCGGCCGGTGAGAACACTCTGTACATCATCGGGGCGTTCTTCGGGGTGTTTCAGTCGGCGGTGAAGGCCGGAATGCCGGCACAGGGGGCGCTCACGCAGGCATTTGTCGCCGCCTTCGGGGTCCTCGCGCCGATCCGCTCGCTGATCACGGCGGTGGGCCACGTGACGTGGTCGGGCGTCACCGGCTACTTCCTGGGCAAGCACGTCGTCGGCGGAGGATCGAAGCGGCTCGTGACGGTAGGCGTCCTCCTGGCCGCCGTGCTGCACACGTCCTTCAACTATCCGCAGTTCCTGGGATCGGTGCTGAACCCCAACGCCGGGTTCTTCAGTCCGTATTTCCTGATCGCCCTCGTCGCATGGCTGATAGGGTTGATCATCTACTTTACGCTCCTGCGACGCGCGCTCGCGGTCTCACCCTTCCGCACGCAGCAGATCGGCACAGCTACCCCGGCGCCGGCGAAACCGTAACTGGAAGGTGGCGCGGCCGGTGTAGCGATGGACTCGCTCCGAGGCCGGTTCAGCGCGCTGCTGTCGTGGCTTCTGTGGATCCTCGGAGCGATCGTCGTGGCGGTCATCGCCCACCGGTGGCCGTTTCTCGCCGATGTCCAGGGGGCGATCGACCGGCACAAGGCAATGAAGGTCGGAGTGGTCGTAGCGACCGGTCTGAGCGGGCTGGCGTTTCTCGGCGCGGGGCTCTACGCGATGGCGACGGGGCCCTCCGTCGCCGGCGGTTTCCAGGTGAATCTCTCAATGCGTGAGATCAAGGAAGCCGCTCGCGCCGGCCGCTGGCAGACCGACCCGCGCTGGCGTCTTCATTTCCTCATGATGACCGCGGGGTCCCTGATGGGGATTGGCCTGCTGGCCACGATCTTCGTGCTCGGCGACGTGTTCGCGAAACTCCTGATGACGCTCATGTTTGTCTACGCGGCGGCCCGCACCGTCTGGGCCTTTTCCAGAGCGTAGGAGCCGCACGTGCCGCTGATCGAGCAGAGCACCTGGTGGATCGCCCCGGCCTTTGCGCTGGGCCTCTTCATGGTGTTCGCCATGATGGAGCATATGGCCAGCCTGCTCGAAAGACGTCCGCGCGCAGGCAGCACATCGGTCGATGCCGCCGAACTGCGACGCCGCCTTCTGAACTTGAATGATACGGGCAAACCTTACCGTGTCATCGAGGGCAAGGTCTCGGACCTCGAGATCGACTGGGACGTGGTCGATGACTCCTGGAAGACGCGTTTCGCGAAGGTCAAGCTGTCCACGGTCTACCACGCGCGCATGCTGTTCGATGAGGCGCGCCATGAGATCCGCTGGTTCGAGGCGATCCGAACCTCCAACCTGTTTCTTGGGTTTGACGGGTGGATTCCCCGATTCAACTTTTCCATCTGGGCCCAGGCCGGCTACATCGATGTGACGTGGAGCGGTGTAGCCTACGGGATTCAGCCCGGTTTCCCGCCGCGCATCGGC
>JBGPNN010000107.1:0-10926 GCA_041487495.1 bacterium
CCCTCGGGCGACCGCGTCGTCGTGAACGGAGAAGACGTCACCGAAGCGATCCGCGAACCGACCGTGAGCGAGGGCGCCTCGATCGTCAGTACCGTGTCGCGCGTGCGCACGGCCATGGTGGCGCGCCAGCGCGTGCTCGGCCGGGAGGGCGGCGTGGTCATGGAGGGGCGCGACATCGGGACGGTGGTTTTTCCAGACGCTGAGGTGAAAGTGTATCTCAACGCGTCTCCGGAAGCCCGGGCCCGGCGGCGGTATGATGAACTGCGCGCCCGCGGCGCCACGGTCACGCTGGAGGAGATCATCCGGACCGAGACCGAGCGCGATGAGCGCGACGCCACGCGGCGTCTCTCACCCATGCGACCGGCCGACGATGCCGTCATGATCGACTCGACGAGCCTGGACGTCGACCAGGTCGTCGAGGCGGTGGTCCGCCTCGTCCGGGAGCGCACCGGTGTGGTATAGGTTCTGGAGGTTCGTCCTCTGGTGCTGCTTCCGCCTGATGTTTCGAGTGCGAGTCGAGGGCGGTGAGCACGAACCGCTCGAGGGCGCGGTCCTGGTCATCTGCAACCACGTCAGCGCGGTCGATCCCCCGATCGCCGGCACATCGATCCGCCGGTCCGCCCGATATATGGCCAAGCACGAGCTGATCGACACCCCGGTCTTAGGAGCCTTCCTCCGGTCGCTCGGCGTCTTTCCCGTGCGGCGAGGCGAACCGGACCGCCGCGCGATCCGGACCACGTTGGAGGCCCTGGCGCACGGCGACATGGTGGTGATGTTCCCGGAGGGCACGCGCTCCGATGGCCGGCTCATGGCCGCCGAGCCCGGCGCGGCGCTGGTGGCGCTCCGCGCGGGCGTGCCGGTTCTGCCGATGGCCGTCATCGGCACGCAGCATGCGATGCCCAAGGGGGTGAAGATCCCACGGCGGACCCAGGTGGTCGTCCGCATCGGTCCACCGATGCGTGTGCCAAAGATCGAAGGCCGTATCGATCGCGCGATGCTTGACGAGTGGGGACGGCGGTTCATGAGGGCGATCGCCGCGCTGCTGCCCAACGACCAGCAGCCGCGTCCGGTGGAGCCGCCTAGGGAACTTCCTCTTCCCATCGGTAGACCGTCACCTTGAGCGGATAGAGGTAGAGGCTGGGCGCGACCCCGTCGTACGTGATATCCACTTCGGCCACGAGTACACGCGTCTGGAGTACCACGAACGTGCTGTCGGGATTATAGCGTCGGATCTCGCCCGTCGACCGGATTCGCCAGCGCCTGGCCGACGGGTTGCCCGAGCAGTTCAACAGGCAGGTGAGCGAGGTCGCATACCAGCGCGTCTGATCGGTGGACGGAGAGTTCGTGTACCCGATCGCGCCGGCGTCCTTGTTGACCTTCTGCAGATACAGTTGATGTTCGATCCCGGCCTGGGCGAGATAGAGGGCGACCGCGTCCTGGCGGGTCAACTGGCCCATCCCCAGTTCGGCGACCACCTGCTGGGCGATCCCGGCCACGAGCAAGGCCAGGATAAGCGTCACGACCATCGCCATGACCAGCGCCACGCCGCGCTCGTCGCCGGCGCGGACAGCGATTCGGCGCCAGACGGCGCGGTCGGCGGTCCCGCGGCCGAGGCGGCTAGGGCGCCTGCCGGTATGCGCGCGACGACAGCACAATGTCGGCGACCTCCCCGGTAGAGTCCATCGCCGTGAGCGCGACTTCGACTGACCGTACGGCGGAGGCCGGCGCGCACGCGATGGCGATGCCGGCGGCGTTGTAGCAGAGGACGGCCATCGAACGGAACGGCCCGGCCAGCGATTCAAAGACGTCGGGACGGGCGCCGCTTTCCTCGACGCCGAGGGTGGTTGTGGGGTCGGGGTCGACGCGCTGGCGGATAATGACCGTACGGTGACGATGCGTTTGGGTCACGGCGAGGCCATCGACGAGACCGTAGTTCGGTCCCGAGGCCGCCCCCGAGTGAGTGGCCGTGATCATCCACGCGGGTTCGGCCGCGCCCACTGCCCAATACTTTGCGCTGAGCGTTGTTCCTACGAGCATGAACCGACCATAGTAGTCCGCACCCGGGGTGATCGTAAACCCGGTGGCGGTCTGCGCAAGAGTAGTCCCGGCGGCGCTCCACGACGTCACATACTTGACGCGGAGGCGGCCGTTGGTGGCCTCGGCGGGCGTCGCCACGTAGCCGAGCCCGACGTCACTACGCCGCGCGCCGACGCCAACCTGGTGGCGGTTGTTGCTCGTCGCGGGCGAATCGCTGCGGAACCCCCAGAAGATCTCGACGTTCGTGTGTGTTAGGGCTTTGGTCAACTCGCGATAACAAGACGTCGTGGTGGCCGTGAAGAGAAACCCGTCCGCCGATGTGGCATACGCCCCGCTGCAGGCATCCCGCCGCGTCCACCCGGCGAGCGTCGATCCGTCCTCGTAGTCCAAGAAGACGTAGTCGCCATTGGCGGGCGGCGTGGCGGCGGAGAGATCGCCATAGTGCACATAGTAGTTGTTGTTGGACCCGCCGGCCGGGATCGCCGTCTGGGCGGCGAACCACAGCCGCGTCGTGGTCGTGTTCCAGTTCGTGGGCACGTCCTTGACCCGATCGAGATCGATCCACTTGGTGCCGTTCCAATAGCGGACGCGGACGTCATCGCCATTGGCCAGGCTCTTGCCGGCGGTCACCAGCGCCGCGTGGTCGAATGTGACCGAGACCGAGTACCCGATCGGGATCGCGTTTGCCCCGGCGTTGATGGTGATGCGGCGGCGGTACGAGAAGTCGGCGGCCACGCGGTACTGGAGCTCTCCTGAGCCGGCGTTCAATTGGTATTCGACCGTCCGGACGGCCCCGCTGCCGTCACCCAGCGCGTGGGCAAAGCGGAGCAGGGTTGGCGTGATCGTGGTGAACGACTGCGCGGCGCGCAGGTCGCGGACCAGCTTGTCGACCCCACGACGCCCATTCTGCAACATGTCCAGGTGGCGGTCGACCCGAGACCAGGACTGCCGACCGATCTCGAGCAGGGGCACGACGGTCCCGAGAACCAGCACCAGCAGGGTGGCCACGACCAGCAACTCGACCAGCGACGTGCCCCGCTCATCGCGGTGAGGGACTGCGGACGCGCAGGCGGTCCTACGGCCGCGAGGTAACTTTCGCATCAAATCGCACCTGGCTTTCGGCCGCATCGCACACGCTGTTGGCGTTGGCGTCCACACACGCCGTGACGGAAAGGGTCTTCAAGGATCCGACGCCGGTCGAACCGCTGGACAGCTCGGTGATGATTGTCCACGCGAACCGGCAGCGGGGCAGGTCCGTGCAGGCCTGGGCGCCCGAGGTGACGCTGGTGATGTCGGCGCGCAGCCGGTTCGTGAGTTCCTCCATCTTGCGGACCCCGGCCGCGCCCAAGCGCAGGTCGGTGTCGGAGACCGTCGCCGGGGTGAGGATACCAGGCAGCAGCGTGAGCAGCGGGACAACGGCGATGCCGATGATCGCCATGGCGACGAGGACTTCGACCAGGGTGAAACCACGCTCGGCCGCACTCATGGGCCCGTGACCGTCACACGTCCCGTCGCGGCCACCACCTGCACGACCGCCGTAGAACTGCCCGATGCCAGCGTCACGCTCCCGCCCGCGATCGCCGTCCCGTCTGACCTGAACTGGAAGAGCGACATACCGGTCACCGAGATCCCGGGGTCGAAACTCTTTGGGAAATCCGGTTCGGCCGACCCGATCACCGGCCGCACCGTGTACTGCGCATACGAAGGGACAGCCGGGGACATCTCCAGGAGATAACCCACGTGCCGCGCGATGGCCAGCCGCTGCGCCAGCCGGAGGTCAGCCGCGAGTTGGCGCGCCGGCACCCGCACCTGGGTTGTCGTGGGCACCACCAGCCGCGGGACCGCAATCAGAACCAGGACGATCAGCACGGCCCCGACGACCAGGACCTCGGGAAAACTGTACCCTTCCCTGCGGCGTCTCATGAATGCCGCTTGGGACAGGCCCCTGGACCGGCGGGCCGGCCTAGTGCCCCACGCCGGTATCGTGGTTGACACCGCCCGCGCTCATCTGGACGCGACATACGGCCGCGCTATACGTGGTCACGTACGGCGTGACGGTCCCGTTTCGCGGGTCCGTCGGCGTCCCATCCGGGAAGTACGTCGTGTTGCCGAGGAACGCCGTAAACGCCGCCGCGTCCGCCGGGCACGCGTTGTTCCGGTACTGGTACAGGGCCAGCGCCGAATTGATCGCACGCACGTTGGCCATGTCCGCCGTGCGGCGCGCGTCCTGCTCGGCCCCGAAGTAGTTGGGCAGGGCGATCGCGACGAGGACCCCAAGGATCAGGATCACCGCCAAGACCTCCACGAACGTATACCCGCGTTCTCCGACATGCTGTCTGTTCATCTCGGTGCACCTCCCCGCGTGATATGCGATGCAACACGTCCTACCTCGTCATTGTCCTTGCCAGTCCAAAAATGGGCAGATACAGCGCCAGCAACACACCGGCCACCAGCGTACCCAGCACCAGGGTCAGTGCGGGCTCGGCCAGCGTGATCAGCCGTTTGATCGCGTAGTCAACCTCGCGGTCCAGCAGATCCGCGGCACGGTACAGCAACACGTCCAGACGCCCGGATTCTTCGCCTATCGCCACCATCCGGGAGACCAGAGGTGGGAACAGAGCAAGAGACCGCATCGCCTCGCTCAATCGCCTGCCGCGGCTGACCCCGTCCTTGAGCTGCCTGACCGCGGCGTGCATCTGGGAATCGGAGAGAGCCTCGGTGGTCACGGTCAGCGCCGTGAGTACTGGCACGCCACTCGCATACATGGCGCTGAACGTGCGCACGAAGCGGCTCACCTGAATGAGCCGGGCCACCAGACCCACGCGCGGGATCCGGCGGACCACCCGCGCGGCCAGGTCCCGCAGGGTGTATCGGAGGCGGGCACGCCCCATCCCCCAGACGACCGCGGCGGCAACGATCGCGCCCGGCAGCCAGAACCGGCGCACGACGTGGCTGGTCAGTACGAGAATCTGGGTCGGCAATGGAAGCATCGCCCCCGCAGACCGGTAGACACGTTCGAATGCCGGAACCACGAACACCACAAAGAGGCCGACGACCGCAACGGCGAGTATCACGACAATGGCCGGGTAGACGAGCATCGCGCGAATCTTCTGATTGAGCGCCACTTCCCGCTCGAGGTATTCCGCCAACCGCTGGAGGGCCTGATCCATGGAGCCGGCGACTTCACCCGTGCGAACGACGCCAATGTAGAGGGGGGAGAAGATCGCCGGGTGACGGGCCATCGCGCCGGACAGGCTGTGCCCCGACTGGATGCTGTCTTCCAGATCGGCGATGACGGCGCGTATCTGCAAATTCTCGGTCTGTTCGCGCAACACTTCGAGGCCCCGCAGCAACGGCACGCCGGCTTCCACCAAACCCGCCAGGTGAAAGGTGAAGCCCGCGACCTCTTCCAGTTCGACTCCGCCGCTGAACCACGACCGGAACAGCCGGTGCCGCTGGGCCGCCAGCGACGTGATAAACAACCCTCGCTCCCGCAGACGGGAGCGCGCCCGCGCGTCGTCCTCGGCCTCGACAACACCGCGCACCGGAGCCCCGGTGCCGTCACGTCCCCTGAACTCGTAGGCGCGCATCATCGCGGTGCCCTAGTCGAGACCCGCGAACACCACGCGCCGGACCTCGTCCAGGCTGGTGGTGCCGTCCAGGATCTTGCCGATCGCGGCGTCGCGCATCGCCTGCATACCCGCCCGCTGGGCCCGGTCGCGGATGGCGCCGGCGGACCGGCGCTGCAGGATCATCTCGCGGATCTCATCGGTGATGCGCATAATCTCGAAGATACCCGTGCGACCCCGGAAGCCGATGTGGTTGCAGTCCGCGCAACCCTCGGGGACGTGCAGCGTTACCCGTTCCGTCGGGGCCAGGCCCATCTCGATGAGTTCTTCCGGTTGGGCCGGAACGGGGCGCTTGCAGGCCGGGCAGAGGGTGCGCATCAAGCGCTGCCCGACGGCGGCCAGCAGGGTCGAGGTGATCAGGAATGGGTCAACGCCCATGTCGATCAACCGGACGACCGCGCCCGCGGCGTCATTGGTGTGCAAGGTGCTGAGGAGCAGGTGGCCGGTGAGCGCGGCCTGGATGGCGATCTGGGCCGTCTCAGTGTCCCGGACTTCACCAACCATGATGACATCCGGGTCGTGCCGGGTGATCGAGCGCAGACCGGTGGCGAACGTGACCGCCATCTTGGAACGGACGGCAATCTGTGTGATCCCGGGGAGGTAATATTCTACCGGGTCTTCCACGGTCATGATGTTCCGCGAGCGCTCGTTGATCCGGCTCACGCATGCATAGAGTGTCGTGGTCTTGCCGCACCCGGTCGGCCCGGTGGCCAGGATCATCCCATAGGGTTTGACGAGCAGTTGACCAAGGACGATTTCTTGCTCAGGCAGCAGCCCCAGACGCTCCAGACCCAGCAGCACGCGGCTCTTGTCGAGGACGCGGATCGCGACGCGCTCACCGAAGCTGGCCCCGACGCTGGCGATCCGCAGGTCGTGCTCTTTTCCGCTGAGTTCATACAGCAACCGGCCATCCTGGGGCCGCACCCGCTCCGCGATATCGAGGCCGGCCAGCGCTTTGAGGCGAGACGTCACCGCCGCGCCCACACCTCGGGGCATACGCGTGCGCTCGTGGAGAAGACCGTCGACACGGTACCGGACGACAGTCGCGTCATGCTGCGGCTCGATGTGGATGTCGGTCGCGCCCTCGCGCACGGCGCCCTGCACAAGCGAGTCGACCAGCCGCACCACCGGCGGGTCATGGGGCGATTCGCTGGCCGAGAACGCGCCGATATCGGGCTCGATGACATCAACGGCGCCAAGGGCCTCGAGGGTCGCGCCGGAGGTCTCGGCGACGTCGAAGTGGGTGGCCAGCACCCATGTGAAGTCTTGTTCGGTCGTGAAGAACGGGCGTACCCGCGCGTGCAGCAGCGCCGCGACGTGGTCGATGGCGACCACATCCGTCGGATCGACCATGCCCACGTGCACCTCACGGCCCATGCGAGCGAACGGCACGACTCTGTGCTCGGTGATGACCGACGCCGGGATGCTGCGTAACAGTTCGTCGTCGAGCGGATATGTGGCGAGGTTGACGTACGGCGTGCCCCGTTGTGTTTGCAGCGCTTCGCCCAGCGCCTGTTTGGTAATGAAGCCACGGCTGATCAGGATCTGCCCGAGGCGATCGCCGGTCTTGGCCTGCTCGGCGAGGGCTTCCCCGAGCTGTGCCGGCGTGATCAGCTCGCTCTCGACGAGTAGATCGCCAAGCCGCCGCTGTCTGACGCTCGGGAGGTACTGTGCCGAGCCGCTCTCATTGAGCCGCCGGACAGCCGCACCGGCGCCAACCAGGTCCTCCAACGCTGCCTGCACGCCGTCGAGGGGGAGATCCAACCGCTCGGCCAGCGTGGCCGCCGCCAGGGGTTCGCGCTGGCGAACCTGCAGATACGCCTGTACCCGCCGCCGCGTCTGACCGGCGGGACTATCGACGAGGGGCGGGCGGGCACCAGCCATGGGTCTAGACGTTGGAGCGACGCCTGCTGGGACCCGCGCGTGTCGACGGGCGGTGCGCGTGGCTCCCGGCGCCGTTAGAGAGGAGCCACCGGTCGACGTGATCCTTCCGGAACCGCCAAACTCTTCCTACCCTGATCGCGGGAAGCCGGCCGCGCTGGACCATACGGTAGATGGTGATGGTGTGGACGCGGAGATAGCGCGCCACGTCCCGGACCGTCATCATCGTCGCAAACCGCTCCACGGGCAGCCTCCAGCGTCACGATCTGGTACGCACGAGGGGTTTTGCCCGCGATTGCGCCGGTGTAGACCTAGGTTAGCGGACGTGAGCGCTCTTTAGCAGCAGTACGCACACATGGGGGAACCGGCTAGGCGGGCGGAGCGAGCACCGAGAGCGCGGCCGGCCGCACTGTATACGTGGCCGGGAGGTGGCCGATGGACTCACCATCCGCCTGGATCGCCAGTGGTCTCGACCCGGTGATCTGAATCGTCCGGGCCTGCGCCTGGCGGATCTTCGGGTGTCCCAGGTGTCTCCCCGAGAACACCTTGGGAAGCACCAACAGGGTCTCGAACTTCGTGAGCGGCCCGGCGATCACCACGTCGAAGACGCCGTCATCGGGCCGCGCAGAGGGGACCAGCCACATGCCCCCGGCATTCCAGGCCGTGTTGCCTACCGCGATCAGGAACAGACGTTCCCGTTGCGGCGTGCCGTCGAGCACGATCTCCACATCCACCGGGCTGTAGGTCACCAGATTCTTCAGGATGCCGAGGACGTACATGAGCGTACCCCCGAACACCTTCGGCCAGGCGTTGACCTGCTGGGCCACTTCGCCATCGAACCCGACCCCCGAGATCGTCAGAAAACATCGCCCGTTCACCTCACCGACATCAATCCGCCGAGGCCGAGCCGTGATCAGCGCGCGGGCCGCTGCCACCGGGTCTCTCGGCAGCCCCAGCGCGCGCGCGAAGTCACTGCCCGTGCCAAATGGGACCACACCCAGGACCGCCGGGCTTCCACTCTTGATGAGGCCATTCGCCACCTCATGCACCGTCCCGTCGCCCCCAACGGCGATGACAACGTCGGCCGACGCGGCGGCCGCCAGTTCCATGGCGTGACCGCGCCGTTCGGTGCGGGCCTCGGTGAGTTCCCATCCGGCCTGTTCAAAGATCGGCCGGATGCGAGGCCAGGTTCGACCTCCTCGGCCCCAGCCTGCCGCTGGATTCACGATGGCGTGTGCGCGCACAGTTCTCCTCGGGTGACGGGGACAACTACGGGAAGCGCGGCAAGACTCCTGCCACGACTGGCAGGAGATGTCGCGCGTGGGAGCGGAGTCTCCGTGTGATGGACGCGACAACGTTGCTGCCGTTGGTGATCGAGGTGCTCGCGCCGAGCGTCGTCGGCGCCGGCGTGACGCGTCTGATGGCGCAGGAGGCGGCCTCCCGTAGCCCCCGGCCCGGCGATCCCGGCGGCGAGCAAGCCTTTCGTCTGTGGAAATGTCTGGATCGCCTGCGAGAAATGTACGGTGAGCGGATCGTCGTCCACCTCATCGAGCCTCTGTCCTTCGCCTGGATGATCCGCGTCCTGCGTTTCCGGCCGAAGGAATACCCCGCATTCGTCGTCGGCCGCAGCGTGATCTCCGGTCTGGACGAGGACGCCGTCGCGCGTTCGATCTCCACGCTGCTGCACGCCGTCGCGGCCGGGTAAGACCAGGGCAGGGAGGCGCACGCGCCGGGGCGAACCCCCCCGGCAGGCTGCGCACACAGGAGGGACGCGCGTATGCAGCGCCTCGCGTGGATCGTGCTCGTGGTCCTTGTGGCCTCTCTGGTCATCCTGCCCGCCGCCCGTGGGCAGGCGCAGACAGCCATCGAAGATCGTCTGGTCATCATCACCCCGGTGGCCCGCTCCGTCGCCGACCCGTCGGTCGCGGCCTTCGCGGATTATGCGCGTCGGCAGTTCAACATCACCGTCCGTGTGAGCGTGGTGTCGGCCGGCACGCCCGTGGCGTACGGCCGGATCCGGGAGTGGGCCGGTCGGCCCGAGGCCGACGTGTTCTGGGGCGGCGAGCCGGCCCTCTTCGATGACCTGGCCGAGCGCAAGCTGCTGGCCACGCTGGAGTTGCCCGATGCCGTCATGCGCGAGATCCCGGCGTCGATCGGCACCCCAAAGCCCGTGTTTTTGAAGGATCCCAAAGGGTATTGGATCGGATGTTGCCTGACACCGTACGGCATCGTCTGGCACCCGCGGTTGCTCAAGCGCATCGGCATGGAGGCCATCCGCGACTGGGACGACCTGCTCGACTGCCGGCTGAAAGGACAGGTGGCGCAGACGACACCTGATCGGTCGAGTTCCAACCATGCGTCCGTCGAGGTCATTCTGCAGATGCACGGCGCCCAGAGGGGTTGGGAGTGGCTGCAGCGGTTGGGCGCCAACACAGGAATCTTTGTCGCCCGCAGCCGCGATGTCCCGACGGTCGTCGCCAAGGGCGAATTCACGGCGGGGTTCGCGGTACCGGCCTACATGGCGTTCGAGGACCTCCTGGACGGGCACGACCTGAAGTACGTCACTCCGACCGCGGGGTTCGTGACGCCGGAACCGCTTGGTGTCATCGCCGGGACGCGCAACCCGCGCGCCGCGCGGGCATTCATCCAGTTCATCTTGAGCGATGAGGGACAACGCGTGGTGATGGCGCGCGGCGAGTACGGCATCACACCGAAGCACAAGATGGAAGGACCGGCGGGATCGCCGTTGGCGCGGATGGCGGAGTTCACCGGTGTGCGGTCGTTCTTCGAGAAACCGGTGCGGAACATCTATGACGACGACGTTGCCCAGGGCCGGTACCCGTTGGTCAACGATACGTTCCGCAAACTTATCCTGGAGCGGCACGACCAGCTGAAGCGGCTCCACTGTCAGTAGCGCCGGCCGGCTGCGGATGCAGGTCCGCCTGACGAGCGTCGTCAAGCGGTTCAAGAGCGTCCGGGCGCTGGACGGCGTGTCGGCCCACATCGCCGAGGGCGAGTTCTTTACGCTGCTCGGTCCGTCCGGTTGCGGAAAGACCACGACCCTGCGTGTCATCGCCGGGTTCTACGACCCCGATGAGGGAACCGTACATTTCGATGAGCGGCCTATGACCGGGGTCCCGCCGGCCGAGCGTGGGATCGGGATCGTGTTTCAGAACTACGCGCTCTGGCCCCACATGACCGTCTCCGAAAACGTGACGTATGGCCTGCGCATCCAGAAAGTGCCTGCCGATGAGGCCCGCCGGCGAGCGGACGCGGCATTGCGCCAGGTCGGCCTGGAGGGATTGGAAGGGCGGACACCCGGACAACTCAGCGGCGGGCAGCAACAGCGTGTGGCCGTCGCCCGCGCCCTGGTCCTGAA
>JBGPNN010000108.1:0-10865 GCA_041487495.1 bacterium
CTCAACAACCTGACGGTGTTTGCGCTCGGTGAGTGGGGAACCTACAAGGACGGCGGCCCCGCGTACAGCGTCTTTTCTGCCGGGGCGCGGTACAACCTGCCGCACAACGTGGTCATCAAGATCACCTACAATACGTACTCCGTGGATGGAGGCATGGTCACGACGAGTCCGATATCGGGTCTTCAACTGGCTGACACGCGACTGTACGAGGTGGAGGTCACCAAGAGCTGGTAGAAACCAAGTGCCGAGCATGAAGAAGACATCGGGCCTCTTCGTCCTTGGCGCGTTCCTGGTGCTTGCGGGTGCGCTCGGGCTTGTGCGGTTGCGGTCGGGCCGGTCGACACCCGGGCGTGTGGTGACCGTGGCCCGTGTCGTCACATTTCAACAGCGGGCCGGCCAGTGGGCACTGCAGGGGACCGTGACCCCGAGGCTCCCGGCCGGCCTCGATCTCACTTTTGCGGTTCGCGACGCCGCGGGGCATCCGCCGCCCGAGACCTTGCACCCGCGGGCCGTGCTGACGATGCTCGACCATCCCATGCCCCAGATCCCGATCGCCGTGACGCGGTCAGGCCAGGGCATCTTTCGCGGGACAATCCTGCTACCGATGGCGGGACTCTGGCAGATGGAGATCCGTGTGCCCGACGGGGTGGCGCAGGTGGCGATTCACGCGCAAACGCAGGCGGCGAACGGCGCACCCATGCGCGAGCTCTCGAACCCGATCACCCCAACCACCGCGTCGCTCGCAAAAGGCGAGGCGATCTATCGCACCGAATGCCAGTCCTGTCATGGGGTTGCGGGCGCCGGCGACGGTCCGGCGGCGCGTACGCTGGATCCGCGCCCGCTCGACCTTCGCATTCACATGGCCGCCGGGGTCCACACCGATGCCCAGATCTTCTACTGGATCAACGAGGGATTCCCTGGCGCCGCGATGCCTGCGTTCAAGGATCGCCTCTCAGAAGAGGACCGCTGGCACGTGGTCAACTTCTTGCGGACGCTGGCGCTCACGGATCGCTGATACGCGCGCGCCGGAAGATCACGGCAAATGCGGTGCTCGAATCTTCCTCTCAACTTGCCTTGCCAACCGCGTCTAGACTGTTTATGATGAGGGCAATCGAATAGCGGCTAGAACCTCCGAACGGGCAAACCCGGAGCAATCCGGGGACGCAAAGCCACAGGGCCATCGTGAGATGGTCGGCTGGGTTGCCGAAGAGGAAGCACAGCGAGGGCGAGTGCTTCCACATTCGCGCCTCGCGTTTCGTTTCTCTGGGGCTGCCCGTCGGATACCGCGTCACTCTGGAACGTGAGGTTCAGATGGCGCGGCCGGGTCCGGGGGAGTTCACCGCTGGACGCCCACTCCGGCAGGGCGCTCCGGCAACCGTGACGACGTGAACACCTTCCCGTGGCGCCCAGGCGGGCAACTGAGGCGCACCGTCGCATCCCCATCGCTCTTCTCCGGCCCGGCCGCTGCCAGTTTTTTCGCACCACTCCCTGCGCGTCATGAGCGTCGAGATCAGCCTAGCGTCGACAGCATCGCCTGCGCGTAGATCTTCGTAAAGTCCCACACCTCTGACATTGGAATGAACTCACTCGCGAGCACGTCGGGTCCGGCTTCACGGCGTCTTTGCGTCGGCGGGCCGAACATGACGGTGGGCACCCCGCGAAAGTTGGCGTAGCCGGCGTCAAACGCGTACGGTACGTAGCCGATCCATGGCGCCGTTCCCCGCACCGCGGTGTGGGCGTTCGCCAACGCCGTCACCACGGGATGATCTCGTGCTACGCGGTAGGGCGTATGGGACGCGCCCCGGCGAACCTCCACAGAGTACGGCGCGAGGCCGGCTAGGGCGGCTCGGATCTCCGCGACCGCGTCGTCTGGGTCGGTGCCCGGCAACACGCGGCGGTCGATCGTCAGATTCGCCTCATCGGGCATGGTGTGGGGGGCGATCGGTGACGTGACGAGTTTGTAGGGCTCGAGGTGCTCGCGGCCCAGATCCGGGTCGCTGCGTGTGATGCGGCCGCGCAGGTCGGTCAGCCGGTTGAGGGCCTCGTGCAACCCCCAGATCGCGTTCTTGCCCAAATGGGGCTGGCTGCTGTGGCCGGCCTCGCCGCGGATCGTGACGTGCACATCCACGCGCCCCCGGTGGCCGATGACGATCCCACGCGTGCCGACGGCCAGCCACCCGGCGTCGGCGTGTAAATCGGTCTCGTCGAAAAGCTGCACCGAGCATCGATGCGATGATTGCGACTCAGCGTTCACCACGAGTGTCAGCGTCCCACGCAACCGGGCGCCGGCCACGACCTTGAGCGCGCCGAGTACCGCCGTCAGCGCCCCTTTGTTCTGCGCCGTGCCCTTGCCGAACACGCAGTCCTCATCACAACCATAGTCACGCGCATTCATGAGACGGCCTTCGAGCGCCGGATCCGTGTAGTTGCCGTGCTGGGCCGTTGCGTAGGCCATGACGAGCAGGCTGGGTGAAGCCGCACCGCTGCCGATCCGGCAGGTCAGATTGTTCAGGGCGTCGATGCGGACAGCACCAAGCCCCAACGCGTCGATCATCGGTCTGACGACGTTGTGGATGTAATGCCCGACCTTCAGGTCGGTTGGCTCCATCTCGTTCTGCCCGAGAGGCACGTCCACGGGCGTCTTGGCCAGGGTGATCAAAGTATCGGTCACGTATCCGGGATCGAACTGTCGCTCAACGGCCGGGAAAAGTTCGGTCTTCACGAGACCCGCGCCAGGTGCGGCATGACCCGTTCTGCGGCCCGCTCCAGTTGACGCAGTTGGTCAAAGGCGGCGAATCGAAGAATCGGGACCGTACAACCGGCCTCGACATACGTCATGATCTTGCGCGAGACGGCGTCCGGTGGTCCGTAGGCCACCCAGCCCTCCATCAATTCGGGGCTTGGATCAAAGGAGTAGTAGAATTTCAAGAATCGCCGCGCCTCGTCGTAGGCCTTGGCTGGATCGTCGTTGATGTTGACCATGAGGTGTAGGGACGACTCCAGCCGCGCCGGATCCCGCCCAGCCGCGCGTGCCGTGTCGGTGATCACCTTCCACCGCGCCGCAAACTCCTGTGGGGGGATATTGTCCGTCATGTAGCCGTCTCCCAGCCGGCCGATGCGCCGCATCGCGCGCTGGACGACCTCCGAGTCCGCGACACGGCCCTTTGGGTTGCTGGCGATCCAAATGGGACACGGATTCTGGACGGGCTTGGGAGCAAGTGAGAGGTCGCTGAATTGATAGTACTTTCCACTGTGCGAAACGCGATCGCCGGCCCACAGCTGTCGGAGGATTTCGATGCCCTCGGTCATCCGGCCGACGCGTTCATTTGTGGAGACCCCGAAAGGGGCAAGTTCGTTGGGCATGCCGCCACCAAGGCAGACGCCGAGGACCGCCCGTCCCTCGCTGATGACGTCGAGCGACGCCCATTGAGACGCCACCCAAATCGGGTGCCGGATCACGAACGTGGCCAGGCACACCGTGCCCAACCGCACCCGACGCGTCTGCCCGACAATCGCCGCGAGCGTCACCATAGCCTCGAGCCGCGGCTTGTGGAAGAGACTGTCGCCGACCCAGACTGAATCGAAGAACCCGGTCTCTTCGGCCGCCACGGCTGTGTCGAGGAGATCCCTCGCCGTCGCGGCACCGATGAGCACTCCACGATTCGGCAAGCTGAGCCCAAAGCGAACCTTGTCTGTGCGCACTGCTGCTCCCCTCACTGAGACACGCGGCATCGAATTGGGGCTGCGATGTCGTGGGTTCGCGGGACCATACGCCGTCTCCCGCACGCCGGAACTGAGAATTATCCTCAATAGGGGTTGACGACCCGCGGGCGCCCCGCCTAGAATATCAAGTGTGACTGAGAACGATTCTCAATATCGATGCCGCTCGAGAGCCGGGGGACGACGGCGTATGGTCACACGCATCATGCTGATCCTGTTGCTGATGTGTGTCCTTGCCGGTCGGGGGGGCGGGCCCGCGGTCCACGCCGCGCCGGGTGACCGGCTGTCGGTGGTGGCGTCGTTCTACCCGCTGTCCGAATTCGCCCGCCAGGTCGGAGGCGACCGCGTCGCCGTGCGCAACCTCGTCCCGGCGGGCGCCGAGCCGCACGATTACGAACCCACACCGAGGGATGTGGTTGCGCTCACGAAGGCTGGCGTCATCATTTACAACGGCGCGGGGCTCGAGCCCTGGCTGCGCCGGCTGCTCCCGCAGATTCCCGACCGTGTCGTCAGGGTCAACGCGTCTGAGGGCCTGCCGATCGTGACGGCCACCGCGGGCGAGGACCGGGGGCGACCGGATCCGCATGTATGGCTCGACCCGGTGCTGGCTCAGCGCCAGGTGGACCTGATCCTGGCCGGCCTGGTGAAGACAGATCCTGGGGGCAGGCAGGCGTATGAGACCGGCGCCACGGCATACAAGACGAAACTCGCTGCGCTGCACGAGCGGACGGCCCAGGCGCTTGCGCCCTGCCGCAAGAAAGTATTCGTCGTCTCCCACGCCGCGTTCGGCTACGTTGCCGGCCGCTACGGTCTGACGCAGATCGCGATCAGCGGTCTCGAGCCCCAGGAGGAACCGTCCCCGGCGAAGATCCGAGAGATCCTGCGGCTCGTTCGCCAGCACGGCGTGACGATCATTTACTATGACGTGCTCGTGGGCAGCCGCGTCGTGGCGGCGCTCGCGCGCGAGGTCGGCGCTCGGACGCTCGTGCTCAATCCGTTGGAGGGTCTGACGCCCGAGGATCAGCGACAGGGCAAGGACTACCTGTCGATCATGGGGGAGAACGTCAGCAACCTCCGGCAGGGCCTCGATTGCCCGAATTGACACCCTCCTGCGGCGGCGATACGATCAGGATACGAGAACAATTCTCATCAAAAAAGGCGTATAGATGCCCTCTCAGAGACCGGTCCGGCGGACCCGAAACACCTGGCAGCGCGACGTCGTGAAACGCATCCTCGAAACCGCCGCGTGTCATTTGACCGCTGAAGAAGTGCACCAGCGCACGCGCCGGGGGACACAACCCATCGGTCTGGCCACGGTCTACCGCGCCCTAGAGGCGTTCGTCCGCGAGGGGCTGGTGGAGCCCGTGTACGTGGGCGACGGCAGCAACCGGTATGGGCTGGCCGCGAAGCACCACGATCACCTCGTGTGCCTCAAGTGCGGAGATTGGGAACCGCTGAGGGAATGCCTGCTCCCGCGTGTGCCCGCGAGGATATCTTCGGGATTCCGCGTGACGGGACACCAACTCGAGGTGTACGGGTACTGCCGCGATTGTCAGGGGGCGGACGCCTGAGGCCATGAGCGTGGTCAACGGCGCGCCGCTGGTTGAACTGTCGAACGTGTGCTTCGACTACAGCGCCGAGCGGGTGCTCGATGACGTCAGCCTGGTCATCCGCCGTGGTGATTTCCTCGGCATCATCGGACCCAACGGCTCTGGAAAGACGACCTTGCTGCGCGTGATGCTCGGCCTCTTGCGGCCGACGAGTGGGCACGTCGCACTCTTCGGTACCGATATTCAACAGTTCCGCCAGTGGCATCGGATCGGGTATGTGGCGCAGAAGGCCGTCGCGTTCGAAACCCGGTTTCCGGCCAGCGTGCTCGAGGTGGTGCTCAGCGGGCGGTGCGGTCGCGCCGGTCTGGCGACGCGGTTTGGCGCGCGCGACGTCGAGGCCGCCCTCACGGTCCTCGACACCGTCGGCATGGCGGCGTACCGCGACCGGCTGATCGGACGCCTATCGTCCGGGCAGCAGCAGCGGATCTTCATCGCGCGGGCGCTGGCCAGCCAGCCCGACCTCCTGTTGTTGGACGAACCGACGGTGGGCGTCGACGTGGACGCGCAGGAGCAGTTCTACAGCCTGCTGCGCCGGCTCAATCGCGACCTGGACACCACGCTGGTGCTCGTCTCACACGACATCGCCGTCATTGCCGCGGAAGTGACGCAGCTCGCCTGTCTCAACCGCCGGTTGGTCTTTCACGGGAGTCCCGAGGAGGCCACGCGGTCGGGCGCGCTGGCGCACATGTACCGGGCCGAGAGCCTGTTGGTTGCCCACCGGCACTAGCCCCGATGCCCGAAATTCTGCAGTACGGTTTCATGCAGCGAGCCCTGCTCGCGGGTGTGATGATCGGCACCATCGCGCCGATGATCGGGGTCTTCCTCGTGCTGCGCCGGCTCAGCCTGATCGCCGACACGCTCTCGCACGTGGCGCTGGCAGGTGTGGCGGCCGGCCTGCTCTTCCGCACGTATCCCTTCGCGGGCGCCCTGGCGGCCGCGCTCCTCGGCGCCGTGGGCATCGAGCGGCTTCGCGTGTCGGGTCGCCTGTTCGGCGAGACGGCGTTGGCGATCTTCTTGTCGGGCGGTTTTGCCGTCGCCGTGGTGTTGATCAGCCTGGCGCACGGGTTCGACGTCAGCCTCTTTTCGTATCTCTTCGGCGCGATCACGGTCGTGCAACCCGCCGACTTGCTCGTCATGCTGGTGCTTGGCCTCATCGTGCTCGCCGCGCTGGCGGCATTCTACAAAGAGCTTTTCGCGATCACGTTCGATGAAGAGAGCGCCCGCGTCCAAGGCGTGCCCGTCGATGCGCTGAACCTGCTGCTGGCGATGCTGACGGCCGTCACCGTCGTTGTGGCGATGCGGATCGTCGGCATTCTGCTCACGAGCGCGCTGCTGGTGATCCCGGCGGCCACAGCGCTACGCTTGGCGAGCAGCTTTCGCGCCACGCTCTTCATAGCGGCCGTCTGCTCGATTGCCGCGGTTCTGGTCGGGATGGTTGCGGCCTTCTACTTCGACATTGCCGCGGGCGGGGCCATCGTGCTGACGGCACTCGTGGTCTTCGGCGCGGTCACCCTCTCCCGGCGCGTGCAGGGGTCCGTGTAGGACATCTGGCCGTTGGATCGAAACCCGGTAGTGTGTGGACAACGTCTGCTTCCTGGAGTGATGTCAATGACGCGTAGAGCCATTCCCAACCCGCCCGGCAGCACCACGCCACTCTCACCGGCGATCATCGTCGATGGGATCGTCTACGCCTCGGGCCAGATCGGCCGCGATCCCGTCACCGGCGAGGTACCGGCGGACATCCGTGCGCAGGTGAGCAACACCATCGACAACCTCCGCGCCGTGTTGCGTCAGGCGGGCGCCGACCTGAAGGACGTGGTGAAGACCACGGTCTTCCTGACGCGGCAGTCCGATTTCGGCGCGATGAACGAGCTATACGCGCAGCAGTTCCCCGAGCCGCGACCGGCGCGGTCGACGATCGTCGTTGCGGCGCTTGCGCGTCCCGGCATCGACGTCGAGATCGAGGCGGTCGCCTACCCGCCGAAAGCATCGGGCGCGGCGAAACCGGCTCGGGCTAAGAAGAAGGCGACGCGGGCTACGAAGAAGGCGGCGCGGGCGCCGCGAGGGCGTCGCGTGCGATCTCGGCGAGGATCCTAATAAACTCAGGCGAGGCATTCAGGGACTCGGTTCGAGCCAGCCGCATCCCCAGCTCCCCGGCAAGGCGGCGGGCCTCCACGTCGAGGTCGAAGAGGACTTCCAGGTGATCGGCCACGAAGCCGATCGGGCAGACCAGCACGTCCCGCACGTCTTTTGAGCGCAGGTCGCGCAGCGCGTCGAGGATATCCGGGCCCAGCCACGGCTCGCCGGTGGCGCTCGCGCTCTGAAACGCGAACGACCATCGCGTCGCGCCGGCGGCGGCGGCGACCGCCTTCGAAGACTCCACCAGTTGCGTGGGATAGGGATCGTGCCACTCCATGATGCGCTTGGGCAGGCTGTGCGCCGTAAACATCAGGTGCGCGCGTCCGGCCCCGTCGCCCTGCGGCCCCGCCGCGCGCACGCGGTCGGCCAGTGTGCGGACCAGCGCCGGGTGCAGGTGCCACGACTCTACGAAGCGCAGCGGCGGACCCCCGAGCCGCTCGATCGTATCCTTTGCCGTCTTGACATAGGCGCCCACGCTCAGCCGCGAGTAGTGCGGCGCCAGCACGATGCCGACGCCTCCGGTCACCTCATCGCGCCGCATCTGCTCGACGGTCGCCTCGATGTAGGGGTGCCAGTGCTTCATACCGACGTAGACCGGGATGCCCAACATCGCGCGAAGGGCGGTCGCCACGGCATGCGTGATGTCCAGCAGCGGCGAGCTCCCACCGATCGCCTCATACCGGGCCGCGAGTTCGGCGACTTTCTCAGGACTGGGAGGCCGGCCACCGCGGATGTGGGTGTAATAGGGTTCGATATCCGCTGGCGTCGCAGGCGTGCCGTACGCCATGAGGAGAATCGCGTTCGAGGGACTCATGTGCTGAGAATCTCCTGCGCCACTTCTCTCATCGCGCGCCGCTGATCGCGGCTCGTCTTCTGGATCTTTCTAAACGCTTCGGTCTCTGAGAGGTGTTCGCGCTCCATCAACAAACCTTTGGCCCTCTCGACCAGCTTGCGGGTTTCCAAGGCGTCTTCCAGGCTCTTGATTTCGCCGGACAGTGTACTGAGGGTCCGGAAATGCATCATCGCCATCTCGATCGTGGGGATCAGGTCGGCCTCTTTGATCGGTTTCACCAGGTAGGCCATCACACCCAACTGCTTGGCGCGTTCCACATAATCGCGGTCGCCGTAGGCCGTCAGGATCACGATCGGCCGCGGACCGCCGGCCAGCACCTGCTGGGCGACGGCGAGGCCATCCAGCTCGGGCATCTTGAGATCGAGGAAGATCAGGTCGGGATCGAGCTTGCGAATCAGCTCGAGGGTCCGGCGGCCGTCCCCGGCCTCGCCGACCACCTGATATCCGGCTTCGGTCAGCATGGTCCGTAGACCCATGCGGATGAGCGCTTCGTCGTCGGCGAGGACGACACGGATCTTCGGCATCAGCGCGCGATCCCGGGGGTGATGTCGTGCGCGCGCGGGATCCCCATCATCGCCCGCGTCCCGGATCCTTCGGCGGCACGCAGCTCGAACCGGCCGTGCAGGTCTTCAGTGGCCAGGGCCCGGACGATCTTGAGGCCGAGGTTGTCGGTCGCCAGGAGATCAGTTCCCGGTGGGACACCCACGCCGTCGTCTGTGACGTCCACGAGCCACTCTCGCTCGCTCTGCTCCAGCGTGATCTGGATGCGCCCCTCGGCGCGGTCGGGGAACGCGTGCTCCAGCGCATTTTGCACGAGTTCGGTGACGGCCAACGCAACCGACGTCGCCTGCTGCGACGGCATGAACAGATCTTCGCCCCGGATGGTGACGGTCGCGTGCAGCCGGGGCCGCGCCATCGTCTGCGACACAGTCCGCGTCACTTTCTCCAACAACTCGCGCACATTGATCAGGCGGAAGCCTTCGACCGAGAGGATCTCGTGGACGGCGGCGATGCTGAGGATACGGTTGATCGTCTCGGTCAGTACCTCGCGGCCCGAGACCTCGCGGCTGTCGCGCAGCTGCAGCCGCAGCAACATGGCGATGGTCTGGAGGTTGTTCTTCACCCGGTGGTGCATCTCGCGCACGACCGCCGAGCGCACGATGAGCGAGGAGTTCTCGATGGCGAGCGCCGTCTGATTGGCCAGCGTCGAGAGCAGCGAGATCTCGTCGCGGGTGAACTGGTGCGGCCGGTCCTTGTAGCAGTTGAAGACACCGATCACCTTATCGCGGACCACAAGCGGCACCGCGAGCAGGGCCCGCAGGCCTTCTTCGCGCGCCATATCCTTGTGGACGAAACGCGGGTCGTCGAGGACGTCGGCGACTGCCAGCGCCTCCCCGCTCTGCGCGACCAGGCCCACGATGCCTTCGCCCGCGCGCAGGCTGGGGCGGCTCTGGTAGCGCTCGCCGGCCCGGTGTGACGCCGTGAGCACCAGTTCGCCGGTCTGCTCGTCGAGCAGCATCAGCGAGCACAGGCGCGCGTCCAACATGCGGCTGGCCATCTCCACGATCAACCGGAGGATCTCTCCAAGGTAGAGGGGGGAGGTAATTGTCTTGCTCGCTTCCGCCAGCGTCGACAGTTCCATAATCTGCCGCCGCATGTTGTCGTACAGGGCGGCCTTCTCGATGGCACCGGCGGCCAGGTCGGCCGTGATGCCCAGCAGCTCGATCTCGTCCGGGACGTACTCGTGCACAGCGGTCGTTTGCACGTTCATCGCGCCGATCGTCTTGCCCGCCGTGCGCAGCGGCACGGCCAGCAGCGAGCGAAACGCGTATTCGCGCGTGCCCGGCACGTAGACGAACCGGGGATCACTGGCGGCATCGCTGCTGAACACCGGGGCGCCGTGACGGGCCGCGTACCCGGTCAGGCCCTCGCCGAAGCGCAGCCGCGCGCGGCCGATCGACTCGGCGGCCAGACCGGTCGTGGCGCGGAGCACGAGGTGCTCGCCGGGAGGGTCGAGCAGGTAGATGGAGCACGAATCCATGGCCATGACCTCGGCCGTCTTCCGGGTGATGAGCTGGAGGGTGGAACCGAGGTCCAGCGCCGCGCTGATCGCCTGGCTGATCTCGCGCAGCGCGGCAATCTCGGCCTCTTTGCGTTCGAGGCGATCGCGTGCCGGTCGCGTTGCGCTCATGCGCCTACGGGGTCCGTGTCAGCCGCACCTGGGCGCCCGCTGTGAGACCCTTGCGCTGGAAGAAGCCCTGGTTGACTTCGAGGGCGTAGCGATACGCGATGCTGGGCTCATAGATCTTGAACGGGCCGTTTGTCGGGTCGTCGGGCACCACCATGTCAAGGATTTCGACCAGGCGCCAGGTCCTGTCGATGAAGCCGATCGAGAGCGGGATCAGGGTGTTCTTCATCCAGAAACCCCATTTGGCGTCTTCCTCGAAGACGAAGAGCATGCCGGCATTTTCGGGGAGCGACTTTCGGAGCATCAGCCCGTGCGAGCGGGCTTCCATGCTCTCGGCGATCTCCACCGATAGCAC
>JBGPNN010000109.1:0-10855 GCA_041487495.1 bacterium
CGTGGGTGACCCGGACGTTGCTCGGGCCGCGCTCGAGCGCCTCGAGATAGTCAGGCGGATAGTAGTGGCTGTGAACATCGACCACTGGCATCGATGACGCGTTCGCCTCAGGACGCCGCGACCGCTGGCGCTTCTCCAAAGTCACGCCGAACCCGAGCGATCAGGTCCGGCTGCGTGAGCAGGTCGTACGTGGTCAGCGCCATCGCCTTGGCCGCGTTAAACATCGCCGCAAACCCTTTTTCGGACAGCGCGGCCTCGCGGAATTCCACCGTGTGCCCGCCGAGATTCTTCGGCCCAATCGAGACGTACGGGTGGATCGAGGGGAGGGCTTGGCTCACGTCGCCCATGTCGGTCGACCCCATGCGCGGCCGGTCGGGCGCTGTGTCCTGCGGCCAGCCCAGCGCCTCGAGGTGGCGCGAGAAGGCCGCGGCGAGCGTGTGGTTGGGCTTGATGGCATCGTAGCCCTTCCGCACAGCGTACTCCAGTTTGCTGCCGGTGGCGGTCGCCGCGCCCTCCGCGCAGGCGACGACGCGGTCGAGCACTTTCTTGGCATACCCGCTGTCGGTGGCGCGACACGTGAACACCGCTTCCGCGCGGTCGGGGATGATGTTGGGTGCGGCGCCGCCATAGGTAATGATGCCGTGGACGCGGGCATCATCGCGGAGCTGCTGACGCAGCAGCCCGATCGCCGAGAAGGTCTGAACCATAGCATCGAGCGCGTTGATGCCCTCGTCTGGTTTGGCCGCGGCGTGCGCGGGTTTGCCGAGGAACTTGAGAGACAGACGGTACGAGGCCAGGGACGGCCGCTCGGACAGGGTATAGCCCGCGGGGTGGAACATCATCGCGGCGTCCACCCCGGTGAACGCACCTCGCTCCAGCATGATGACCTTGCCCCCGCCCCCCTCCTCGGCCGGTGTGCCGAGCACCAGCACACGCCCCGCAAGGTGCTCCCGCACGGCGGCCAGCCCGATGCCGGCCGCGATGGCCGCGGTGGAGATGAGGTTGTGGCCGCAGGCGTGACCGATCTCCGGTAGCGCGTCGTACTCGGCCAGGATCGCCACGGTGGGACTGGTACCCTTCCCCTGGATCTCCGCCCGAAACGCCGTCTCGAGGTCGGCGACACCACGTTGGACGCGGAAGCCGTGCCGCTGCAACGTGTCGCTCAGCCAGGCGGACGCCTGGCGCTCCTGGAACGCGATCTCGGGCGTCGCGTGAATACGGCGGGAAAGATCGGTCAGCTCGCCGGCCGCGGCATCAATGGCGGCCACGATTTTGTCACGCATGGGGTGGTGACTCCCTCCTGTTGACTGGTGTGGACGCTAAGACCTTTCGCCGGGGGGAAAGAGAGGTCCTCTCAGCCATCGTTCTGTCTGACGCGGCGAACGGAGCCGGATCAGGGTGAGATGGGCATGCTCGGGCTGCGCCACCACCAGCGGATACACGCGCCGGTACTGCCGATACGTCTGCAGCGCCCACACGAACAACGAGTTCCGGCTCAGCAACGTGATACCCCAGGACTCGCGGTTGCCCTGCCACAACTCTTCGCGCGTGCGCAGCCGGTGTATGGTGCGGCGCGCGAGCCGCCAGAAAATCAGCGGCAGCCCATAGTCGAGCCAGACGATGACTTCGGCGCGGGGCCAGATGATATCCCGGACGTTGCTGTAGTTGCCGTCGACGACCCAGCGATCGCCTCCCGTGGCCTCAGCCGCCCGCTGGCGCAGGATCTCCGTAGGTACTGGGGTCCACTGGGGCCCCCAGTGAAGCGCGTCGAGCTCAACGTAGGGAATCGCCAGGCGTACCGCGATCTGGCGCGCAAGCATGGTTTTCCCCGAACCGGTCGTTCCAACCACAACGATTCGCCGGTTCATACTGGCGGCGGGCGCGTCTTCTGTGGAGATGGGCGTCTCAGGAAATGGACATCACTTTCCCGAACATCTCGTTCGGCGGCGGGAAAGTTCGGCCCTTCCGAATCACCTATGACGGATCAGGAGTTACCCTCCCGCCTCATGATCAATCTTGCAAGCCGCTGCGCGCGCCCAACCAAATCCTTCAGTGCAATCGCCGCGGAGATCCGCGAATCCCGCCTGAAGACAACCAGATGGCAGTCACTTCGCAATCGGGGCTTCCAGTGCATCTTATGGCGTTCTGTGCCGCGAAGAAAGTCAAAGTCCGTCGCCCCCTCCTCGATCGCGCGACGAATCGCGTGCGCCATGAGCAGACGACCGGGTCCATGACGGGACCACGCAGGGTTGAAACCGCCCTGGAAGTAGCAGACACACGAACCAAAGCGAAAGCAATAGAGCGTTGCCGCGATCTCGTCCCGCACGCGCAGGACATAGAACCGCAGCCATCCTTTCCTGAGTGCCAGCGCGCCGAACCGGCGATGGAACAACGTAAACAACGGATCGGCGAAGGCACCTTGAAGACCGCGCGACAGCCAGCGTTCGCAATGGAAGGAAATGAGTGCGTCCCAGGCCGTCGCAAACTCCTCCTGAGTGACCACCTGTCGAAAGTCGACCGGTCCATGTTCTCGCTCGAGCCTCAGTCGAGAGCGCCGAAGCCCCGACCGAAAGTTCGCGCTCAGCGTCTTGACATACGCGTCCCATGAGGAAGGAAGACTGAGCACGGGGCACTTGGCGGTTTCCCTAAGGATTGAGCCATGGGTACGCCGGTGGCGCTCCACTGCCTGGAGGACACGTCGGGCGTGACCCGCATCCATCCAGGCAAAGTCAAAGACATCCCACGTGTGATCCTCATCGATGAGCCGCTGAATGACTTGTTCGGTGAAGTCCCGGCCAGGTGACCAGATGAACCCCATGTGGTCTGCGCCCACGCCCGTCCCCAGGAGCCGCAGAGCTCGGACCGCGAGCGGCCCGAAGCGCACACGTGTTGAGAACAACGGTGCGAGGCCAGTGAGAGACCCGTCTCCACCAGTGAAGGCCAGCACGAACGGCTCGCCTCCCAGGCCGAAGACATCGAGCCAGGTCGCCATCCATTCCCAAGTCAGAAAGATGTTGCATGACGACGATGCCTCGAGCAGTTTGTTCCAACCAGGGGCCACAGATCGGAGGTGGTCCGCTGACGTCACGACGTTGATGCTAATGACATCTGCGCGCCGGGACTCCTGCGGGTCCACGGAGGCTCAGCTTGATCCGGTGATCTTGAGGTCGAGATCCGTGCGCTGATCGAACAACGTCCTGTCGCCGCAGAGTATGGCCTCCGCGGCCTCAAGACCAGCGTAAGTGGCATGATCCGTCCCGGGTTGGTTGACACAATACAAGTTGGCGAAGCGGCGGAGTTGGGCCGCCAGACGAAACCGAGACGTGCTTTGCCAGCTCTTCAAGCTGACGGCGGCATCAGCGGCAGGAAGCTTGAGCACCAGGTGGTCGAACCACGCCACGGGGTCGATCAGCCGCGACTTGGCGCATTCTTCCAGCGCCAGGTCCCTCAGGGCGTCGGAATCGCGGTCGAGAAGCGGGTCGGCCCCGACGCAGAAGAACTCAACACAGAGGCAGGTCTGCCCCTTCGGCACCATCTCCCCATTGAACGCAGCGTAGTTGGTGATGCGCCCGGCCCGCATACCTGGCGTGGTGACCTCTAGCCACGCATGGGGAAATCTTGGTGGTTCGTTGAGAAAGAGATAGACGAGCAACGTGCTCCGAAGCGGGACCCCCGGCGCACTTAGGTTGGGATCGTCACGTCGCGAGTCGTGACCGATGAGCAACCGGGCCAGAAATCCTAAGGGTAGGCCCGCGACCACATGCCGGGGCGTCCAGGTCATGGCACCGTCGGAGGTCTCGGCGGTCACCTCACACACGCGCTCCTGAGAGGTGACCATTCGGGTCACGCGGGCGCCGAATTCGAAACGCCCGCCCGCTTCCCGAATGCGCCGTTCGAGGAGTTCGCAGATTTGACCGGTCCCGTGCGCGGGGTGCCGCCACTCCGAGACGGGTCTCCCCTCGCCGAATGCGCGCGCGGCTCCCCGCCTGAAGGTCCCCCGGCCAGCGCGACGCCCGTTCGTGTGGCCCGCGGGCACCGGCATCTCCGCCCACTTCAGGGCGTTGAACTTCTCCCAGAAGTCCTGGGCCATGATTCGGCTGAACCTGCGCCCGGCGGTCCTGTATATGTACTCCTCGTAGTTGCGGGGCGTCCGCAGTCGAGGCGAGATCCAGCACCAGGCGAGGTCGACGAGGCACCCGAGGAACATGCCCCACGGCATTCCTCGCCGGGTTCCCTGGAAGGCAGGAGAACTCTCGATGATGTGTGTGTAGTAGAGACTGCCAAACCGGTGGGGATAGAGACGGTAATCCTCGCCGAGAAGTTCCGTCCACAAAGTGGACACTGCGGGAATGCGACTGTAAAGCTCCTTGCGGCCGATATCCAGAGTGAACTGAGCGCGTCGTATGGAGCGCATCAGCCCGCCGACGACGGGCTCCTTCTCCAGGATGACGACAGGAGACACGCCCGCGCGGGTAAGCCTGTCTGCAGCCGCGAGCCCTGCTGGACCGGCTCCAAGGACCAGCGTGTGAACGGTCTCGGACGGCACACCGCGACCCCCCACTCACCTAGCTGCGCGATTTAGCAAAGGGTTGCCGAGTCAAGGCGGCGTCGCAACTCGTGCCTTCGCGACCCCGGTCAAATACTCCCCTGCGATCTTGTGTGCCAAGCGAGTCCAGTGGCCGTTCGGCCGACCCCGACGGCTTTCGTCGTAGTAGAGCTGCCCGAGGGGAGCGCCTGAAGCGGCCAGCACCGGCGTCAGGGAAAAAACCTGCACTGGCCCGGCAAGGTGTCGAAGTGTCGTTTCGTCTTTTGACGCCGACCCCGTCTGTCGATACTGCGCCACCTCATCGGCGCTGGGGAGGTAGAAAAGCACAAAATCGCTCCCCGCCTCCCGGACGGCTGTCACCAGTCGATCGAGAAGGACCTTCGTAATACGCGCGTTTTGCTCATTCGACCAGCCTTCCCCTTGGTCGGGATAGGTCACCACGAGGTTTTCGCCGTCTTCCTGTGTCCGATCGCTCGCCACAAGCACGCGAGTGACCGCCCCCCGAATAGCATTGGCCACATGCGACCAGGAGATGATCCAGCTGTACACGGCGGACCTCGCGAAGAATGCCCTCCGAGGATAAGGGTTCTTGGAGCTTGCGCGGAGGGAGATCGTGCCGTCTTCCGCAACTCGATAGATCAGGCTCTTGCCATTGTCCTTGTAGTCGTTGGGAAAGAAGCACAAAATCGTGAGATTCGGACGCAGCGCATGCCCGTCCGTTTCGAAGAACCGCAGTGCGTAGTCGGTCCCTTTGCCTGGGTTGCCCGCATTGATCACGCCAGCGGCGATGCCGCCTCGTGACAGGCCGTCTTCGAGCTGTCGGGCGAATGTCTCGTCGTCATTCACCCCGTGGCCATAAGTGAACGAATCCCCCAAGAGAAGGATTCTGACCTTGGCCGCTTTGGGGTCGATGACTCCGGTCTTTCTCAGACCCTTCGCGTCGTGCGTGAACGTGTACGCATAGACGCCCGGCAGGGTAATGCGACCCCGTTTGTTGGGGATGGGAATGGAACCGAAACGAGGATCGTACGAGAACTGTAGTGGCCCTGTGCGTTGCGGCTTGAAAACCCGGAGGCCCGCTTCCCCAAGCCCAAACACCAGCAGGAGGGAAGCCAGCGCGTGTGCGAGCCTCCGACTCACACTCACCTTTTCCGCGGTGGTTTCCTCCGCTGTCACGTGATGCGGACCCTAGCGAAGCGGCGCCGACCAACGCGCACGACCAGGCCTTCGCGCACCGACACGTCCGCGTCGATGTCGTGGAACCGGGCCCCATCGACCGACACACCGCCCTGACTGATCAGCCGCCTGGCATCCCGGGTACTCTCGGCGAGCCCCGTGATCATCAGGAGTTTGATCAGCCGGATCCGGCCGGCGGGCGCGTCTTCGGGGGAGATGGGCGTCTCCGGAATCTGATCCGGCAGCTCGCCTTCGACAAAGACCTGCTCGAACGCGGCCTCGGCTCCCGCCCCCGCGCCGGCGCCGTACCAGATGTCCACGATCGTCCGGGCAAGCCGCCGCTTCACATCGCGGGGATGCATCGTGCCGGCGGTCAGGCCGTCGCGGATGGTCGCCAGCTCATCGAGCGGCAGGTCCGTCGCGTACTCAAAGTAGTCGGGCATCAGACGATCTGGGATGGACATCACTTTGCCGAACATCTCGTTCGGCGGGTCGGTGATCCCGATCGCGTTGCCCAACGACTTGCTCATCTTCTCGACGCCGTCGACGCCGGGCAGCAGCGGCGTCAAGACCACGACCTGTGCGCTCTGGCCCATCTCGCGTTGTAGTTCGCGGCCCATCAGGTTGTTGAACTTCTGATCGGTACCGCCCAGCTCGACGTCGGCCTGGATCGCGACCGAATCATAGGCCTGGCACAGCGGGTACAGCAACTCGTGCAGATGGATGGGAATCCCCCCACGCAGGCGCGTGGTGAAGTCATCACGCTCGAGGATCCGCGCCACCGTTGCGCGCGCGGCCAGGCGGATCACGTCGGCGAACGACATCGCGCCCAGCCATTGACTGTTGAAGACCACCCGCGTGCGCTTCTGATCCAGGATCAGGCCGTATTGCTTCCGGTAGGTCGCGGCGTTGCGCTCGATTTCTTCAGGGGTCAGCATCGGCCGCGCCTGCTTCTTCCCGGTGGGATCGCCGATCATGGCCGTAAAGTCGCCGATAACGAGGATCACGTCATGACCCAGGTCTTGAAACTGGCGCATTTTTCGAAGAACGATGGAGTGTCCGATGTGGAGGTCGGGCGACGAAGGATCGACACCCAGCTTGACCCGCAGCGGTCGGGCCTCCCGCAGCTTCGCCAGGAGATCGTCCTCAGAAATGATCTCGACCGCCCCGCGGCGCAGGCGCTCGAGCTGGACTTCCGGGGGCAGAACGGTCATGCGCCTAGACCTCCAGGGTAACCACCGTCACGCCTGTGTCGCCTTCGCCGCGCTCGCCCAGGCGAAACTGTTTCACCTGGGGATGCCCGCGGAGGAAGTCGTGCAGCGCCTTCCGCAGCCGGCCCGTGCCCTTGCCGTGGATCACGGTGACCTGCGACAACCGGGCCCGCACGGCGTCGTCGAGATACCGGTCGACCGCCAGCAGCGCGTCGTCGACGGTCGTACCCCTGACGCTGAGGGACAGCGGCACCGGCACCGTCTGCGGTATTTCTATTGTGCCCGCCGTCCCTGCGGGCGGCCGCGACAGCGCCCCCGCGTCGCGCAGGGTGCTGCGTGGCACGCGGGTGCGCAGCACCCCAACTTCGACCTCGACTTCGTCGCGGATGTCTGGACCGGCCCGTACGACGCCAACCCGTCCCAGCGGCGCGATGAAGACCGCCTGCCCGACCTGCACCTCTTCCACGGGTACGCCCGGCGTCTCCGGCGGTGGTGCGCTTTGGGGCAGCGACTCCAGGACCTCGCGCAGGTGCACGCGCGCCGAGCGGACCGCCTGCTCCGAGCGGGTCGTGCGCACCTCGGTCAGGACCGCCTCGAGCCGCCGGCGGGTCTCCTCGACGATGGCCTCGCTGGCCCGCCGGGCCTCGGCCATCAGACGCTGGCGCTCGGCGCGCAGGCGATCGGCCTCCGCGGTCCACCGCGCCTCGGCGGCCTCTGCCGCCTCGCGGGCCGCCCCCGCCTGGGCGCGATCCTGCTCCGCCGTGTGTCGCTCGCGTGTCAGGTCTTCCAGGACCTGTTCGATCGCCACCTGCGCGGGTGAAAGGTGCGCGCGCGCATCATCGACGATCGTACGGTCCAAACCGAGCCGTTCCGCGATCACCAGGGCGTTGCTCCGGCCCGGCAGTCCGATCCGCAGCCGGTACGTCGGCTGTAGCGTCTCCGGATCGAATTCGACCGACCCGTTTTGGATGCCGGGGTCGATCGACGCCAGCATCTTCAACTCGTTGTAATGCGTCGTCACGATCGTCCGCACGCCGCGGCGGTGCAGCGCCTGGATGATGGCCCGGGCCAGCGCCACGCCTTCGGTCGGATCCGTGCCCGCGCCGACCTCGTCGAGCAGCACCAGCGCCGGCACCTGGACCGTCGCAAAGATCTCGACGATGGCCCGCAGGTGCGACGAAAACGTAGACAGACTCTGCTCGATCGACTGCTCATCGCCGATGTCCGCGTGGACCTGGCGAAACGTCGACAGCCGGCTGCCGGGGTCGGCCGGGATGTGCAGCCCGGCCTGCGCCATCAGGACCAGCAGCCCAACGTTCTTGAGGGCCACGGTCTTGCCGCCCGTATTGGGCCCGGTCAGCACCAGCGTCGTGAACTCGCCGCCCAGCTGCACGTCGATGGGTACGACGACGTTGTCGCCGCGCGCAAGAATCAGCAGCGGGTGGCGGGCACCGCGGAATTCGATCATACCGCCGGGGGACACCTCTGGCGCCTGACCGCGCAGGCGCCCCGCGAGGGCGGCTTTCGCAGACGCCAGATCGATCTCGCCAAGCGTCTCCCCGTTTGTGCGCAGCGTCGGGGCGTGTTCACCCACCATCTCCGAGAGGGTGCGGAGAATTCTCAGGACCTCTTCACGCTCGGCGGCATCCAGTTCGCGGCGCCGGTTTCCCAACGGGACCATCGACAGTGGCTCCACGAACAGGGTGGCGCCGCTGGCGCTGGTATCGTGGACGATGCCGGAGACCTGGGCACGGTATTCGGCCTTGACCGGGACGACAAAGCGGTCACCCCGCGTCGTGACGATGGATTCCTGGAGGTACCGGCTGTTGGCCGAACTGTGGAAGAACGCGTCCAGCGTCGAGCGGAGCCGGCGCTCGACGCTGCGCATCTCGTCGCGGATGCGACGTAACGCCGGCGACGCGTCGTCGCGGATGCGGCCTTGCTCGTCGAACGTCTTGGTGATGGCGCTTTCGACCGACGGCAGCGGGACCAGACGTTCAGCGATCTCCGCCAGGCGCGGGGCCCGGGGCCGGCGCGAGAGGAGGTAGGCTCTGACCTCCCGCGTCACCGCGAGCGTCTGCGCCACCTGCATCAGATCCGGCGGGTCAAGGGTACCGCCGACCGCGGCACGTGCTGCGAGGGACTCCAGGTGGCGTGCCCCCCGCACAGGGATCTCGGCTTCGGCGGTGAGCGCGACCGCCTCCGACGTGACCTCGAGTGCCTCACGCACGTCGTCTTCGTCGATCGCCGGCAGCAACGCCAGGGCGCGCTCGCGCCCCATGGTGGTCACCGTGCCCTGGGCGAGCGCGGCGAGGATCTTGGGATACTCCAGCACCCGCAGCGTGCGCTCGGCGGCGGGGGTGCGCGAGAGACTCACACGCCTCCCCCTCCGACCACCACACCGGTCGTCGCGAGCGCCAGGATCGCCGGCGCCAGGTCGCTGATGGCCCGCACAGACCGGAACGCATCCCTCCCTGGACCGATCGCGAGTGTGGGCACCGGGTTTGTCGTATGGGCCGTCGTACGGTCGTCCTCAAGATTGCCGTGGTCACTGGTGACCAGGACGGTCACACCGTCGCGGGCCTCGAGCACGCCGCCCAGCAATTCGTCCACCATCGCCACCACGCTATCCACTGATATGGGGATGCGGCCGTGCGCGGCCAGGTCGGTCAAGAAGAACTCGAAGAATGTCAGGTCTTCGCCGGCCGCGATCAGCGCAAGGCGGCGGCCGGATTCGCGTGGCGTGAGTTCGGGGAGGTCATAGCCCCACTGCCGGAGCCGGCCGTTGGTCAGGTCGTGAAACACGGCCCGTCCGTCACGCAGATCCTCGACCGTGCGCAGCGGGACGCCCGCGGCCTGCGCGGCGTAGGTGACGGCGGCCATCTTCAGCTGGCGCGCGGCGATGGCCGCAAAGTACTCAGGGCTGTACGCGTTGGCAAGCGCCACACGAGCGCCGGCACTCCGCCCGCGGGCGAAGATGCTCTGACGGGCCAGGACGTCGCGCAGCTCCTCCGTTGGATACGCGGTGACGTGGCGGCCGGCGATCGCCGGCGCGTTGACGCCGCACAGCAGGGCGGTTTGCCCCGTCGCGCTCTGCGGCAGACCAGCGACCCCAAGCGTCGCGTCGGTCGGGATGAGCAGCACGCCCGGCCGGTCGACGACCCCCTGGGAGATCAGCGGCCCGCCCAGCAGACCGCGCAGGGTGGGCGTCGCCCCACGGGCAAAGGGATTGGTCGCCGGATCATCGGGCCCCAGCCCCACGCCGTCCAAGAAGACGACCAGCAGTGGCATGCCCCCTATTATAGGTGATCGGAAAAGGGCTTCGAGAGCGCCCGATGTCCCTTGATGCCGAACCGCCAGGGGCGATCGACGGCGGTCGAGATCCCAATGCGAGGTCCCCTGACGATCCGGCCTCTCGTCAGCCGGTGGCGGGTGGGCCCCCCGTCGGCCACGTACAGCGGCCGCCGGGTCAGGTCCGCCCCGTTGTGTTGTGGTCCGATGTCCATCGCCCGGGTCAGCCGGCCGGGGCCGGACGCCAGGCGTGAAATCCCCTCGACCGGTTCGACGGCCCGCAGCAGGACCGCCCCCGCTCGCCCCGGCGCTTCCGTGACCACGTTGGCGCAGTAGTGCATCCCGTACGTAAAGTACACGTAGGCTGCTCCAGGCCGGCCATACATGACGGCGCTCCGGGCGGTCCGGCGGTAGGCATGACTGGCAGGGTCACGGGGCCCACGGTACGCTTCGACTTCCACGATGCGACCCACGCGGCGGCCGTTCGGTGTTTCGTGCACGAGCAGGTGTCCCAGCAGCGCGCGCGCCACCACGAGCGTATCGCGCGCGAAGAACCGCCGTGCCAGCGGCCGGTAGTCCCTCACGTGCCGCGCTCACTTCCGTCGGCGCGACCCGCCGGCGGCTCCCTTCA
>JBGPNN010000110.1:0-10853 GCA_041487495.1 bacterium
GACGTTGGGGAGATCGAAAAACGGACTGTCGGGCGGCAGCGGCGTCTGCGCGTGCACGTCCAGTCCCGCGCCGCCGATCGAGTTACTGTTCAATGCTCTCAACAGGGCTTGCTCTTCGATAACCTTTCCGCGTCCTATGTTGACCAAATAGGCATCGGGCTTCATCGCCCTCAGTTCCGCCTCACCTATGATCCCTTCTGTCTCGTCGGTCAGTGGCAGACACACTACGACCACGTCCGCGCGGGCCAACACCGCCCGCAGGTGGTTCGCCGGATACACGTTCACCCCATCTTCGTGGACGAGGGAGGTGACGCTGCGGCGCGTGCCGATGACCGTCATGTCGAACCCGTGAGCCACGCGGGCCAGCTTCCGCCCGATCGCGCCATATCCGATGATGGCCATCGTCTTGCCGGCGAGCTCATCCCCCGCGTATTCCTGCCACTGATCGCGCGGCCAGACCCGTCCTCGCTGAAAGCGTTCCCACATCTGGGGGAACCGCCGCCAGTACGCGAGGATCGAGGCGAAGACGTACTCCGCGATGGGAGTACCGAAGACGCGCGCATTGGTGATCACGACGCCGCTCTTCATGATCGGGGCATCGCGAAGGTGATCGACCCCATCACCCGGGAGTTGCAGCCAGCGGAGCTTCGGCGCGGCCTCCAGGTCAAAGAACGCGTGGTGTGAGAGCAGCACCTCGACGTCCGCCAGCAGCGCCTCGATGCTGACGGACCGTTCGTACGGCGAGTGTGGATGATACGTCATGCGGACCCGAGGGGAGACGCCCCGGATCCGGTTCAAAAGTTCCTCGGACAAACGGCTGGCGACGTGCACCCGCAGGTCAGCCGCTCCCACCCCGTCCTACCGGTCCAGCCAGGTCGTCCACATGAGGTCCTTGAAGCTGTCGAACGGCACGTGATCGTATCCCATGACGTTTCGCTGCATGGCGTAGTTCTCGATCGGCGCCCACAAGAAGATCCAGGGCACGTCGTCGAGGACCTTCGTCTGGATCTTCAGATACAGGTCGCGGCGCTTAAGGCGGTCGGGTTCGACCGCGGCTTGCTCGATCCAGCGCGCCACCTGAGAATTGGAGTATCCGAGGGGGTTGTCGCTGCCCTTGGGATGGTAGTGCGGAAAGAGCACGTCGATGGGGTCGCCACGGAACCCACGGTTGCCGATCAGCATGTCGTAATCGAGCGTGTTGTTCCGCTGCAGCCAGGCGCCGAGCTCGAGCTGCTGGATCCTCACGGTGATGCCGATGCGCTTCCAGTGGTCGGCGGCCGTCGCGATGCTCGGATAGAATGCCGCGGGATGCCCCTCGGGCAGGCTGACCGCGGTGACTTCAAACCCGTTGGCGTATCCGGCCTCGGCCATCAGCTTCCGGGCCTGGTCGAGGTCGACCTTGTACGGCAACTGGTCTGGAGCGATGCCGTAGTCCTCCCAGCCGTACACGATGGGGCCGATGACGACGCCGGAGCCGCCGAGCGCCTTTTCGATGATCTCTTTCTTGTCGATGGACATATCCATCGCCTTGCGCACGCGCTTGTCTCGGAACGGCGCAAAACGCTGGTGCATCTTGATCACGGTGAAGACGCCGTGCACGCCTTTGATGAACTTCAAATTCGGGCTGCCCGCCAGCCGCTTCGCCCCATCCGCGCTGATGATAGAGAAGTCGATGGCCCCCGCGCGCAGACCGGCGATCCGCGTGTCTTCCTGCGTGACAAACTTGACGCTGAGCGTGTCGATGTAGGGGATGCCCCGCTCCCAGTATCGCTCATTGCGGGTAAAGATTGCATGATCGTTCGGCGCCCATTCCGCCAGCTTGTACGGCCCGGTGCCGATCGGATTCGACGCCAGGGCGCGTGGATCGGACCCAGCCGGCGCGAATCCGATGACCCGCATGGCCCCGAACTTGCCCGGCAGCACCGGGTCAGGCCGCTTGAGCGTCATCTTGACGACATACCGGCTGACGACCTCGGTCTTGTCGACCGCGTCATACCAGACGCCGAACGGGTTGCCCGTCTTGGGATCCAGCGCGCGATCGACGTTCCACTTGGCGTCCTCGGCGGTGAAGGGCTGGCCGTTGTGAAACGCGACGTTCTGGCGCAGCGTCCACACCAACTCGGTCGGCTTTGTATACTCCCACTTGGTCGCGAGCGCGGGCTCGACCGCCATGGTCCGCGGGTTCTGGCGCGTGAAGCACTGGTAGACCATGCGCTGGAGGACAGTGGCAGAGGCGTTGACCCGGTTGTGCGGGTCGAAACTGATCGGGTCGTTCACCTCGGCCCAGTTCAGGGTGCCTCCGCGTCTGACGATCGAGGCCGGCCCCGCCAGCGCAAGACCCGGTCGCACCCCGGTCAGACCCATCAGACCCGCCGCACCTGCCGCTCTCAGCAGATCGCGCCGGGTCACACCGCGCCGCGCCCCGTCGCCTCTCTCGTCTTTGTTCCCGGGCCCCCTCATCGCGTCCCCTCCCCTTCTCAGGCAAGCAACGTCCTCTGCACTGCAGATTCGGTCCTGCCGTACCCGTCCCTTCTAGACACCACGCAGCCGTGGATCGAGCGCGTCCCGCAGGCCGTCGCCCGCAAAGTTGAACCCCAGTACGGCCAGCATGATGGCGGCCCCGGGAAAGATCGACAGGCCGTTGGCGAGTTCCAAGAAGTTCCGTCCCGTTCCCAACATGTTGCCCCAGGACGTGTGCGGCGGCTGGACCCCGAGACCGAGGAAGCTCAACCCTGCCTCGATCAGGATCGCGTCGGCGATGCTGACGGTCGCCTGGACGATAATAGGCGCGACGACATTCGGGAGCACGTGACGCAGCATGATCCGCCGGTCCCCGGCGCCGGCCACCCTGGCGCTGGCCACATACTCCGTCTCCCGCACGGCCAGGACCGGCGCTCGCGTCACCCTGGCGATCGTCGGTGTCGTGACCAGGGCGACGGCGATGATCACGTTGGTGAGGCTGGGTCCCAGCAGGCCCGCCAGGACAATCGCCAACACGAACGAGGGCAGCGTGAACATCAAGTCCATCGCACGCATGATCAACGTGTCGACCGTCCCGCCGTAGTAGCCGGCCGCGAGTCCGAGGCCCACCCCGGCGAGCAGGGAGAGGCCGATCGAGACGACGCTCACGAGCAGAGACACGCGTGCGCCGAAGATGAGGCGGCTCAAGACGTCGCGCCCCAACTGATCGAGTCCCAACGGGTACCTCGCCTCGGGGGGACTGAGCCTCTTGCCGATCTGGGCGTTCGGGTCGAATGGACTCAACCGATCGGCGAAGATGGCGACCGCCACGAGCGCGGCGACGACGATGATCCCGCACGCGCCGATCAGATGTCGCCGCAGGAGCCGCGGCAGAGGCCGCCTCATCCGTACCGGATCCTGGGGTCGATGTACCCGTAGCAGAGATCGACAAAGAGTTGCACCAGGATGAACAACAGCCCCATCATCAGCACGGTCCCCTGGATCACCGGGTAGTCACGCTCGGCGATGGCCGCCACCAGGGCGGTCCCCACGCCGGGCACCCCGAAGATCTGCTCGACGATCACCGCGCCGCCAAGGAGCCGCCCCAGCTGAATGCCCATCACGGTCACGATCGGAATGAACGCGTTCTTCAACGCGTGGCGCCACAGCATCGAGCGGTCTGTGACACCCTTGGCCCGCGCGGTCCGGACATAGTCCTGGTTCAGCACCTCGAGCATCGTCGACCGCGTCATCCGCATCAAGATCGCCATGAGCGGCAGCGCCAGGGACACCGATGGCATCAGCATCTGTTTCAGGTTCTCGACCGGGTTCTTCAGCACGCTGACGTAGATGAGCGCCGGCAACCACTTGAAGTAGGACGCGCTGACCAAGATCAACAGCACCGCGAGCCAAAAACTGGGCATCGACAGACCCAGCAGCCCCACGAGCCGCGCGAAGACGTCCGTGGGTGTATTGCGCCTCACCGCGGACATGATACCCAGGGGCAGGGCCATGACGATGGCCAACAGCATCGCCACGGCGGCCAGCTCGAGGGTGATGGGAAGCGCGCGCCCCATGAGCAGCGTGACCGGAAGCCGCGAGCGGAATGAGTACCCGAGATCGCCCGCCACGACGTCTCGCAGCCAGTGCAGATACTGTACGGGGATGGGGTCGGTCAGACCAAACATCTTACGCAGCGTCGTCCGGACTTCTGGCGTCATGCTGCCTTCCTGTCCGATCCACATCGTGACGGCGTCGCCGGGCACCAACCTGATGAGCAAGAAAATAAGCATGGACAGTGCCACGGCCGCGGCCAACGTGGCGAGCGCGCGTCGCACGAGAAACGCCTTCATCAGTGGAAGGGTGCTACGCGGAGCCCACAGGATATCCTCCTGGTGCAGAGAACTGAATGCGAGCGCACGACATCCTGCCAGGCTCAGCCGAGAAGGGACCAGCCGATGACGCGTATCTTTCGGGAACATGATGCCACCCTCGACCCGCTGCGGGGGAAGACCATTGCCGTGCTCGGATACGGGAACCAGGGCCGCGCCCAGGCCTTGAACTTGCGAGACAGCGGCATGCGGGTCGTCGTCGGCAATGCCGACGACGAGTACGCCGCCAACGCCAGGCGGGACGGATTCGACCTGTACACGATCGGGGACGCGGCCGCGCGGGGCGACATCGTCATGTGCCTCCTCCCGGACGAGGTGACGCCGGCGATTTACAATGCCTCCATCCGACCGGCGTTGACCAAAGGCAACACCCTGGTCTTCGCGTCGGGTTATTGCGTGTGCTTCAATCAAGTGACGTTCCCCGCCGACATCAACGTCGTCATGGTGGCGCCGCGGACCGTCGGTGTCGCCGTGCGCGAGCACTACCGCCAGGGCAACGGCTTCCTCACCTTCGTCGATGTGCACCAGGAGGCCGACGGCCAGGCCTGGCCGGTTACGCTGGCACTCGCCAAGGCGATCGGGTCGCTAAAGTATTTTGCGCTGCAGGTCAGCTTCAAAGATGAGACCGAACTGGACCTCTTCACCGAGCAGGCGTTGGTCCCGGCCCTCTCCCTGGCGCTGACGACGGCCGTCGAAGTAGCGGTCGAGGCTGGGTATCCGAAAGTGGCGGCGGTGCTGGAACTGTACCTGTCAGGGGAAATGGGTGACGTGCTGCACGAAGCGGCCAAACACGGCTGGGTGGGACAGACGGGGTTCCACTCGCCGACCAGCCGCTATGGCACCAAGAGCCGGCTGCCCCGCTTCTCGTCGCCGGAGCTGCGCAAGACGATGCGGGACGTGCTCACGTACATCCAGTCGGGGAAGTTCGCCCCAGAGTGGAGCGCGGAACAGGCCGGCGGGTACAAGCAGTTCGAAAGTATGGAACAGGCGTTCAAGGCCACGCTGTTCGCGCGGTCGGAGCGCGAGGTCATGAGCGAGTTGGGGATGGACGTGCGCGAGTAAGGCGATGGAACTGGAAGGGCGCACCGCTCTGGTCACGGGGGCCACAAGCGATATCGGCACGGCGATTGTCCGGGCGCTGGTGCGCCGTGGCGCCGCCGTCGTCATCCACTATCATAAAAACGCGGCCGGCGCGCACGCGCTAGCCGCGGAGGTTGGAGCACTTGGCCGGCGGCACCGCGTCGTCCGGGGTGACTTCGCGGTGGCCGCTGATGTCAGGCGTGTTGCAGAAGAATCGAGCGCCTTCGCCCCGATCGACATCGTGGTGAACAACGCCGGCACGCCGATCCGCCGGGTGCATTGGACGGCCCTGGACGCCGCGTTCCTGGATCACGTCTTCAACCTGAACTACCGCGCCTCGCTCTACCTCTCTCAGCATCTTGTCCCGGCAATGGTTCAGCGGGGCAGGGGCGTGGTGATCAACATCCTCTCCACGGCGGCGAATCTCGGCGGCACGGATACCGTGTTCGCGTACTCGTCGGCGAAAGGCGCGCTGCTGACCCTGACACGCGCGTTAGCTCGGGTGCTCGCCCCCCAGGGTGTGCGTGTCCTCGCCGTATCACCGGGGACGATCGACACGGAGTTCCAGCGAACGCTCACCAGTCCCGAGCAACTCGACCTGCTGCGGCAGGGGATCCCCCTGGGTCGCATCGGGCGGCCCGAGGAGATCGGCGACGTGGTGGCGTTCCTCGCCACGGACGCCGCCAGCTTCATCGTCGGCGAGACGATTCACGTGAACGGCGGTTTGTACATGGGCTGAGCGCGGCTTGCTTACGCCACTTCGAGGATCATCTCGATCTCCACCGCGATACCCCTCGGCAGTGCCCCCATCCCCACCGCCGAGCGCGCGTGACGGCCGGCGTCCCCATAGAGCTGCACGAGGAGATCTGAGGCGCCGTTGATCACCTCGGGCTGCTGGCCGAAGTCCGGAGCGCTGTTCACCATCCCCAGGAGTTTCACGACCCGTTTCACGCGGTCGAGGTCCCCGAGCGCTTCCCTCACGGAGGCCAGGCAGTTGAGACACACGAGCTGCGCGGCGTTGTACCCGTCCTCCACCGTCAGATCCTTGCCGACCTTGCCGACAAACAGGTATTTGCCGTCGCGCGAAGGACCATGCCCGGACACAAAGAGCAGGTTGCCCACGCGAACGGCGCGCACGTAGTTCGCGATAGGCGGTGGCGGACTGGGAAGTTCCAGTCCGAGTTCGGCGAGTTTGGCTTCGACCTTCATCCGTTCCTCCTCGTGAAATGTGGTTGACCGGTGAAATGGTTCGACGCGGCCGCGCCGGCTCCGCTGCCCGTTGGAGCACCGAGGCAGGACCGCCCCTCGCCGCAGGGAAACAATGGCGTCAATGCCACTCCGGGCAATCACCCTGGACGTTTATTCCGCATTGTTCGACATTATCACCGGTCTGACCGGGGTCGTCGCGGACCTGTTCGCGCACCGCCGCCTCACTGACGATCCCCGCGCGGTGGCGCGCCTGTGGCGGCAGAAGCACATGGAGTACCTGCTGGTGTCGAACGCCCTCGACCGCGAGGCGGCGCTGAATCGGCGTGCGATCGAGGCCTCCGCGCGGTACGCCTTGCGGGGCCTCGAACCGGCGTTGACATCCCCAGAGATGGTGCCTCTGGTCCGCGCGTGGGAGCGCCTGCCGCCGTGGCCGGAAGCCGGCGACACATTGCGAGAGCTCCGGCGCCGTCCACTCACGCTCGCGACGCTGTCGAACGGTGACGAGGGGATGCTCCGCGCGCTGCTCGCCACGCTGCCCGTGCCGTTCGACGCCGTCATCTCGACAGAAGGTGGAAAGTTCAAACCGCACCCGTCAATCTATCACAAGGCGCTCGAATCCCTCGAGGTGCGAGCGGAAGAACTCCTCCACGTGGCCGGGTCGCCGACCGATGCGATGGGCGCCACCGCCGCGGGGATCAGGACGGTGTGGATCAACCGCGCGCGTGACAAGGTGGTTGACGACCGCCTGGCCCCCGCGCACGAACTTCGGGATCTCGCCGGGCTCCCCGCGCTGATCGACGCGTCGTGACCGTCGTTGACCGGGTGCGTCACGTCCTGAGTTTCGGATCCAGCGCGTCACGCAGCGCGTCGCCCAGGACGTTGAACGCCAGCACCGTCACGCTGATGGCCAGCCCTGGAAAGATCGCCATCCACGGTGCCTTCTGGACAAAATCCACGGCCGCGCCCCGGAGCATGAGGCCCCAGGCCGGGGTCGGCTCGGAGACGCCCAGCCCGAGGAACGACAGCGACGCCTCCAGGAGAATGGCCTGTCCCAGGAACGTGGTCAGCATGATCAGATACGACGCCGTCACGTTGGGTGCCATGTGCCTGAAGATGATCCTGGCATGCGAGCCGCCGAGCGCCCTGGCCGCGTCGATATAGACCATCTCCCGGACGGTCAGCGCGCTGCTGCGGACGACGCGCTCGGCGCGGGGCAGGAACGATAGCGCGATGGCCACGATGAGCTTCTCCGCGCCGGCGCCGATGATCGCCACGATGGCCAGAGCGAGAATGATGATGGGAAACGAGATCAGCACGTCGACCATACGCTGCACAACCAGGTCCGTGAGCCCGCCGAAGTACGCGCTCGCCACGCCCACGACCGCGCCAATCGTCGCCCCGGTTACCGAGGACCCAAAACCCACGATCAACGCTGTCCGGGCCCCGTAGATGATCCGGCTGAGCACATCCCGGCCGAATGCGTCGGTGCCAAACCAGTGGGCACGCCCGGGCGGGCGGAACATCGCGCCGAAGTCCACCACCAATGGATCTGCGGGAGCCACCCACTGCGCGAAAAGCGCCACCAGCAGCAGGGCGACGACGATGGCCCCACCCACGGCTCCTACCGGATACCGGTGGAGAAAGCCCCCCACCGGATGCCGGCGCCACCGTCGCTGGGGGACAGCCACGATCGTGGGCGCGGGGCTACTGGTAAGCGACACGGGGATCGATCCATGCGTACATGACATCGACCATGAAGTTGACCAGGATGTAACCGGCCGCCACCAGCAGCATCAGCCCCTGGATCAGCGTGTAGTCGCGCTGGCTGATCGCATCCACGATGAGCTTGCCGATGCCGTTGAGGTTGAAGACCTGCTCGGTGACCACCAGCCCGCCGATGAGAAACGCAAATTCCAGCCCGATCACCGTGACCACCGGCATGAGGGCGTTGCGCAGGGCGTGCTTGCGGAGGATCACATTGTGGGCCAACCCCTTGGCCCAGGCTGTCCGCACGTAATCCTCGCGCAGCACTTCCAGCAGGGCCGAGCGCGTCATCCGCGTCGCGACGGCGGAGTACCGATACCCGACCGCCAGCGCCGGCCAGATCAGTTGCGCCAGGTTCAACTTGGGGTCGACCCACAGCGGCGTGAACGTGAGCGGAGGCAGGTACTGGAAGACCGACAGCAGGAACAGGATCATCAGGATGCCCAACCAAAACGACGGGACCGCCAGGCCCGCCACACTGAGCACCTGCACCACATGGTCCACCCAGCGGCCACGGTTGACGGCCGCGAGGGTCCCAAGCGGGACCGCCACCGCCGTCGCGATCAGCGTGGCCATCACCGCCAGTTGCAGGCTCAGCTGCAGGCGCAGGCCGATCTCGCGCGCCACCGGCTCCCCCGACCACATCGACGTTCCCAGGTCCAGCCGGGCCAGCCCCACCATCCAATCGGTGAACTGGTTCCACAACGGTTTGTTCAGCCCCAGCCGGGCGCGTTCGGCTTCGATGACCCTCGGCGTGACGTAGGAGCCGCCCAGCACCAGCCGCACCGCCACGATATCGCCCGGCACGACGCGGACGAGCAGAAAGATCAATATCGCCACAGCCAGGAGCGTGGGAAGCATGAGCAGGAACCGGGCAAGGACGTAGCGGTTCATCGCAGCGCCCCGCGGCTGCTCCCTATTCCGAGAGCCAGTACTCCGCCATGTCCGGCTCGACGTAGTGGTTCGTGGTCACCTTGTACCCCTGGACGCGTCTCCAGTGCGGGACAATTCGCTGCCACCACAGGACGTACATGACATAGACCTGCTGGTCGAGCAGCCGCTTCTCGAACTGGTGGACAACCTGTGCGCGCGTCGCCTTGTCGGTCGTGCGGCTCTGCTGGAAGTACATCAGGTCGAGCTGCCGGTCGATGTAGTTCCCGTAGTTTACCGGGCTGACGTCTGCGGAGAGGAACTTTGACAGCTGGACATCGGGATCGTCGGTAAAGTCACAGGCGAAGTCGACCGCGGCGTCGTAGGTGCCCGCGCGTAGGTCGGCCAGGTACTTGGCCGTCTCAGACTGAACGTGCTGGACGTTCAACCCGATCTGCCGCCACTGATCCACGAGATAGACACCGACGGACTCGTAGGGCATCGACACGTCTCGATTCGTCAACGTGAACCCGAAGTTCTCCGGCACGCCAGCCTCACGCAGCAGCCTGCGCGCTTCACCTCGCGCTTGCTGAATGTCGCGGCCGTAGCCGGCCAGCCTCATCAGGTCGCCATCCGGCAGCGCAAACTCGGATTTCGGTCTCATCACGCCGCCGACCGGTCCGACAAACGCGATCTGCGAAAGCGCGCGACTGCCGGCCCAGCGGTCGACCGCCAGGGTCAGCGCCCGCCGCACGCGTACGTCGTCGAACGGCTTCTTCTTCGTATTGAAGGCGACGATCAGATTGCACTGCCAGGGTCCTTCCTGCACCTGGATCCGGTCACCCAGCGCGGCCTTCAGATCATCGCGCTCTGCGGGTGACACGCCGCGAAACTCGATCAGCGCCTGCCCGCTGCGCAGGGCGGCCATCATCGCCGATCGGCTACTGATGAACAGCGCCACATAGCCGTCGAGGTAGGGCTTCCCCTTCTCGAAGTAGTCCTCATGCTTGCGGCCCACCCACCGGGAGCCACGCACGTACTCGACAAACTTGAAGGGCCCGGTCCCCATCACGTTGCGCTCATACCAGTGTTGGTCGCGCGCGAGGAGGTCGGCCTTGTACATCCAGTTGAACGGCGACGCCAGCTTGTCAAGGAAACTGGGGACGGCCCACTTGAGACGGAAGACGACTGTCTGCGGATCGGGCGCCTCGATACTCTTCACACCCTGATACATCGCCTGACGGATGCTGATCACGCCTTCGGGTGGGAAGACGATCCGATCGAACGAGGCTTTGATGTCGCGGGACGTCAGCACCGAGCCGTCGTGGAACTTCACGCCCTGCCGGATCTTGAAGGTCCACGTCATCCCGTCCGTCGAGGTCGTCCACGATTCCGCGAGGTCCGGGACGACCTTCGGGTAGTTGTGTGTGTCGAATTTCACCAGCAGGTTGTAGTGCGGTTTGATCGGATGCAGGGTCGCGAACGTGGTCTCGCGGTGCGCGTCAAACGAGGGCGGCAACGCGGTCACCACGTAGTTCAACGTGCCACCGGAACGCGGCTGCTGGGCGGTACCGGGAA
>JBGPNN010000111.1:0-10835 GCA_041487495.1 bacterium
ATCGCCAACTTCGGCTTCGACCAGATCTCGCAGCTGCTCCAGGCGCAATGGCAGGAGGTCGGCATCCAGACGGACATCTCCGCGCAGTCGTTCCCCACGGTGGCGGAAACCTATAACAAGGGCGAACACAACCTGGCAGACTTCTTCTTTTACGCGGTCGATCCGTATCACATGCGGGCCCTCTACACGTGTGATCAGGTTACCGGCGGGTTCAATTGGATGCACCACTGCAATGCCCAGGTGGACGAACTGGTGGAAAAGGGTAACGCCACGGCCGACCCCGCCAAGCGCATTCCGTTCTTCCGGCAGGCCGTGAAGGCGGTCATGGAAGCGGCCGTGGTGATTCCGATCTACCAGCAGCGGGCCATTTTCCCCGCGAGCAATAAGGTCCAGGCCCTGCGCTTCACGGTGAACGGTTTCCCGATCTTCTACGATGTGACGCTGCGCTCATAGCCGGGGGGATCGGGCAGAGCGGGAGCGCGCGGTGGCCCAGTTCATCGCCCGGCGGCTCGCCAGCAGCCTGCCGGTGCTCTTTGGGATCACGGCGATCGTGTTCCTCATCCTGCACCTGCTCCCCGGGGACCCGGCGCAGATCATGCTTTTTGGGTCTAATGCCACCCCGGCGCAGATCCAGGCGCTGCGCCACGACCTGGGTCTGGAGCGGCCCCTGCTCGTGCAGTATGGGGACTTCATCTGGCGGCTGCTGCATGCCGACCTCGGCATCTCGTTCATCACGCAGCGGAATGTCGCCAGCGAGATCGCCATCCAGTTCCCCGCGACGGCGTCCCTGGCGCTGGTCACCATGGTCGTCTCGGCCGGTATTGGACTGACGGCCGGTATCCTGGGCGCGGTGTACCGGTACACCTGGGTGGATGCTCTGAGCACCGGCTTCTCGGTCCTGGGCGTCGCGTTGCCTAACTTCTGGCTCTCGGTGCTGCTGATCCTCGTCTTCGCGGTGCACCTCGGCTGGCTGCCTGCGATCAGCGCGGCTGGGTTGCGCGGGCTCGTCCTCCCAGCGGTGAGCCTGGGATGGGGTTTCTCCGCCATCATCACCCGCCTATGCCGAACGAACCTGATCGAGGTGTTGACCCAGCCGTATGTCGTCACCGCCCACGCCAAGGGGCTGCGGCCCCGTCTGGTGATCGTCCGCCATGCCCTGAAGAACGCGCTGATCCCGGTGGTGACGCTCCTGGGTCTGCAGATCGGGAACCTGCTCAGCGGAGCCGTGGTCGTCGAGACGATCTTCGGACGGCAGGGCATCGGCGCGCTGGCCGTCCGGGCCATTCTGGCGAAGGACTTCCCCATGCTCCAGGGAGTGGTGCTGTTCGTCGCGGTGATCTACGTACTGGTCAACCTGTGCGTGGATGTTGCCTACGCCGCGCTGGATCCTCGGATCCACTATGCGTGAAACGGTTGTGGACGGGGAGGTCCGAACGTCGCGAGGATCCCCCGGGACGTCCGGGGCGATACGCGTCGGTGCCGCGCGCCAGGTGGCCAGGCAATTCTTTCGGAACCGGCTCGCCGCCGGCGGGCTGGTCGTCCTGGCTGTCGTGCTTCTCCTCGCCGCCATTGGACCCGAACTTTCCCCGTACAACCCGGTGCGGGTGCGCGTCTCGGATCGTCTCCGGCCGCCGGGCGCCGCGCACTGGTTTGGTACCGACCAGTTCGGTCGTGACATCTTCAGCCGGATCCTTGTAGGGGCCCGCCCCACCTTCCTGGCGGCCTTCATTGCCATCGGCCTGGCGGGCTTAGCCGGGGTGGTACTCGGCGCGACCGCGGGATACGCCGGCGGCCGGCTCGACAACGCCATCATGCGCGTCATGGAGATCCTCATGGCGTTCCCCGGCATCTTGCTGGCCCTGGTGATCATTACGATCCTGGGCACGGGATTGGTGAACGTGATGATTGCCGTGGGGATCTCGCTGATCCCCGTGTACACCCGTCTGGTCAGAGGGGCCATGCTCTCGGTCCGGCAGCGGGACTACGTCCACGCGGCGTGGGCGATCGGGTGCCGGCCGATCCGCGTGCTGATGCGGCACATGATGCCCAACGTCTGGGCGCAGGTCGCCGTGCTGTCGACCACGGCCCTGGGGTGGGCGATCATTGCGGGCTCGACGTTGAACTTTCTCGGGTTCGGGGTGCGGCCGCCAACCCCCGAGTGGGGCGTCGATCTTAATGCCGGGCGTGAATATCTCAATGTCGCCTGGTGGCTGAGTACGGCGCCTGGGATGGCCATCGTCCTGATCATCCTGGCCGTCAACTTCGTCGGCGACGGTGTCACGGAAGCGCTCGATCCCGCCCTCCGTGGCAGGCGCTAATTTCTCGGAGGGTCCCGATGCGACTGTACATCATCGATCTGGGCCGGTGCGACGTTGACAAGGGAGCCGTGCTCACCCCAGGCTCCGGCGAGGGCGTCCGCATCTTCATCCCGATCGTCTCGTACTTGATCCAGACGGATGACGGCACCAACATCCTGATCGATACGGGGATACACCGCAAGCACATCGCCGACCCGCTCGCGACCCACCGGGGACAGCCGTTCGCCGAAGCGCTCAAGATCATCATGCGCCCCGAGGACGACATCGCACACCAGTTGGGCGCACTGGGTCTGGGCGCCGGGGACATCCACATTCTGATCAGCACGCACTTCCACTTCGACCACGCGGGTAATCACACCGACTTTGGGCACTCGAGGATCCTGGTGCAGCGCGAGTGCTACGAGCAGGCCATCGCGACGAACGCCCCAACGCGGAATCTCTTCGACCTGCCACACCTGCGCTACGAGATGGTCGACGGCGACGTGGATATCGCGCCGGGGGTGCGCCTGTTGGAAACGTCGGGGCACACGCCGGGGCACATGTCGGTGCTCGTCAGGTTACCCCGGACCGGTCCGGTGATCCTGGCGATCGATGCGATCTATATGAAGGAGAACGTCGACGCGGACAACTGGGGGCGATACACGGACCCGGATCGGGCCCGGGCGAGCGCCAGGCGGCTGGTGGAGTTGGCCCGGCAGGAACGCGCGCTGCTCATCTATGGGCACGATCCGGTGCAGTGGGCAACGCTGCGGAAGGCTCCGGAGTATTACGACTGAGGCTACGCCTGTGCATGCGCGTGTAAAGAACGCCTTGCTGGGTTCGCCGATCGGGCCGCTCCTGTCCATCATGCGCGCCAACGGCCTGAAGGTCCCCTGGCGTCTGGCCTGGCTCGAGCGCACCCAGTGGGCTCCTCCCGCGCGCCTGCGCGCCCTGCAGAATGAACAGCTCCGCCGCCTGATCAGACACGCGTATAAGCACTCGGTCTTCTACCGCAGACGCCTGGATGCGGCGGGTCTCACACCTGAGCGCCTCCAGACTGTCGACGACCTCGAATCGCTTCCGCCGCTTACCCGCAATGACGTCAGAGACTACTTCTCAGAGATCAAGGCGGATAACGCTGATCATTTCCGGCCGCAACCGGCAGCGACGAGCGGGACGAGCGGGGCGCGGTTGGAATTCCTCCATGACCTGGATACCATAAGTATCGGGAGCGCCGTCCAGTGGAGGTTCATGCGCTGGCGGGGCGCCCGGTTTCATCACCGATTCGCCCAAATTGCCTCCCTCGGGCGCGCGGGAGGCGATGCGGATACACCGGCGCGGTACGCGCTCGGGTCGCGCAGCCTCCACCTCAGACTACGCAGCCTGGACCCACGGAGCCTCCACGTGGCCATTGAACACCTTGCGCAGTTTCAACCGGAGGTCATCCGCTGCGGTTCCCCAACCTTGCTGACCTATGTTGCCCGATACGTGCTGCGTGAGCAGACGCACCGTCTTCGTCCCAAGGTTGTGGTGGCGATGGGAGAGCGTATCTTTCCTGACCAGCGGCAGATCGTGCAGGAAGCGTTTGGCGTGCCGCTGGTCGAGATGTACGGCAACTGGGAGTACGTGATGTTCGCCGGAGAGTGCGAACGAGGGCGGTTGCACCTTGCACCGGAAATGGGATACGTGGAGATTCTCAAGGACGGCCGGCGGCAGCCGCCCGGCGCAACCGGCGAGATCGTCGTCACGGGCCTTTGGAATCGCGCGTTCCCGTTCATCCGATACGCCATCGGTGATGTGGGGCGCCTCGATGGGGAACCGTGTCCGTGCGGGCGCGGCCTGCCAACCTGCCAGATCATCGGAGGGCGGCAGAAAGACCTCCTAGCCACACCCCACGGCTACCTTCATCTCTCGGGCTCGTTCGTGGGGACACCACGCTGGCGCAGCAAGATTGAGGGGATCCGGTTCTACCAGGAGACGCGACGCGACGTGCTCGTCCAGGTTGTCAAAGGTCCCGAGTTCACCGACGATGACGTCCCGGCACTGCGTGAGGCGATTCATGCCTCCCTGGAGGGTCGGCTCGCCTTCGGTATACAGTTCTGTGAGAGCCTGGAAGAGACCGCCGGCGGGAAGTACCGGCTTACCGTCTCAAAGGTTCCCATCGAGATCTAGCGCTTCTCCTTCCACGCGTACTTGGCGGGCCAGTTGTTGGCCGCGCTTTCGAGATACACGCCGTGGATCGTGTCTTTCATCGCGACCTGCTGAGTGATGTCGATGAGGAGAATGGCCGGGGCATCATGGAAGACTTGTCTGATGATCTGCGAATAGTAAATTCTGTTGCGCCCAGGATTGGTGGTGGCCTTGATCGATTCGTCGATCAGCGAATCCACGATGGGGTTGCTGTAGAAGGCCCAGTTGAAGAACCTCGGCGCAACGGCCGTGCTGTGATAGGCCGTGCGCAGAACGTACTCGGCGTCTCCCGTAAACGTCCCAAAGGCCAAATTGACCAGGTCGTAGGTGGCGCGCTCCGGCGGGAGCCAGGTGCGGGAGATGAACGTCGCGGAGTCGCGCACGGTCAGCCGGACGTCGACACCGACAGCCTTCAGCATCCCCTGCACCAACTCGGCCATCTCGAAGTCGCCCTGGGTTGCGCCCTTACGCGTCACAAATTCGAGGCTCAACGGTCGGCCGTCGTGTACGCGAACACCGCCTGGGCCCACCGGGAGGCCGGCTTCATCCAACAGTCTCCTGGCCTTGTCGGGGTCGTAGTCGTACGTTCCCGCGTACGCGTACCCATCAACGGTCGGATTGACATAGAAGGCCGTCGCGGGCTTGGCGTTGCCCAGAAACACGCTCTTGATGATGCCCTGCTTGTCCACCGCATGGTTCAGCGCCTGGCGGACCCGGACGTCGTTCAGCGGCGGCCTGCGGTTGTTGATCGTGATGTAGTACTGTTGTGACCCCAGCGCCTCCTGAACTTTGAGACCCCGTTTGGCTTTCAGCCGCTGCAGGTCAGGGACGGAGAGGGCCAGCGCCACGTCGGCGTCACCGGCCTCGAGCATCGTAGCCCGTGCACTGGCGTCGGGAACGACACGGAACACGATCTCGTCAAGGTACGGCAAGCCCTTCTGCCAGTAGTTGGGATTCCTTCTCAGCCGCAAGATTTCGTTCGGCCGGAAATCGACCACCATGAATGGCCCGGTCCCCGACGCCTGAGACTTCAAGCCGTCGTCGCCCACCTGCTGTGCGAAGGCGGGACTGTATATCGAGAACGTCTTCGTCACGAGGATCGATCGGAGGTTTGGCGCCGGGCGGTTCAGCGTGACCCTGACCGTGAGGTCGTCGACGACGTCCACGTTCTTGAACGGTAGCAGATCGAAGAGGTTCAGGCGCTTCTGGAACTTGCGGTCGAAGTTCCACTTGACGGCGGCCGCGTTGAACGGAGTGCCATCATGGAATCGCACGTTGGGTTGAAGTTTCCAGGTCCACGTCAGACCGTCGGCCGAGACCTGATCCTCCCTGACCAGGAGGCCCTTCACCTGTCCGTTTCCGTCGCGATCGTAGAGCGTCTCGTAGAAGTAGTGCGCGAGCTCCCCGATGCTCCCAATGTTGGACGAGCTGACGTCGATGTGCGTGGCGAGCGGCACGAACGCGATGGTGAGCGTCCCACCCGACGTCGGCGCAGGCGCTGCCGCCGGAGCCGGTTGGGCCACCCGGGTGCCGAGCGCCCCGAGCACCAAGCTCCCTGCCACGACGGCCACGAGCACGGCGCGCCTAGCACTCAGACTACAGCTTTGCATCCGTCGCCCCATTCATTCATACTACATGGTCATCTGCCCAAAACCCCGTTCCATCGGTACGCGGTAGAGGAATCCCCCCCCACCCCGTCAAAGGGCGCGGGTCGGGTGTCGCGATAATGCGCTGTGCGGCCTGCGGCCTCGAGAATCCGGCGGGAGCAGACTTTTGCGGGCGCTGCGGTGCTGCCCTCCGGGTGCGCTCGCAGTCAGAGGAGCGCAAACTCGTCACTGTGCTCTTCGCCGACGTCGAGGCCTCAACAGATCTTTCCAGAGTGTTTGGCGCGGAAGCCGCTCGCGAGCAACTGGAGCGGTTCTACCATCTTGCGCGCGAGGAGATCGAAGCCTGCGCCGGCACTGTCGAAAAGTTCATCGGTGACGCGGTATTGGCTGTCTTCGGCCTGCCGGCAATCCACGAGGACGATCCGATGCGCGCCGTGCGGGCCGCACTGGCGATCCGGACGCGCGTGCGCCCGGAGGCGGACGCTGGCAGGCTGCCGAGGATCCGCATTGGGATAGCCACGGGTCAGGTCGTGGCCGATCCCAGGGCCATTGAGAAAGGCGACTTCCTGGTGACCGGTGACTCCGTGAACCTGGCCGCACGACTGCAGCAGCATGGGCAACCCGGACAAATCCTCGTCGGTGAGTCCACCTACGAGGCGACGCGGCGGGCCTTCACGTACCGGCCAGGCCCGCTGCTACAGGTCAAAGGTTTCCCGGATGCAGTGACCACCTACGAATGCCTTGAACAGAGGCCGCTGCCGCTGCCGCGGCATGCGGGGCTGGAAGGGTTCGGTTCGCCCCTGGTCGGCCGCGATGCTGAGATCGAGGCATTCCTGGGTTGCATCGACCGCCTCGAGGCCGGCCGCGGCGGCATCATTGGCGTCATTGGCGATCCGGGTATCGGCAAGTCCCGGCTGGTGACGGAAGTACGGCGGCGCGTCGCCGAGCGAAACGTGCTCTGGTTGGCCGGCCATCCCGTCGTGGCTCGTCAGGCCATCAGTTATTGGCCATTTCTTGAGATCCTGAAGCGCTCCGCTGACATCACCGAGCAAGACACGGAGACCGTGTTGTGGGCCAAGCTGAGAAGGACGGTCGCCGGGCTCTCACCGGCTGAGGAGGCCGAGATCGCGCCATATCTGGGGACCATGCTGGGCCTGCAGGTCCCACCCGAATGGCACGAACGGATCCGGTACCTGAGCGGCGAGGCGATGGGCCGGCAAGTCTACCGTGCGACACGATTGTTCTTTGAGCGGCTTGCTCGTGAGCGCCCCACCGTTCTCGTTTTCGAGGACCTGCACTGGGTCGACGAGTCCTCAGCAGCGCTCCTCGAGCACTTGCTCTCGCTCGTTGAACGGGTACCCATCCTCTTTTGCGGGCTTGGGCGCCCCGATCCCGGCACGCCCGCGGCCCGTCTGCGCACCATCGCCGTCACCGAGCACCCCGGCCGATACGTGGAGATCATGCTGAAGCCGCTTTCCCAGACCGAAAGCCTCCGGCTGTCACAACACCTTCTCAAGATCGACGAGGTCCCGAGTCACGTGCGAGATACGATCCTCCATAAGGCTGAGGGGAATCCGTTCTTCGTCGAAGAGATCATCCGAGCGCTGATCGAGATGAAGACCATCGTTCGACAACCGGCGGCCGGCGGGTGGCGCGTTGCGCATCCAGAGCGTGGCGTGACGATTCCCGATACCTTACGAGGCGTGATCATGGCGCGCGTCGACCGTCTGGACGAGGACGCCAAACAACTGCTCAAGACGGCATCGGTCATTGGGCGAAACTTTCCCTACCGGGTCCTGCGGGTGATCGTCAATGGGAATGAACGGGTGGATGAGCTCCTGGGAGGTCTGCAGGAGCTGGAACTCGTTCATGAGAGACAGCGCCACCCGGAACTGGAATTCTCCTTCAAACATGCGCTCACGCACGAGGCCATCTACGAGAGCATCCTGGTCCGTCACCGCCGGGCGCTTCACGAACGTGTCGGAAACGCGATTGAGACGCTGTTCGCGGGTCGCCTCGAGGAGTTCTTTGGCGTCCTGGCCTACCACTATGCCCGAGCCGAGAAATGGGATAAGGCTCAGGAGTACCTGTTCAACGCGGGCGATCAGGCGGGGAAGATTGCGGCGGATGCTGAGGCCCTGGCCTACTACCAGCAAGCGATGGCGGCGTACGAGCGCGTATTCGGAAGCGACTGGGATCCCCTTCGCCGCGCCGCCATCGAGCGGAAGATCGGCGAGGCCCTCTCTCGGCGGGGCGAACAAGACCTGAGCGCCAAGCACCTCCAGCAGGCGTTGAGACTACTTGGCGTATCGTTCCCGACCACACGCTGGGGCGTGCGTGCCACAATCCTCCGGGAGACGATCCGGCAAGTCGGACATCGTCTTCTACCCAAGGTATTGATGACACCCAGGCTCAGCGATGCCGTCGCCGAGGAACGCACGCGAATTTACGATGCCATGGGCTGGATCGACTACTACGCCGACTCAGAACGCCTGATCTTAGAAGGCTTGATGGGACTGAATGACTGCGAGGAGAGCCGGTTTGCGGCAGGCATCGCCCAAGGCCTGGCGGGATTGGGATTGGTCTGCGATCTGATTCCGCTATTCCGCTTCGCCGGTTCGTATCACCGGCGCGCCGTGACCATGGCCGAGCGCCTTCAACACCCGCTGGCGCTGGGTTTCGCATACCTGGGCCTGGGCTATCACTACCGCCACGCAGAAGGAAACAGTGCCGAAGCCCTCGGCTACTATATCCGCGCGGCGGCTGCGTATCGAGACGCCGGGGCGCTGCGGCCGTGGGGAGCAGCAACGACCCAGGCGGCCTGGGTCTCTCGCCTGATGGGAGCGTTCGCCACGAGCCGGCAGTACAGTCAAGCGGTTTTTGAAATGGGCCAGGAGACCGCCGACCCGCAAGTAACCGGATGGGGATTGACTGAGATCGGAAGGGCGCTCCTGGAGACCCGCCAGGTGCGTGAAGCCGTACAGGCTCTCGAAAAGGCCGTGGGACTCTTCAGGGAAATTCCCGACATCCGCTGGGTCGTCGTTGCTGGCAGCGTGCTGGGGCAGGGCTACGTCCGCGAGGGAAGGTTCCAAGACGCTCAGGAGATCTTCGAAGAGGTCAGGCGCTTGGTGGCGACGCGCGGGCTGCGGGGTTTTCACCGGACACAGGCCAGCATCGGCGTCGCCGACTTCTACGTCGCATCGGCGGAACACGCGAAGCCGGGCGAACAGCCGGAGGCCCTGCGGCGGGCTCGTCAAGCCTGTCACCGCGCCCTGCAGCAGAGCCGGATTGACGCTGAAGCGGCCGCCGTCGCGTATCGCCTCCAAGGTGTGGTGGAGTGGCTCGGTGGTAACCCCCGCACAGCCGGCGAGTGGTGGCAGCGGGGCGTACGAGCGGCTGAGCGCATGGGGGCGCGTTACGAGCTGGGACTGACGCTGCTGGAGATCGGAAGACGCACGGCCAGCCAAAGCCACCTCACCCGGGCTCAGACGCTCTTTTCGGAGATGGGGATCGTGCCGGACGTGTCGTAGCCATGGGAGGCGGATGCCGTGCGGTTGACGTTGTCGTCGTTGGTGCCGGGCTCGCGGGACTTACGGCCGCCAGCAATCTCAAAGAGCATGGAGCGAGCCTCATGGTCCTCGAGGCCAGGAACCGGGTCGGGGGCCGGACGCTCTCTCAGATCGTGCCGAGCGGCGAGACCATTGACCTTGGCGCGCAATGGATCGGGCCCACCCAGGATCGGGTTGCGGCCCTGACACGCCGGTTCGGCCTCCAGACCTTCACACAGTATTCGACGGGGGCCAAGATCGTGTCCCTAGGTAGGAAGATCTCTACCTACAAGGGCTCGATCCCCTCTCTTCCACTGTTGAGCCTCATTTGCGTCCAGCGCCTGATCAACCAGTTGGAGGGGATGTGTCGCGATGTGCCCCTTGACGCCCCATACGCGGCCACTCGTGCTGCGGAGTGGGATGGCATGACGGTCGAGACTTGGAAGCGGACCTCGGTATTTACTCGAGGGACTCGCGCTGTACTCGACATGGCGGTGAGGGCGATATTCTGCGCCGAGCCATCCGAGATCTCCTTGCTGTACTTCCTCTTCTACCTCCGTTCCGGAGGCGGGCTCCTCAGGCTTACTCGGGTCGACGACGGTGCTCAGCAGACGCGGTTCGCCGCGGGAACACAGACGCTGTCCTTGCGACTGGCCGACGTTCTGGGCGATCAGATGATTCTCAACGCCCCGGTTCGCGCGATTGTCGAGTCCGGGGACAGTGTCCTGATCCACTCTGATTCAGGGGCGTACAGGGCGCAGTATGTCATCGTGGCGGTGCCGCCGGCGCTGGCAGGGCGAATTAGCTATCACCCGCCGCTGCCTGCCGCACGCGATCAGTTGACGCAGCGCATGCCGATGGGTTCGGTGATCAAATGTGTGGCGTTCTACGAAAGCCCTTTCTGGCGCGAGCGGGGGCTATCCGGGGAGGCCATTTCGGACACGGGTCCGGTGACATTCGTTCTTGACGATTCATCCGAGGATGCTTCACATGGGGCGCTGGTGGCCTTCATCCCCGGCGACGCGGCCAGGTATTGGGGCGTGCGCTCCGCCGGGGAGCGCCGGGCAGCCGTGATCCAAGAGCTGTCGCGGCTCTTCGGTCCACAGGCAACCCGGCCTACGGATTATGTGGAGAAAGACTGGGCGTCGGACCCCTGGTCGCGTGGCTGCCCCGTCGCGCTGATGCCTCCGGGG
>JBGPNN010000112.1:0-10774 GCA_041487495.1 bacterium
AAACTGGCGGGCATGACCGGCACGGCGAAGACCGAGGAAGAGGAACTAACGAAGATCTACAATCTCCCGGTACTCGTCATACCCACCCACCGGCCCATGGTCCGTGAGGACTTCCCGGACCAGATCTACAAGACTGAGCGGGGTAAGTGGAAGGCCGTCGTCGAGGAGATCATCCACTGGCACAAGCAGGGCCGTCCGCTGCTGGTCGGCACCCGGTCGATCGAGAAGAACGAGCAGCTCTCGGAGATGCTCAAGCGCCGGGGCGTCCCGCACGAAGTCCTGAACGCCAAGCAGCACGAGCGCGAAGCCGAGATCATCGCCCAGGCCGGCCGCCTGGGTGCGGTCACCATCGCGACGAACATGGCCGGCCGCGGCGTCGACATCATTCTGGGCGGCAACCCACCGGATCCGGCTGAAGGGGAGAAGGTGCGGGCGCTGGGCGGGCTGCACGTCGTCGGCACCGAGCGCCACGAGGCCCGCCGGATCGACAACCAGCTCCGCGGCCGGTCCGGCCGTCAGGGCGATCAGGGGGCCAGCCGCTTTTACATCGGGCTCGACGACGAGCTGATGCGCATCTTCGCCGGCGAGCGGATTGCCGGCCTGATGGACCGGCTTGGGCTCGATGAAGACACGCCAATCGAGCACAATATGATCACGCGGCAGATCGAGGGCGCGCAGAAAAAGGTCGAACAGCACCACTTCGACGGCCGAAGGCACGTGCTCGAATACGACGACGTGATGAACGTGCAGCGGAAAGTCATCTATACCGAACGCCGCAAGGTCCTGCGGGGGGTCAACGTCCGGGAGAGCGTGCTCGACATGATCGAGCGGCTGCTGGCCGCCCAGGTCGAGGCGTTCTGCGCGAAGGACGTCCACCCCGGGGACTGGGATCTGGAGATGCTGGTCGAGGCCCTGGGCCAAATGGTTCCGGCCGTCGCCGAGGTGACGCCCGAGTCGCTACGCGGGCTCCCGGCGGCCGACATCACCGAGCGGCTTGCCGGCGTTGCGTTGAAGGCGTACGAGCAGAAAGAAGCCGAACTCGGCGCCGAGGTGCTCGGCGAGATTGAGCGTCTGGTGCTGTTGCAGGCGATCGACCGCAAATGGATCGATCACCTGTACAACATGGACACCCTGCGCGAGGGTATCGGGCTGCGGGCATACGGCCAGATGGTCCCGCTGGTCGAGTACCAGCGAGAAGGTTACGATATGTTCCAGGCCACGCTGCGGGCCATCCAGGAAGAGTCGGTGCGCTTCCTGTTCCACGTGCACGTCGCGCCAGAGGAACGCCCCGTGGCCCGGCCCGTCGCGACCCCGTCGCGAGAACCGGCGGGTGTTGGCGCGCGTAACGGTGGCACCGGCGGCCCCAAACCCGGGCGGAACGATCCCTGCTGGTGTGGCAGCGGTAAGAAGTACAAGAAGTGTCACGGCCGGGAGGCGTGAAAGAGGCGGCCCGGTCCGCAGCCGCGATCGTCTCGGGGCTGCTTCTCGTCCTGCTCTTTCCCTCTACTGATCTGGGTTGGCTGGCCTGGGTCGCGCTCGTCCCTCTGCTGATCGCGATCGACGGTCAAAGCCCGCGTACGGCCTTCCGCCTCGGTTATCTGACCGGCGTCATATTCTTCGGCGGGCTGCTCGAATGGCTTCGGATCTTTGGCCTGCCGGCCTGGGTGGTCATTACCTTCCTGCTGGCGATCTTCCCGGGCGCTTTCGCCGCGGGGGTACGCCTGCTGGCGCGGGACCGCCCGGCCGCCGCATTGTGGGCCGTCCCGGTCACGTGGGTGGCCGTCGAGGTCGTCCGGTCGATCGGACCCGTCGGGTTTCCCTGGGGCCTGCTGGGTCTCTCCCAGTATCGCAGCAGCCCGATGCTGGCCACCGCATCGATCATCGGCGCCTTCGGCCTCTCCGGGTTGATTGCGCTGGTCAACACGATCGTGGCGACCGTGTTCGTGAGCCGGCGCCCTTCGATGGGGCTGGTGCTGGCGGGCCTGATCGCGCTGGGGATACCCTTGGGGGCGATCGCTCTTGCGGCCGCGACCCGTCCGCAGGCAGGCGAGGTTCGGATGCAGCGCATCGTGGCTGCCGTGCAGCCCAACGTGCCGCCGGCGCGCAAGAGCGTCCGGGATGCATTCCCCGACATGGTGCTGGGGCTGATGCGGCAGACGGCCGAGGCCCGGGAACAGGGGGCGGAGATCATCGTCTATCCCGAGACGGCGCTTCCGTCAGACCTCAGCACCGCCGCCTATTTGCGTAATATGATCGCCGGCCGCGCAGGCGGCGCCATCGTGGTGGCGGGGACCTTCCTCTCGGGACCGCGTAACGGTGTGCTCGTGCTCGATCCGCAGGGGGAGGTCGTGGGTCGCTACGCTAAGCGACGGCTCGTTCCGTTCGGCGAGGCGGGTGTCCGGGCGGGACGTTCGGGCGCACCGGTGCAGACGGCCCTCGCTAGCATCGGCATCGCGGTGTGTTACGAATCGGCCTTTCCGTTTCCGATCCGAGACCTGGTGGCGCAGGGGGCATCGCTGATCGCCATCCTGACCAATGATGGATGGTTCGGCGCCTCGGCGGGGCCGATCCAACACGCGGCGCACTCAGTCATGCGGGCGGCGGAGACGGGCCGGCCCGTCGTGCGCGCCGCGAACACCGGCACCTCGATGATCATCAGGCCCGACGGCACGGTGACCGGTACGCTCCCCTTGGGGACGGAAGGCGTGCTGGTTGCCGCCGTGCCGATTGGCGCGCCGATGACGCCGTACGTCCGATGGGGCTGGTTGCTAGGGCCGCTCTGTGTCGCGGCGTGGGTCGTGATGGCCTCCCCGCAGGTCCTGCGGGCGGTGGTCGAGCGACAGCGCGACGCGGCACGGCTGGGCGCGGCGATCGCCGCGCCGGCCGTCCCCTTGCTAATCGGCCGGTGGCTTGGACTCGAAGACGGCGCCGGCGCCTGGATCGTCTGGTTGGCGGTCCTGGGCGCGGCGGTTCTCGTCGGGAAGGGTCATCCGGCGACTGGTCGGCGTATCGTGCTGTCGGCTGGTATCTCGTTGGCGGTGACCGCGCTGCTGGTTGGGGTGATGCGCGCGGGCTATGCGCAGTATGGATACCGGGTGCCCTTTCTGACGCCGGCGGATGGATGGGTGGCGGGCGGGTTGCTGCAGCTGTTTGGCGGTATCGCCACCGAGAGCTGGCTGCGCGGCGCCATCTTCACCGCGGCCGAATCGCTTGGCGGATGGCCTATGGCCGCGGCGCTCTCGACGACCGTTGGTGTCGTCCTCCACCTGGGCGCGCCCCAGGAACTGATTCTCTGGCATATCCTGACCGGTCTGTTGTTCAGCGGGCTACGGCTCTGGACGAAAGACTCCCTTGGTCTTGGACCGGCGAGAGCCCTCGGCGATGCCGCCTTCGGGGCCCTGGGCGCCCTGCCGTAGAGCGACGCGGGATGGTCTGCTATAATGCTCCCGGCATGATACAACGTGAGGACCTGAACACCCATCTCAACGAGAGCCGCCGGCGCCTCCGGGAACTTCGGGGGCACCTTTGACCTCCCTGGCAAACACGCGCGGATAACCACACTCGAAGACGAGATGCAACAACCCACGCTGTGGGCCGATCAGGCACGCGCGCGCGCGGTGGGGCAGGAATTGAGCCAGTTGCGCGCAAACGTCGACGCTGTCTCGGCGTTGGAGCGCCAGATTGAGGATCTCGGGGTCTTGATCGAACTGGCCGCCGAAGCCCCAGACGGCTTCGACCCTGCCGAGATCGAGAGGGACGTGCGGGCCGTGTCGACGGACCTCGACCGTCTCGAGACGGCGGCGTTGATGGCGGGACCGCATGACGCCGCCAATGCGATCCTCTCGATTCACGCCGGCGCCGGAGGCACCGAGTCACAGGACTGGGTCTCAATGCTGCTGCGGATGTATCTGCGCTGGGCAGAGACCAGGGGGTTTGTAACCGAGATCGCCGATGTGTCCCCCGGCGAGGAAGCCGGGTTGAAGAGCGTGACGGTGATCATTGGCGGGTCCTACGCCTACGGACTCCTGCGCGAAGAACGGGGGGTGCACCGTCTGGTGCGTCTGTCCCCGTTCGACGCCGCGCATCGCCGCCACACGTCGTTCGCGCTCGCGGACGTGATTCCTGAAGTCGAGGACGTTGAGGTCGACGTGCGCGACGACGATCTGCGCATCGAGACGTATCGGGCCGGGGGCGCCGGCGGGCAGAACGTCAATAAGGTCGAGACTGCCGTTCGGATCACTCACGTGCCCACGGGTCTTGTCGTGCAGTGCCAAAATGAGCGCTCGCAGCACGCAAACAAGCTCACGGCTATGCGCGTCTTGAAGTCCCGCCTGGTCGAAGTGGCGCAGGATCGCAAGCGCGAGCGGCTCGCCGAGTTGCGGGGTGAGTTTCGCGAGGCGGCGTGGGGCAACCAAATCCGATCGTATGTGCTGCATCCCTATCAGATGGTGAAGGACCACCGGACCGGGGTGGAGACCGGTGACACGGGGGCCGTCATGGACGGCGCCCTCGACCGCTTTATCGAGGCCGCGCTGCGCGCCGCAGTCGGCCGGCGGGGCGCGGCACCCGCGTAGCTTTGACGGAGACCCGAGGGATGCGGTGGACGCCGTGGGTGCTGCTCGTGGCGCTGATCGTCGCGATCGTCGCCTGGGTGCCGGCCAGGGTCGTCGAGCGCCAGATTGCCGCGGCGCTGAAACCTCACCTCGAGCCCGAGGGTACCGTCGCGGTCTGGGCACGCGCGACGGCACGCGGGTTGATGCGGGGATACGTGGCCCAGGTGCACATTGAGGCCAAGGCTATACGAGTCGGGGACATGGCCGCGCAGCGGTTGGACGCGACACTCTTCGGCGTCGACGTGGTCCGGACACCGTCGGGTGATCGCACGATTGGGCGGGTACGAGGCGGGGATGCCACCATCGAGTTTGGCCGCGCCGATCTGGAACGGTTCCTGCGCAGCCGCGGTGTGGACCACCCGACGGTGGCCATCGACACGTCGGGCGTGATTGCTGAAGGCGCGGTGCGCGCCGGCGGTGTCGTTTTGCAGGCGCGGGTGCGCGGACAGTTCTACGCGGCCGGGAGTGATTTGCGCTTTCGCGTGACGTCGCTGGAGGTGAGCGGGATGGACGTGCCGGCCGCTCTGGCGGGGACTGTGGTCGGCGCCGTGCGGCCCGCGGTGTCGCTGCGCGAGTTGCCGTTTCCCATGGTGGTCGATCAGGTGACGTCCGGCGACGGGCGGGTTGTGGTCCACGCTCGCGTCGAGACCTCGCCGTGACGCGACGGTGGCTCATCGTGATGACCGGAGTCGGCGTCTGCGCCGCGTTGGTCATCCTGAGCCTACGGTTTCAGCTGGAGAGCCGGTACCGATCGGTGGATATCGTGCTCGACGGAGGGGACTGGGTCACGTTGATCCGCCGTGAAGGTCAGGATGTGACGACCGTGCTCCGGGGACTGCATCAGCGCGGAGCGACGGCGGTCGCCCTCCCCGAGCGGACTCTCAAGAACCTCGCCGACGAAGGGTTGGTCGGCTATGCGAGCGGAGGGACGCTGCGGGCGCAAAACCTTCTGGCCCCGGCCGCGCCTTCAGCCGGTCGCCCGGCGCCGGCTCCGTCGCGCCCCGACGCCGTCTATGTGGCCGGACCCCCGGAGACGCTGACCTTCCTGACAACACGGTTTCGCGCGCTGGTCGGCGAGGAGCGCGTCCGATCATTGGATGGGGCGATCGAGATCCGCGGCACGTTGCTGGATCTCGAAGAACTGGGTCTCGGCTACCGGGCCGAAGACGCCGCGCCGTTCCGCGCCGCTGGGCTTGGTATCGTCGTGCGGCCGCGCAACTACCGAGGGCTCACGCCGGCCAGCCTGCGGGTGCTCGTCGACAGTTATGCGCAGGTGTCCGACCCTCCGACGCTGATCTTCGCGCTGACGGAAGTGCAGGGCTACGAGGGTCTCGTCGACGCGGCGGCGGAGGAGTACAGGCGGGTGGGCGCCCGCTTCGGGCGTCTCGAAGTCTTCACGGCCCGCCGCAAGCAGAAGGGGGAAGACCACCTGACGGCGCTCATGCGGCCGGACGTCATCCGCGTCTTTAGCCTGACTCCCGAAGAACTGCAGATTCTGCCGCCGAGCGAGGTTGTCGATAAGTTCGTTCGCGCCGGCCAGGAGCGCAACCTCAGGATTCTCTACTTGCGTCCCTTGTTGTTCACGCCCGCCGGGACACCGGCGCTCGAGGTCAACCTGGGTGTCGTCGAGTCGATTGCCAACAACTTGCGCCGGCTCGGGTTCACGCCGGGCCGTTCACGCCCGCTCGAACCGCTGCGTGCACCGGCGCCGCTGGTCTGGCTCGCGGCCGCCGGCGCGGCGGCGCTCGCGATGATTGTGCTGGAGGATCTCGCCCGCGCGCTCGGCGTGGCGCTTCCGGCGCGGTTGCCGATCGCCGTCGTGGTGGTGACGGCGGTGGGCACCGCGGCGGCCGGCCGCACCGGACTGGACGGCTTGTGGCGCCAACTGCTGGCCCTCGGCGTGGCCATCGCCGGCGCGACGGGTGCGGCATTCTGGGCGCTGCCGCGGCGTACCGGACGGCCGGTGGTCCAGGGATACGCGACGCTGCTGCGCGCCGCGGGTGTCGCGGTCGTCACCGGACTGCTTGTTGCCGCTCTGCTGAGTAAGTGGGAGTTCATGCTGGCCCTGTCGGTCTTTCTCGGGGTAAAGCCGGCGCACATCCTGCCCGTCGTGCTCGTGGCCCTGTGGGTGACGTTCGAGCAAAGACCCCCGGGCGGCTGGCGCGCGGCCGTGCGGGAGATGGCCGTCTGGATGCGACAACCCGTGCTGATCGGCGCCGCGATCACCGTCCTCGTCGTGGCCGCCGCGGCCGTCCTGGTGCTGGCACGCACGGGCAATGTTAGCCTGCCGCTGTCCGGAGTCGAACAACAGCTTCGGACATCGCTGGAGACTGCGCTCGTCGCACGCCCGCGCACCAAAGAGTTCTTGATGGGGTACCCCGCGCTCGTGCTCGCCGGCGTCGCCGCCGGCCTCGGCTGGCGGCGGGCCACGCTCCTGCTCGGCGCGGCCGGGGCCATCGGCACCGTGGGCCTGGTGAACTCCTTCTCGCACATCCATACCCCACTGATCTACACTGTCTGGCGGACCGGGAACGCTCTGGCGCTCGGCGCCGTTGTAGCCGTCCCCGGGGTGCTGGTGCTCCTCTGGATCGCGCGACGCAGCGGGTCCTGATCAGCGGATACTACGGCTTCGGCAACCTCGGCGATGAGGCGGTCCTGGCCGGGTTGCTCGCGCACATGCGTGGGCGCCGGCCGGATGTGCACCCCGTGGTCCTGTCGGCCGATCCCCGGGCGACCAGCGCGCTCCATCAGGTGGAATCGCGGTCACGCTCGCCGGCCGCCCTCTGGCAGGCGCTGGCGGGTGCCCGGCTGTTTATCAGCGGCGGCGGGTCCCTGGTGCAGGACGTGACCAGCGCCCGCAGCCCCGTGTACTACTTAGGCACGATGATGGCTGCCAGGGCGCGTGGGGTGCCCGTGGCCGTTGTGGGACAGGGCATCGGTCCGCTCCGCCGACCATGGGTGCGGCGTCTTGCCGCCAGAGCGTTCAACTATGCCGCGGTCATCAGCGTGCGCGACGCCGCGTCCGCGAAGACCCTGAGGGATCTGGGCGTGCACGTGCCCGTGCACCTGGGTGCCGACATGGCGCTGTTGCTGCCGCCGGCGGACGGGGACCGGGTCCGGAGCATCCTGGCCGCGCACCATCTGGATCGCGCCTCTGGTCGCATCGGCGTGGCGTTGCGACCCTGGCCGGGGTTGTGGGATCCCGTAGTCCTGGGGAAGGCCATCCGGCACGTCGCCAACACCTACAAAGCGCGGGTCGCGGTGTTTGCGTTCGACCGCGCCCGCGACCGCGAGATCAGCCAGGCGGTCGCCGCCGCCGCCGGTGGGACGTTCGTGGACGTTGAATCCCCCCACGACCTGCTGGGTGTCGTGGGCGCGATGGACGTCATGGTGGGAGTCAGGTTGCACGCACTCATCTGCGCCGCGGCGCAGGGCGTGCCGTGCGTGGGCCTGGCCTACGACCCGAAGGTGACCGCGTTCATGACCGAGTTCGGCCTTCCGGGGGTCCTGCCGGTACACGCTACGGGTCTGGCCGTCGCCGAAGCCCTGGCACGGACGTGGGAGGGACGGGGGGTGCTGCGCTCGCGTCTCCAGACTGCGCTGCCTGACGTGCGGGAACGGGCGGCCGCCGGGATCGACGCGGCCCTGGCGGTGCTGGGCGCGGGCTCTGTGGAACCAACTGGCAGGAGTTGACCAGAGTTGGACGGAATACGCCTCCAGATGCGCTAACCGTCCCGCCATTCAAGGAGGCTCTGGTCCCTATGCCGGAGGTGCTCAAAGTCTCCCACACCTCGAAGCCGAAGGCGGTCGCAGGAGCGATCGCGGCCGTGCTTCGGGAAAAGGGGGTCGTGGAGCTTCAGGCCGTGGGCGCCGGCGCAGTGAACCAGGCGGTGAAGGCGATCGCGATCACACGTGGATTTGTGGCTCCGAACGGCATCGACTTGATCACCATTCCGGCGTTCACAAAGGTCGAGATCGAGGGCGAGGAGCGGACCGCCATCAAGTTTCTCATCGAGGCACGTAGCCCGCGCTGATGGAAGGCACCGGGTACGGCGAACTGAAGCTGTTCTGCGGTAATTCTGTCCCTACGCTGGGGCACGAGATCGCACAGTATCTCCACATTCCCGCCGGGCGCGTGACGCTCATGCGCTTCGCCGACGGGGAGATCTACTGCCGGTACGAAGAAAACGCCCGCGGCGAGGACGCCTTCCTCATCCAGTCCACGTGCCATCCGGTCAACGAGCACCTGATGGAACTGTTGATCATGGTGGATGCGTTGCGGCGGGCGTCGGCCGGCCGGATCACCGCGGTGATCCCCTATTACGGGTATGGCCGCAAGGACAAGAAAGATGCCCCTCGTGAGCCCATCACCGGCCGCCTGATCGCCGACCTGCTGACCACGGCGGGCGTCAACCGCGTGCTCACGATCGACCTGCACGCCGGGCAGATCGAAGGCTTCTTTAACATCCCGGTGGATCACTTGAGGGCGATGCCGCTCTTCGCCGACTACCTGGCCCGCAAGGGTCTTTCGAACGGCGTGGTCGTCGCGCCCGATGACGGCGCGGTCCGCCGCAGCAAAAAGCTGGCCGACCGGCTCGATCTGCCACTGGCCGTGATTTTCCAGCGACGCGTCGCCGCCGACACCAAGGAACCGGTGCAGGTCGTCGGCGAGGTGGAGGGCCGCGTCCCGATCATGATCGAGGACATCATCGATACGGCCGGCACCGTGAACCGCGCGGTGGATGTCCTGGTGGCCGGGGGGTGCGTGCCGGAGATCACAATCTGTGCCACCCATCCGGTCTTTGCGGGTCCGGCGCTGGACCGGCTGTCGCGCCCGGAGATCCGCGAGGTCATCGTGACCAACACGGTTCCCATCCCCGCCGACCGCCGCACCTCCAAGGTCACGGTGCTGTCGGCGGCGCCACTACTGGCCGAGGCGATCCGCCGCATCCACCTCAACCAGTCCGTCAGCCTCCTGTTTACGTAAGCCCATCCGCCCGGTACGCTAAGGGGACGATGAGCGGCGTCCGCACCCGTTATGCGCCTTCGCCGACCGGTTATCTGCACATCGGCGGTGCGTGGGCCGCGTTTTTCGGCTGGTTGTTCACCCGCCACGAGGGCGGCGCGTTCATCCTGCGCATCGAAGACACGGACCGCTCGCGCTCGACGCAGGAGTACGAGGCTGCCATCCTCGACGATTTTCGCTGGCTCGGAATCACCTGGGACGAGGGGCCTGACGTCGGCGGTCCGGTCGGTCCCTACCGGCAAACGGAGCGGGCCGAGTTCTACACACGGTACGCGGGCGAGCTGGTCGACCGCGGCGCGGCCTTTCCGTGTTACTGTTCCGAGGCAGAATTGGACGAGGAACGCCGCAAGACTCGGGCCGAAGGGAAACCCTACCGGTACTCTGGCCGCTGTCGTCACCTGACGGCGCAGCAGAGGGCGGCGTGCGAGGCCGAAGGCCGCAAGCCGTCGCTACGGCTGCGGGTCACGAACCTGTCCGAGTCGATCGTGGTGGAGGATTTGATCCGGGGGCGCGTGGTCTTCGAACCCGAGCATCTGGATGACTATATCATCGTGCGTTCGGACGGGTCGCCCTTGTACAATTTCGCGAATGTGGTCGACGACCACCTGATGGAGATCACGCACGTGATCCGCGGGAGCGAGCACCTGTCTAACACACCCCGGCAGTTCGTGATGTACCGGGCGTTAGGCTGGGCTCCGCCGGCGGTCGCCCATCTGCCGACGATTCTGGGCAAGGACCGGAAGAAACTGAGCAAGCGGCACGGCGATACGGCGCTGCGCGAGTACAAGAGTCAGGGGTACCTCCCCGAGGCCATCCGCAACTTCTTCGCACTGATGGCCTGGCATCCGGAGGCGGACCGTGAGGTGTACGAGCTGGATGAACTGATCCGTTCGTTCCGCCTGAAAGACGTTGGCAGCGCTTCGCCGATCTTCGACCTGGACAAGTTTACGTGGCTGAACGGTGTCTACATGCGGCGGGCGATCGAGCACGACCCCGATCGCCTCGTAGACCTGTGCGCCGGCATCTTGCAGCGCGAAGGTCTGCTGGACGGTCCGGTGACCCTGGAACACCGCCGCTACCTGCGCCAGGTGATCGAAGTCATCGGTGATCGGCTGAAGGTCGGGCTCGACATCAT
>JBGPNN010000113.1:0-10728 GCA_041487495.1 bacterium
CGTCGAAGTTCGTGAAGGCATAGTTTCGCAACGACATGCTGAGATCATACGGCCAGAACTTGATGAACGATCCCCAGGCCGCCACCGCCAGCAGGCTGACCACCGGCACGAGGATCACGCCACAGAAGGCGAAGAACAGCCAGTCGGTGACCCGGTTGGGCTTGGGCACGAATGGAACCGCCCGCGCGGTGAGCAGGGCCGTCTGCCGGCGCTGCACCAGGCGTTCCGCCGCGAAGGCCAGCACGGCGGGAACGAGCAGCAGCATACCGACCACGGCCCCGATCGCGAAGTTCTGCTGGCCGATCACCTGTTTGTAGACGTCTGTGGCCAGAACGTTAAAGCGTCCCCCGATGACCTTTGGGATCCCAAAATCGGTCATGACCAGCGTAAACACGACGAGGGCAGTGCCCATGACGCCGTACTTCACTCCCGGCAGCGTGACGGTGACAAAGATCCGCGGGGAAGAGGCGCCCAGTGCTTCCGCGGACTCATAGAGCCGCGCGTCTGCCGTACTGAGCGCCGTCACCAGGATCATGAGCGCGTGTGGGAAGCAGTAGATCACCTCGCCGATGACGATCCCCAACGAGCCGTAAATGGAGTTCCCCAAGAGCAGGCCCCGCACGAGACCCTGATTGCCGAACAGATAGATGAGCCCGATCGCCTGCAGCAGGGAGGGTGCCAGAATGGGGATGAGCGCCAGGCCGGCAAAGACGCTCTTTCCCCTCATGCCGCTCCTCGTGAGCGCATAGGCATACACGAACGTCCCGGGCACGACGATGGCCGTGGTCACCGCCGCGACGGAGATGCTGTTCCAGAACGAGACGAAGAGGCTGGGCGTCGAGAAATACGTGATGTAGTTCGCTAACCCGATAAAGACGCCGTCGCGATTCTGGAAGCTCTTCGAGAGCAACGCCCAGAGCGGCAGCGCGAGGGTCACCGTCAGCCATAGCGCGACGGCCACCAGCCCGCCGCGGGCGATCCATTCGTCGCTGGCGAGTCTCTGCCGCAGCGCCGGGCCGCCGGATACTGGGGCCCTTGAGACCGCCGTGGCCATCGGCTAACCCGTCGGGAACACGCGGATGTGATCGGCCGGGAGTGACACGGTGATCGTCTTCCCGGGAGTCAGATCGAACTCGCGCTGCAGGTGAATGGCCACGTCGGCCCGGACGTCAACCGTTCCGACCGCGGCCGGCTTGAGGGTGGCGCGGTAGAACGATCCCAGGAAGTCCATCGCGACGATCTCGACCGGCATGAGGTTGGTCGTCGCCGCACCTCCACTCCGGACGTCCACAGCCTCTGGTCGGAAGCACACCTTCACCGCGGCTCCCGGCGTGACGCCATCGGTTGGCGCGCAGGTCAGTTCCGTCGTTCCGACCCTGACCCGGCGGGCGTTGACGAGCACGCCATCGAGGATGTTCATTTCCCCCACGAAGTCGGCGACGAAGGGCGTTGTCGGATTTCGATAGATCTCCATCGGCGTGCCGATCTGCTCGATGACGCCCTGGTTCATGACCACGATCCGGTCGGCCATGGTCAGCGCTTCCTCTTGATCGTGCGTGACCAGGATCGTCGTGACGCCGAGCCGTTGCTGCAGGCCGCGAATCTCGTGGCGCAGCCGAACGCGGAGACGGGCGTCGAGGGCGGACAGCGGTTCGTCCAGGAGCAGCACGCTCGGGGATGGGGCGAGCGCGCGCGCCAGGGCCACGCGCTGCTGCATGCCTCCCGAGAGTTGCGCCGGATACGTCTGCGCGGCATCGGGCAAGCCGATGAGCGCCAGCAACTCGCCGACGCGCTGCTTGACGTTCTCACGCCGCATCTTCCGGCTGTGCAGGCCATACGCCACGTTATCGAACACGGTCAGGTTGGGAAAGAGGGCGTAGGACTGGAAGACGATGCCGAAGTCGCGCTCCGCGGGGGGAAGCCCGCTGATGTCGCGGGCTTCCAGCGAGATCCGGCCGGTGGTCTGGATCTCCAGGCCCATGATGATCCGGAGCAGGGTCGTCTTTCCACAGCCGGATGGACCCAGCAAACAGACAAACTCGCCAAGAGAGATGTCGAACGACACGTCCATCAACGCGTTGAAGCTCCCGAACCGCTTCCAGATGTTGGCAACCTGGAGGTAGGGAGCACTCATGAGAAAATGCACCAGCCCCCGCTCGTCCTCAGTCGAACGGGGGCCAGCCGCGTCACCTCAGTGCGCCCGGCGCGTTTAGCGCGGGGCTGACTTCGAGTCGTAACGCCTTGTCCACTCCTGGAGGATGCGGTCACGGTTCTTCGCCATCCAGGCAAAGTCGTTCTTAAACATCTGTTTCTCGGCGTTCGGCGGATAGAAGGGTGGCACGTTGGTCATGCCGGGCAAGGCCACGATCGCGTACGACGTGCGGTCTGGGCCGCCGACGCCGTTGTATATCTCGTTGGCCTTGCGGCTGACCGCAAAGTCAGCCACGCGCTGCGCCGCCGCCAGGTTGCGTGTCCCACGGATGATGCCCGTCGCCTCCATGTCCCAGCCGGCGCCTTCCTTCGGAATGATCACTTCGATCGGTGCCCCCTGCTGCTTCAGGAGCGCGCCGCGCCCGTCGAACCCAATGCCCATCGAGAACTCACCCTGCGCCGCCCGCACGCACGGCGCCGAGCCGGAGTGGAGGTAGATACCGATGTTCTCGTGGAGTTTATCCATGAACGCCCAGCCCTTCTGCTCGCCGAGCATCTGGAGCCACGCCGCGATCGTGAGATAACCCGTGCCGGACGATGCCGGGTTGGGCATCACGATCCGTCCCTTGTAGGCGGGGTTCAGCAGGTCTTGCCAGGAGAAGGGGGCACGCAGCCCGCGCTTTTTCGCCTCGACGGTGTTGTAGCAGATCACCGAGAGGAAGGCGTCCATCCCCGTCCAGTTCATGGGGTTCTTGCTGTCACGAAAGGCGGGTTTGAGGGCATCGGCGCCTCGAGGCGTATACGGCTGAAGCATGTTCTGGTCTTCGAAGATCAGCAGGCTGGTCACGGCCAGACCCCAGATCGCGTCGGCGCGCGGGTTCGCCTTCTCGGCGAGCAGGCGGGCCGTGATGACCCCGGTCGAGTCGCGCACCCAGTCGATGATGATCCCGGGGTTGTCCGCCTCGAACGACGACTTGAAGTAGCCTAACTGGTCATTCTCGATGGCGGTGTAGACGGTCACTCGCGTCGGTGCCTGAGCCATGGCCTGGGGAGCCAGGCCGATGGCAAACACCACAATGGCCACCAGGGCCACGGTCAACTTGACGATGGTTTTCACGCGTTGCGGCATAACGCACCCCCTCATGTGGGCGTTCCATGCAGTATTTCCCTGGCCGTGCCCCAAACCCTTGCTAGAGCCGCATGCGGATGCTCTTGACCTGCGTGTAGCTGAGCAGTTCGTCCAGACACTCCTCCCGGCCGATTCCGCTCTGCTTCAGGCCACCGTAGGGTGAGCCCAGCGCGTGCCCGCCGGGGATGTTAACCCAGATGTAGCCCGCGTCGATCCGACGCACGATGCGGTGGGCTTTCGCGTAGTCATGCGTGTAGATCGCCGCGCTCAAGCCGTAGATCACGCTGTTCACCTGACCGAGCATCGCCTCTTCGTTGTCCCAGGTGAGCACGCTGATCACCGGCCCGAAGATCTCTTCCTGGGCAATCTTCATCCCGGGCCGCACCCCATCGAACAGCGTGGGCTGGACGAAGAACCCGCCCCGCAGCCCCGGATCGTCCGGCACCCCACCGCCGAAAAGCAGGCGGGCGCCCTCCCGCTTGCCTGCCTCGATGTACGAGAGCACCTTCTCGTGTTGTTCCCTGGAAATCAGACAGCCCATCTGGCTCTCTTCTGCGTCAGGCAGACCCACCCGCAGACGGCCGAGGCGATCGAGCAGCGCATCTACGAAGGCGTCGTGCACGGTACGGTGCACGAACACGCGCGACGTACTGCTGCACGACTGGCCGGCCCGGTTGAGGTTCATCGCGCCGACCGTGGCGTCCGCAGCCTCCTGCGGGTCAACGTCCGGGAACAGGATGAGGGGATTCTTACCGCCCAGTTCCAGGGTGACCGTCTTGAGCTCATCACTGGCCGCGCGCATGACGGCGCGCCCCGCCTCGACCGAGCCGATCAGCGCAATACGCCGCACCAGCGGGTGACGCACGAGGGACGCGCCTGTGGTCGGCCCGTCACCGGTCACAATGTTCACGACGCCTGGCGGGAGAATCTCCTGCAGCAGCCGGCCCAGCACCAGCGACGACAACGGTGCCTGCTCGGGGGGTTTCATCACCACGGTGTTGCCCGCCGCGAGTGGTGCGGCCAGTTTCTCGGCGGCAAACCGGACAGGATGGTTGTACGGGTTGATCTTGGCGACCACGCCGAACGGCTCGCGCACCGTGTAGTGGAGGTACGCCGCCTCCGACGGCAGCGTCTCACCCTTGATCTCTGGGATCAGGCCCGCGAAGTAGTCGAGGGAATCGGCGGCCCAATCGACGTCGCGGCGCATGCCGGCGATGACGTTCCCCGAATTGCGCGCGTCCAAGAGCGCCAATTCTTCACGGTGCGCCCGTAGCGCGACCGCCAGCGCCCGCAGCCGCGCGGCCCGCTCGGGTCCGGGCGTCTCGGCCCAGGCGGGGAACGCACTGTACGCCGCCTGCACCGCGCGATCGACATCGGCGGCATCGGCAAGCGGCACCTGCCCCAGGAGTTCGCCCGTCGCCGGATTGTACGTTGGGATCGTGCGACCCGACCGGCTGTCTTCCCAGCGGCCGCCGATGAAGAGACGGTCCGACTCGAGCACGGCTACCTGCCCGTCTCTCGCCGGGCGAGCGGACGATCGCGGGGCCCGTCATAGAACTCGGGTTTCTGCAGCGCGAGGTCGAGGGGCTGCACGATCGGCGAGTTGCTCGACGCCCGCCAGCCTTTCTCGCGGTGCATCTCTTCATACGTGTGTGCGACCAGGGAGACGATGCGGGACAGGAGGAAGACGCCCTTGATGAGTTCGACGTCGAACCCCATGTCCAGGCAGATGGCGCCCATTGCACCGGGGCCGTTCAGGTAGATCCGCCGTCCCCAGAATTCTTCCGTGGCCGCCTCGACCGCCCGGGCCATTGCGACGTACGCGCCCGAGATACCGTATTCGTCGGCTAGCGCCAGCATCCGGGCCGTCCGAGGGTCGATGATGTGCTGCGCATGATGGAAACCCGGCAAACGCCGGCCGCCGGTCTTCGCCTCACCGGCCACCTTGCGGGCCGCCGCTTCCATGCTGATCGATTCGCGCTGCATCCGCTCGACCGCGCCCTTGAACAATTCGGCCGGGCGGTCCGCGGTACCGTGGATCGAGCCGATGGCCAGCATCCCACCGGCCACGCCGACGTGCAGGGGCACGCCGCCCGACGCCACCAGGCGGCTGGCGGCCGACGACGGCGAGAACGCGTGCTCCGCCATGCTGACGAGGAGGGCGTCGAGCATCTTCGCGTGGTTGGCCGGCGGCAATTCTCCGCGCCACACCAGATAAGCCATCTCGGTGAACGTGACGTTGCCGGTGAGATCATTCAGGTCGTAGCCGCGCACGACGATCTTGTCTTTCGTCTTGTAGGCGATTGCGGTCTGCCAGTGGAATGGCTCGCGCATGTCTTACCTCCTCGCGGCCGGGACCGCGTCATCGGATTTCAGGTAGACGCGCGCCGGATCGACGTCTTCACGGAGCGCGCGGAGCGCCTCTGGATCGGGCGGCGCCACCTCGCGGACCTCCGGGGCCACATCCGGCCGGAATCCGGTCTCGGCCCGGACGTCATCAACCGAGACGCCCGGCATCAGCCGGACGACGCGCAGCGCGCACGTCTGCGGGTCGTTCTCCATGACGGCCAGGTCGGTCACCATGGTGACCGCGAAGTCGGGGTTCAGTCCGGCCCGCTGCCGGCCGCCCGGGCCATCGAGGAATCCCGGACTGGTGATGTAGTCGCACCGTTCGGGAAACCGCCGCTTCTCGTGGTGCGTGATGATCAGCAGCCGGCGGCAGTGCGAGGCCATGTCATTGGCGCCGCCGCTTCCTGGGAGCCGGCGCTTCAGCGCGCCGGGCGGCCCGATCTGCGTCGAGTTGATGTTGGCGTACCGGTCGATCTGGGCGCCGCCGACGAAGCCGACGTCGATCAACCCGCGCTGCAACAGACAGCCCAGCACCTCGCGCAGCGTACCCAGTTTCATGGCCCGGTACATCACCCTGGGATCCGAGACGGAAATGGGCGTCGGGCGCACCTGCGGCGCGATGACGCCACTTTCGATGACCATCACGACGTTGGGCGCGTGTGTGCGCTGGGCCAGCGTCGTCGCCAGCATCGGCAGCCCCGTGCCCACGAACACGATATCGCCGTCGCGCAGCTGCCGGGCCGCCTCGATCACCATCAGTTCCTGGCGGGTCCAGGTCGGCATTACATCATCTCCCGCATCGATTTCGTGAGGGTCTCGAGATGGATGGGATCCGTGGCGTGATGAAGGTAGTCGTCGAATGTGCCGCATCCCCAGATGTGTCGCTGGAGATACTCGTCGATGGCCGGCGAGCCCACCCGGGCCGCGTCCTGGTAGGCGGCGACCCGATCGCCATCGTAGTCATAGTATCCGTACACCGATGTGGGATACGCACCGTATCGTTGGGTCACGACAGCGTCCACGTGCATGAACGGGACGGTGGTCCGCTCGGGGTGCGCGCGGATCTCGTCGGTCGAGACCAGCTCTTCGCAGCTGACGATGACGTGGCGCGACGCGCGGATCATCTCCGGCTCGTGCGTGGCGAAGCCTTCGATGATGATGTTGCCGAGCGGGTCCGCGCGCTGCACGTGCACGATGGACACATCAGGCTGGAGCGCCCGGACCAGCGCGACGCGCTCGGAGCGGTTCCACGGATTCTCCGTGATGACGGCCTTGCCCGGGCGCGCGCCACCTTCCGGCTCCCACAGGATGTCCGACCCCAGCAGGCTTCGCACGGGCATGAACGGCACGCCCATCTCGCCGGCCAGGAATCGGCTGACCATCGCCAGATGGCTGTAGTCTTCGATCTCGATCGTGCCGTTCTCGATGCCCCGCCGCCAGCAGAAGGTCGTCCCGAACCGCTCGAGGTTCCCGGTCCCGCATTCCGTCCGCCTGATAAGGCCGGCGGCGGCGAGTTGATCCATGGAGAGCGACAGGTTGCAGCCGACGACCGTGAGATTGCCGGCGCGCTGGCGGATGATCTCGTGGGTCAGGGCCATTGGACAGCGACCGATGTTCTGCCCGCCCATGCCGAGGACCGCGCCTGGGCGGACGAACCGCGCGACGGCCTCGGCCGCGGTCATAACCTTATTGGTGTTCCGGGTTGTCACGGGGAAAGCCGTCATGATGCTCCGCCTGCTGTGTCTCATTGTCAGCCGTCGGATTGATAATGTCAAATAAGATAGAATGACGAAATGATAAGGCGAAGTTATATCCAATCCTACGTGCAGCCCGTGGATTCTCACGAAGTACTTGCGACAAAGGAGGAGGGATACGGAGCCGCCGAACCCAGTCAAGCATAAGTAGATGTATGCCAGGCGCTCGCAATCCATCAGTGTTTCTTATGGGGTGAATAGCAGGCATGGATGTCCCTCTGGTTCCTCTGAGGACGTTCCACCTGGTCGTGGTACACCAGGGTCTCAACAGGGCCGCCCGGGCGCTCGGGATCACGCAGCCGGCCGTCACGCAACAGATCCGGCGCCTGGAGGGCGCGCTGGGGCTGCGGCTCTTTCACCGGGCCGGCCGGCGGCTGGTCCTGACCGAAGCGGGACAAACATTGGAGAGTTTTGCCGGGCGGATCTTCCATCTGGTCGACGCGGCGCGCGACGCGCTTGAGGGCGCGTCAGCTTTGCAGACCGGGCACCTGAAGATTGGCGCTAGCCGGACGGCGGGCGCCTATTATGTGGCCGACCTCATCGATCGATTCAAGCGGCGGTATCCCGGCGTAAAGGTGAGCCTGTCGGTGGGCAACTCGCAGATGATTCTGGCCGGCATCCGGGACTTCACGCTTCACGCGGGGCTCATCGCCGGCCTGCCCGACGACGCGCAGCTGGTCTCGCGGCCGCTGATCCGCGATCGCATGGTCGTCGTTCTGCCTCCGGATCATCGTCTGGCGCGAAAATCGATCGTATCCATCCTGGACCTGCGCGGATCTCCGATGATCCTGCGCGAGCCCGGATCGACCACGCGGCACCTCATCGAACAAGCCTTTCAAGCGCACGGCGTGACCGTGGAAGCCTCGATGGAACTCGAGAGCAACGAGGCCATCAAGAGCGCGGTGGCCGACGGTCTTGGCGTTGCGATCATGGCCCAGGCGGCCGTGGCGCAGGAACTCGCGGCGGGACGGCTCGCCGGCCGGCGGCTGCGCGAGCCGCTCAGCCTGGACTTCGCCCTCGTGTATCACGGCGATCGTGTGTTCTCTCCGCTCCTGTCGTCGTTCCTGGCGCTGCTCCCGAAGACGGGCAGGAGTTTTCCACGGCGGCGGGAACGTAACCGGCCTGCCTGACTGGAGGGTTTCCACAAGTGGACGAAGCGCCACGCTCGCAGTCCGAAGGTGACATCAACATGTCGCCTCAGCGCGCCGCGTGGCAGGCCGCCGCGCTCGACGACCAGACCCGCGCCCTGCTGGAGGACGACGCGCGCTACTTCCTGCACCAGTCGCTGTCGACCCCCTGCCTGAACGTGCTGCAGCGCTGCGAGGGCATCTACGTCGAAGACGTGCAGGGCCGCCGCTACATGGACTTCCACGGCAACAGCGTGCACCAGGTCGGGTTTGGGAATCCCGACGTGCTCGCGGCGATCAAGGCACAGCTCGACACACTCTCCTTCAGCCCGCGTCGTTACACGAACCGGGTCGCGGTGGATCTGGCCAGGACGCTCGCGCACCTCGCGCCTGGTGACCTGAACAAGGTGCTGTTCTGCCCCAGTGGAACGGGGGCGATCGGGATGGCGCTCAAGCTCGCGCGCGTGGTCACTGGCCGCTACAAGACGATCTCGATGTGGGATTCGTTTCACGGCGCGTCGATCGACGCGATTTCAGTCGGCGGTGAAGACCTGTTCCGCCGCGGGATCGGGCCGCTGCTCCCGGGCGCCGAGCACGTGCCGCCAGCGGACCCCTACCGGTGCGCCTGGGACTGTCACCGGCGCGGCGGCTGCGACCTGAAATGCGCCGGCTACATCGAGTACGTGCTGGAGAAGGAAGGCGACGTGGCGGCGGTCGTGGCGGAGACCGTACGGAGTGTCCCGGTCATTCCCTCGCGCGACTACTGGCAGGCGGTGCGGCGCGCCTGCGACAGGCACGGGGCGCTATTGATCCTCGATGAGATTCCCACGGCGCTGGGCCGGACGGGTGCGATGTTTGCCTGCGAGCACTACGGCATCGTCCCCGACATGCTGGTGCTGGGGAAAGGACTGGGCGGCGGGGTGTTCCCGCTGGCGGCGCTGATCGCGCGCGAGCGGTTCGACGTTGCGGGGGATATGGCGCTGGGACACTACACACACGAGAAGCACCCGGTCGCCTGCGCGGCCGCGTTGGCGACGATCCGCTACATCGAGGCGCATGGTCTCGTGGCGCATGCGCGGGATCTGGGCCGATACGCGCTGGACCGGATCACCGCGATGAAGGATCATCACCCACTGATCGGGGACGTGAGGGGTCTTGGGCTGCTCCTGGGGATCGAGCTGGTAACCGACCGCGTCACACGCGCCCGCGCCACGACGCAGGCCGAAACCGTGATGTACCGCGCGCTGTCGAAGGGATTGAGCTTCAAACTGACGATGGGCAACGTCATCGTGCTCAGCCCGCCGTTGGTGATCACGCGCGACGAGATGGACCGCGCGCTCGACATCCTGGACGAGTGTCTGACGGACGTTGAAAAAATAGGATGATGGCGCCGTACGGTTCTTGGAAGTCGCCGATCACCGCCGATCTGATCGCGAGGTCAACGATCCGCCTGGAGCAGGTTGTCCTCGACGGCGACGACGTCTGCTGGCTGGAGACGCGGCCGGCGGAGGAGGGTCGCTCCGTCGTGGTTCGGCACACTCCCGATGGCCGCACGGCCGACGTGACGCCGTCCGGCTTCAACGTCCGCACACTGGCTCACGAGTACGGTGGCGGCGCCTACGTGGCCGACCGCGGCGCGGTCTACTTCTCGAACTTTGCCGACCAGAGGCTCTACCGCCAGGATCCCGGTGTTCCACCTCGGCCGATCTCCCCGTCGCCCGGCCAGACGTTGCGCTATGCCGACGGCGAGATCGACCGGCGCCGGGGACGGATCATCGGTGTCCGCGAGGATCACACAGCCGGGGCGCGCGAAGCGGTCAACACCCTGGTGAGTCTCGACGTCGAGGGACGGGGCCCGGCCCAGGTGTTGGCCTCCGGATACGACTTCTATTCATCGCCGCGTCTCAGCCCTGACGAGTCGCGTCTGGCCTGGCTGGCGTGGAACCATTCGAACATGCCGTGGGACGGCACCGACTTGTGGGTCGGCGAACTCGCCGCAGACGGCTCCATGGTCCGCTCAGAGCGCGTGGCGGGCGGCGCCGACGAATCCATCTTCCAGCCCGAGTGGTCGCCTGAAGGGACGCTGTTCTTTGTGTCGGACCGGACGGGATGGTGGAACCTCCACCGCCTGCGCGCCGGGCGCGGTGAGATCCTCGTCGAGATGGAGGCTGAATTCGGGCGGCCCCAATGGGTCTTTGGGCTGTCCACCTACGCGTTC
>JBGPNN010000114.1:0-10676 GCA_041487495.1 bacterium
AGGGCCGCGCGCGCGAGGAGGCCTACCGCCTCGTACAGGACGCGGCGACCGCAGCCGCCGAGGGCAGGGGAGACTTCCGCGCGCTGCTGATGGCGAGCGGCGCGCTGGCACCGGCCGACGTCGAGGCGTGTTTCGACCTGGCCCCCTATCTGCGGCACGTCGATACGATCCTCGAGCGGGCCGGTATTCCCCGCAGCGGCGTTGCGCAGGCGCCGGCCCGATGAAGACTGCGCCCGTTATCATTTCGACGGACCTGCCGTTGCCACTCTACGCGCGGGGCAAGGTGAGGGACGTCTACGAGGCCGGAGAGGCGCTGCTCATCGTGGCGACCGATCGTATCTCGGCGTTCGATCACATCCTGCCCACACCCATACCCGACAAGGGCCGGGTGCTGACGCAACTGTCGGCCTTCTGGTTCGACGAGACGCGCGCGATCGCTGCCAACCACTTCATCACGGTCAACCCTGACGGCATGCCGGACGCGATCCGTCCGCATGCGGTGGCATTGGGCGGGCGCGCCATGCTCGTGCGCCGGGCCCGGCGTGTGGATGTCGAGTGTGTCGCGCGCGGCTACCTGGCCGGCTCCGCATGGCAGGCCTACCGGCGCGAGGGGTCCATCTGCGGGATCCGCCTGCCGCAGGGCCTGCGTGAGGGCGACGCGCTGCCCGAACCGATCTTCACCCCGGCCACAAAGGCCACAAGCGGGCACGACGAGAACATCACGTTTGATGGCGTGCAGCGCCTGGTCGGCAGATTGCTCGCGGAGCGCCTGCGCGATCTCACGCTGGCGCTGTATCGGTGCGCGCACGAGGTGGCCGCCGCGCGCGGGCTCGTCCTCGCCGACACGAAGTTCGAGTTCGGGCTGATTCCCGGCCCCACCGCTGAAGAACTGATCCTGATCGACGAAGCCCTCACGCCGGATTCGTCACGCTATTGGGATGCGGCCGAACGCGCGCGTGGGTCGCTGGTCGCGCTCGACAAGCAGTTTGTCCGCAACTACCTGATCCAGATCGGTTGGAACCGCGAACCGCCGGTGCCGGCGCTGCCGGCCGACGTGGTCGCGGCGACCCGCGGGCGCTATCTCGAAACCTACCAGCGGCTCACCGGGAGGGTGATCACCTAGATGTCGACGTTTCGGATCGTGATCATGCTCAAGCCCGGCGTCCTCGACGCCGCCGGCCAGGCGATCGAGCGCGGGCTCGCCGCGCTCGCCTACGATGTTGAGAGCGTCCGCGCGGGCAAGGTGCTCGAGATCACGGTTCCCGAAGCCATGCGCCCCCGGCTCGACGAGATGTGTGCGCGGTTCCTGGCCAATCCGCTGGTCGAGGCGTGGCGGATCGAGGAGGTGGTTGCGGCGTGAGGTGGGGGGTCGTCATCTTTCCTGGATCGAACTGTGACCGCGATACCGTCCAGGTGTTGCGCGCCGTGCTGGGGCAAGACGTCGAGGAGATCTGGCATCACGATCGGGCACTCGACGACATCGGCGCCCTCGTCCTGCCCGGCGGCTTTGCGTACGGCGACTATCTCCGCGCCGGCGCGATCGCGGCCACGGCCCCGATCATGGAGGCCGTCCGGACATTCGCGGAGGCCGGCCGCCCGCTGCTCGGCATCTGCAACGGGTTCCAGATCCTGACCGAAACACGCTTGCTCCCCGGCACCTTGCTGCGCAACCGCAGTCTCCGGTTCCGCTGCCGGCCGGTCTGGGTGCGAGTCGAGTCGACGGCGACGCCCTTTACGGCGGGGATCCCCGAGGGCACCGTGCTCCAGATGCCCATCGCGCACGGCGAGGGTGGGTTCTATGTTCCGCCAGACGAGTTGCCGGCGCTGGAGGCCGCGGGCCATGTGGTCTTCCGGTACTGCGATCCGCGCGGGCGCGTGACTACTGACGCCAATCCGAACGGCTCTGTGGCCGCCATCGCCGGCGTGGCCAACGCCAGCGGCAACGTGGTCGGGCTGATGCCGCATCCCGAGCGCGCCTCGGAGGCGCTGCTCGGGTCTGCCGATGGCCGGCGGGTGTTCGAATCCGCCGTCGCCTGGCTGGCCGGTCGCGCGGCCGTGGCCGTGGCTCGATGACGCACACTGTGGCGGTCGACGCCGTGACCCGCTTCGGGATCGCCCCCGCGGATGTCGAGGAACTCACCCAGCGATTGGGCCGCGATCCCAACCCGATCGAGGCACGTATGTTCGCGGTTATGTGGTCCGAACACTGCGGCTACAAACACTCAAAGCGGACGCTGCGCCGGCTGCCCGCGGTGTCACCACGGGTGGTCACGGGACCCGGCGAGAATGCCGGCGTGCTCTCGATCGGGCAGGGTTGGGCGGTCGCCTTCAAGATCGAGAGCCACAACCATCCGAGCGCGGTCGACCCATACAACGGCGCGGCGACCGGCGTCGGCGGGATCATCCGCGACATCCTGGCGATGGGGGCGCGGCCGATCGCGTTGCTTGACTCACTGCGGTTTGGCCCACTCGACGATGGCCGGTCGAAGCGGCTGCTGGGGGGCGTGGTGTCCGGGATCGCCGGATACGGCAATGCCATCGGTGTGCCCACCGTGGGCGGCGAGTTGCTGGTGCACGAGCGCTACCGCGACAACCCCCTGGTCAACGTCGCCTGTCTGGGGTTGGTGCGCGCCGATCGGGTGACGACATCCGCGGCCGCGGGAGGCGGGAATGCCGTGGTGTATGCCGGGGCGCGCACCGGGCGCGATGGCATCGGCGGCGCGGCGTTTGCCTCCACGGAACTCGACCAGGCCCGTGAGCAGGACGACCGCGCGTCGGTGCAGATCGGGGATCCCTTCACGGGGAAGCTGTTGATCGAGGCTACGCTCGAGGCGCTGGGCACCGGTGCGGTGGTGGCTATCCAGGACATGGGGGCCGCCGGTCTAACCTGCGCGACGAGCGAGATGGCCGCGCGCGGCGGTGTGGGCATGACGGTCGACCTCGAACGGGTGCCACTCCGCGAAGCCGGCATGCGCCCCGAGGAAGTCCTGCTAAGCGAATCGCAGGAGCGGATGTTGTTGGTCGTCCGGCACGATGAGGTGGACCGCGTCCTCGCCGTGTATCACCGGTGGGGGCTCGCCGCCGAAGTTGTCGGGACGGTAACGGACGAGCCGCGCTTGGTCATCCGCTCGGGCGGAACGGTCATTGTGGATCTGCCGCCGTCGGTCCTGGCCAGCGCGCCCGCCTATGATCCACCTGCCCGGTCCCCGGCCGATCTCCAGCAGCGTTGGACCCGCGCGACGCCGGCGCCGGACGTCGACGTCGCCGAGGCGCTGCTCAGGCTGCTGGCCCACCCCGACGTTGCCAGCAAGCAGGCCGTGTTCGAACAGTACGACTTCTCGGTCGGGATTCGCACGGTGGCGTCACCCGGGCACGATGCCGCGGTCATGCGGGTGCTCGAAGCGCCGCCCCTTGGCATCGCGCTGGTCGCAGAAGGCAACGGCCGGTGGTGCGCCGCCGATCCGCGCCGCGGCGCCGCGCTGATCGCACTCGAGGCGGCGTCGAACCTGGCGTGCGTGGGTGCCGTCCCGATCGGGGTCACCGACTGCTTGAACTTCGGCAACCCGGAGCGCCCCGAGGTGTTCTGGGCGTTTCGCGAAACGGTCGACGGACTGACCGGCGCCTGCGCCGCCCTGGGCGTGCCCGTGATTGGGGGCAACGTGTCGTTCTATAACGAGGCCGAGGGGTCCGACGGGGAGCGAGCCGTCGTCCCGACGCCCGTCGTGGCGATGGTCGGGCTCCTGGGTGAGGTCACGCGGCACGGCCGGCCGGGATTCGCCTGGTCCGGGGACCTGGTGGTCTTCCTCGGAGACGATGAGGTGTCTCTGGACGCCGGTCTGTACCGTGCCGTGCTTCAGGGCGATGCCGGGGGGCGGCCGGTGGCTCCGGGTTTCGAGCGCGCCAGACGCGCGATCCGCTGCGTTCAGGAAGCGGTTCAGACCGGTCTGCTGTCGTCCGTGCACGACTGCGGCGATGGCGGGCTTGCCGTGGCGCTGGCAGAAGCGTGCATCCTGGGGGGGATCGGTGCGCAGATTGTTCTCCCGCCGGATCCAATGCCACGGCGATCGCCCATCGAGGTCTGGTTCGGCGAGGGTCCCGCGCGGTTCGTGGGCTCGGTGGCGCCCGCGCGGCTGGCCGCGCTGGAGGCCCACGCTGACGCCCACGGTGTGCGGTGCGTCGTGATGGGGGCCGTTGATGGCGATGCGCTCGACCTGTCGTGGCACGATGCTCAGGGCACCGCGCAGCGGCGCGCGCTGCCGTTGGATTCGCTGGCCGCCGCGTGGCAGAGCCTGGAGGTATAGGCGGATGATGGTGACCGAGAGCCCTTGGAAGGAAGAGTGTGGCGTCAGCGGCGTCTTCTGCACGATGGCGACCGATGCCGCGCCCCTCGTGCACATCGCGCTCTACGCGCTGCAGCACCGCGGGCAGGAGAGCGCCGGGATCGCCGCGTTCGCCGGGGATCGCATGAGCCTGCACCGCGGCATGGGGCTGGTCGCACAGGTTTTCGACGCGGCGCGCATCGCCGAGTTGCCGGGCCCCGTGGCGATCGGGCACGTCCGCTACGCCACCATGGGATCGGCCCGCATCGAGAACGCGCAGCCGTTCGTTGTGCCCTCCCCTTGGGGACCGGTGGCGATCTCGCACAATGGCAATCTGATCAACGCACCCGCCCTGCGGCGAGAGCTCGAGGCCCAGGGCGTCGCCCTCTCGGCTACGACCGACAGCGAGATGATCGCCCACCTGATCGCCCGCGCGCCGGTCGCGACGGCCGACGAGGCGATGGCCTATTGCATGAGCCGGATCGAAGGCGCGTATACGGTTGCGGCTATCGCGGGCGGCCGTCTGTACGGTTTCAGTGACGCCAACGCGATCCGCCCGCTGGTCGTCGGGCGTGGTCCGTCGTTTTGGACACTCGCATCCGAGACCTGCGCCTTCGACCATACCGGCGCGGAGGCCATCTGTGAGGTCGGGCCGGGCGAATTGGTGACGCTCGACGGTGGGGGCATGCGGATGCGACAGGTCCTCACCGGGGGGCGGCGGGCACACTGCGTGTTCGAGTATATTTACTTCGCGCGCCCGGACACGGTGCTGCGCGGCCGCAACGTCCACCAGGCGCGCCGGCGAATGGGCCGTATCCTCGCGCGCGAACATCCGGTTGGCGCGGACATCGTGATCGCCGTGCCCGACTCCGGCACGTCAGCGGCGATGGGCTTCGCCGAAGAAGCCGGGTTGCCGCTCGAAATCGGCCTCATCAAGAATCGCTACATCGGCCGCACGTTCATTCAACCGGATCAGCCGTCGCGGGACTTTGGGGTGAGACTCAAGTTGAACCCCAACGTGGAAGTCGTCGCGGGCCGGCGTGTGGTGCTGGTCGACGACTCGATTGTGCGTGGGACCACGTCGGGCCGGATCGTGACGTTGCTGCGCCATGCTGGGGCCCGCGAAGTGCACGTACGCATCTCGTCACCGCCAATCCGGCACGCCTGCTACTACGGGATCGATACGAGCTCGCGCGGCGAGCTTGTGGCCGCGCGCCTCGAGGTCGAAGAGATCCGCCGCAAGATCGACGCCGACTCGCTCGGCTTCCTCAGCCACACCGGTCTGGTGGAGGCCTTGGCGCTGCCGCGGGACACCCTGTGCATGGCCTGCCTCGACGGGAAGTATCCGACACGCGTCCCCAGCGAAGAAGAGGCCGGCCGCCACGCGCTGGACGTCTTCATCCCGGCGCCCGTGGGAGGCCGCGCGCCATGACGGAAGGGCTGACCTACCGCGACGCCGGTGTCGACATCGACGCCAAGAGCCGGCTGCTGCGCCAAATCGCCCCGGTCATCGCGGCGACATATACCTCGGCGGTGGTGGCGGGGGTCGGCGCGTTTGCCGGGGCCCTCTCCTTGCCCAACGGTGGCGGGATTTTGGCGGCGACCGTCGATGGCGTGGGGACCAAGACCCTGATCGCGCGACGGCTCCATCGTGATGACGTGATCGGCGCCGACATCGTCGCGCATTGCGCGAACGACCTGGCGGCGCAGGGGGCCCGGCCGCTCGCCTTCCTGGATTATGTCGCCATGGGACGGCTCGATCCGGCGGTGATCGCGGCGGTGATCCAGGCGATGGCGCGGGCGTGCGCCGATATCGGCGCGGTCTTACTCGGCGGGGAGACGGCGGAAATGCCCGACGTCTACGTCGATGGGGCCTACGACGTCGTCGGGACGATGATCGGGCTCGCGCCGCCGGAGGGGCTGATCACCGGGCAGGCGATGGCGCCTGGTCAGCGGCTCATCGGGCTGGCGTCCACGGGCCTGCACACCAATGGGTATTCGCTGGCACGGCGAGTGATCGATGGCCTGCCCCTGGAAGCCTTGGTCCGGTACGATCCGGACCTGGGCATCTCAGTGGGCGACGCGCTGCTGGCGCCGCACCGGTGTTACGCTTCGGTGGTGCTGGCGCTGTTGTCGAGTGTGCGGGTCCGCGGCCTTGCCCACATCAGCGGTGGCGGACTGGTGGACAATATCACGCGCATCCTGCCCGAGCAGTGCCGCGCACGTATCGTCCGGTCCTGGCCGGCGCCGCCGATCTTTGGCTGGCTGCAGCGTCTCGGCGGAATTCCCGATGCCGACATGCTGGCGACGTTCAACCTCGGCGTCGGGATGGTCGTCGCCGTGACGGCCGGGGACGTCGATCGCGCCCTCGAGCACTTCACGGCGGCCGGCGTGCCGGCCTGGGAGATGGGGGAGATCATCGAAGGATCGAAGGGTGTAGATGTGCGATGATGAACGTCGCCGTCTTCGTGTCAGGGAACGGCAGCACGCTCCAGGCGATCCTTGATGCCTTCTGCGCGACCCCGCCGGACGATGGCGTCCCGGTCACCATCGCGCTGGTCGTGTCGAACAACCCGGAAGCGTACGCGCTTGAACGGGCGCGTCGCGCTGGGGTGCCGGTCGCCGTGGTCGATCACCGGGGCAGGTCGCGCGAGGCGTTCGAGGCCGGTCTCGCCGCGGCCGTCGAGGCCCATCACATCGACCTGCTGTGTCTGGCCGGGTTTCTGCGCATCCTCTCGCCGGTGTTCGTCCGCCGGTTCGCCGGTCGCATCTTCAACACGCATCCGTCACTGCTGCCGGCGTTTGGGGGCAAGGGGATGTACGGGGAGCGCGTGCACCGGGCCGTGCTCGACGCCGGCGTTGCCGTGAGCGGGTGTACACTACACGTCGTGGACGAGGTTCCTGATGGAGGTCGGATCGTCGCGCAGGCCGCGGTCCCCGTGCTCGCAGGCGACACGCCCGACACGCTCGCGGCCCGCGTGCAGGCCGAAGAACGCAGGCTATACCCGGACGTGATCCGCTGGTGGGCCCGCGGTCGTGTAGAGTTCGTCGGCGCCCCCGCCGCTCAACCCGAAGCGGTCCCGACGTAGGAGGATATCATGCGACCGATTCGCCGCGCGCTGTTGAGCGCGTCGGACAAAACGGGTCTGGTGATCCTGGCCCGGGCGTTGCGCGAGGCCGGCGCCGAGTTGATCTCCACGGGCGGGACCGCGAGAATGCTCCGGGACGCCGGTCTCCAGGTGCGTGGGCTGGAACTGGTCACTGGCTTCCCGGAGATGCTGGGCGGGCGCGTGAAGACGCTGCATCCCGCCGTGCATGCCGGGCTGCTGGCGCGGGATGATCCGGTGGACCTGATGGATCTCAAGCGGCATGCGATCGGCTTGATCGATCTCGTCGCCGTGACACTCTACCCGTTCGAGGACGCCGTAGCCGCCGGCGCGGCGATGTCCGCGGCGGTCGAGAAGATCGATATCGGCGGCGTCACGCTTCTCCGCGCCGCCGCGAAGAACTGGGCGCGCGTCACGGTACTCAGCGACCCCAGGCAGTACGATGAGGTGATTGCCGCGGTCCAGGCAGGCGGCGTGCCCGACGATCTGCGCGGGCGGCTGGCCGCGGAGGCCTTCGAGCGGACCGCGGTCTATGATGCCGCGATCGCCGCCTATTTTCAGCGGGCCGCCGGGATGGCACCCTTCCCCCAGCGGCTCTCGCTCGCCTTCCACAAGCAGGCCGAGTTGCGCTACGGCGAAAACCCCCACCAGCGCGCGGCGCTCTATGCTTCCAATACCGGCGTCACCGGCGAAGTGCTCTCTGCGCGCGTACTGGGCGGTCGCACACTGTCCTACAATAACATCGCCGACCTCGAGGCCGCATGGGGGCTTGTGCGCGACCTCGCCCGACCTGCGGTGGCCGTGATCAAGCACCTCAACCCATGCGGCGCAGCGTTGGGTACGAGCGTGCGTGACGCCTTCGTCCGCGCGCGTGACGGCGACCCGGTCTCCGCCTTCGGAGGGGTCGTGGCCTCGAATGTCGCGATCGACGCCGACGCGGCGGAGGTCATGGGCGAACTCTTCCTCGAGGCCATCATCGCGCCGACGTTTGAGTCCGGCGCCCGCGACATGCTCGGCAGTAAGAAGAATCTGCGGCTGCTGGCCGCCGGCGACCCGGCCCCATGGACCGGTCTCGACTTCCGCAGCGTGCGCGGCGGGATCCTGATTCAAGAAACCGACGTCATAGGACAGGAGACCAGTGCGTGGAAAACTCTGACCACACGCCAGCCCACGCCGCAGGAATGGGAAGACCTGCGGTTTGCCTGGACGGTCTGCGCGCACGTCAAGTCCAACGCCATCGTGTTTGCGAAGGACCGGCAGGTCGTCGGTGTGGGCGCGGGGCAGATGAGTCGTGTGGACAGCGTGCACCTGGCCGCATCGAAGGCCGGCGACCGTTCGCGCGGCGCGGTGGCGGCGTCTGACGCGTTCTTCCCGTTCGCCGACGGTGTCGAGGCCGCGGCGGCGGCCGGGGTGACGGCGGTCATCCAGCCCGGCGGCTCCATCCGCGACGCCGACGTCGTCGCCGCGGCGGAACGGCTGGGTCTGGCACTGGTCGTTACAGGCGAGCGGCATTTTCGTCACTGAGCGCGGCGTTCGCACAATACACCCGCGCGTTTCTGGAGGGATGCGATTGAGCCGAATCCCCTGGATCATCCTGGTCGTGCCGATCCTCCTGGTGGCGGCACGGGGCGCGGCAGGAGCGCCGCCTCACACCTTCGTGCTTGCCGCCACTGAGCAGACCGATCGCGGGCGGACGGCGTTTCTCAACAGTTGCGCGAAGTGTCACGGTCAGCAGGGCCAGGGTGGTGATGGGCCACGAATCATCGGATCCCCGAATGGTCTGCCGGAGTTCAAGACGGCGCAGGGGCTCTTTGACTACGTGAGTACGCAGATGCCGCAGAACAATCCGGGTACGCTGACGGCCGAAGAGTACTGGGATATCGTGGCGTTCGTTCTCGATAGCAACAAGCTCCTACCCCCCGATACCGTGCTGGGACCCAACAACGCCGGAGGCATTCGTCTAACGCCATGAGCGGGCGCCGGCTGGGCGCGCGCCGACCGAGACGCGCCTAGAGCACCCGAACGAGTCCCGCGGCCAGCACAGCCCCCGCCGTGGTGGCAAGCACATTCACGACCGGATTGGTGACCCACCGGATACCGTAGACGGGTTCCGCGCCGGCCGGGTCCTCGACGATGCTTCCGTTGGGCCGGCGGAACCTCCCCTGGATCGTGGCGCCGATCGCGCTGTCCACGCACATGGCCAGCACGCCGGCGATCCATGCCGCGGTGAAGGTGCGCGCGTCGGTGGCGCCAACTGCCGCGATCAGCACCGCGCCGGCGACACCCGCGAGGCTGCCGGCGAGGGTGACACCGCCGGAGGTTCCGGCAGGAACGTGCGCCCACGTGCTGATCAGCCGCGGAGGCTCGGGACTGAGCATGCCGACTTCCGCCGACCAGGTGTCGGCGGCGGCCGCCGCCAGGGATCCGAGGAATGCGGCGGGCAGGACAGCGCGCAACGCGTCCGGTCCGATTCCTGCGCCCCACACGGCACTGATCACTGCGGCCACCCCGCCGGTCCCGATGACCTGGCGGGCCGTGCGGCCCCGCCCGCGATGTTCCGGTTGGGTCTTCCTCTCCCGGCCGAGATATGTCAGCATCGTACCTGTCGCGAAGAACGCCAGCAGCGCCGCCGTCCACCGCAGGCCGCCAGAGTGCGCGATGGCGCCCCCGACCAGCGCCGCGGCAACGGCCCCGTCGACCGTGAGCCACCCGAGCCCCCACGCGGCGATGGCGAGCACGGCGACGGCGGCGGCGAAGAAGAGGCCGGTCATGGGGTAGAGCATAGCATGACTGAACCAACACCAAGCCCTTGACACCTGGAGGGGCGGTTGGTATAAGAGTAGATGCCCCTGCGGGAGGCGTTCGCCTTCCGCTTCGCACCTTGACAACCGCATAGTGGCAAGGAGCCGCAGCATGGCCTGTCTGAATCCTTCGAGGATTCAAACGGAGAGTTTGATCCTGGCTCAGGACGAACGCTGGCGGTGTGCTTCACACATGCAAGTCGAACGAGGTAGCAATACCTAGTGGCGGACGGGTGAGTAACGCGTGGGGAATCTGCCTATTAGTGGGGGACAACAGCTTGAAAAGGCTGCTAATACCGCATATGCTCACGGCTTGAAACAGCTGTGAGGAAAGAATTTCGCTAATAGATGAGCCTGCGTCTGATTAGTTAGTTGGTGAGGTAACGGCTCACAAAGACGATGATCAGTAGCCGACCTGAGAGGGTGATCGGCCACACTGGAACTGAGAC
>JBGPNN010000115.1:0-10603 GCA_041487495.1 bacterium
GCTACTACGGCCTGCGGACGAGGATGGAGCGGTTCTTTGAGCAGGCGGGGGAACCGGTTGAAGAGCGATACCTTGGTTGGATCGCGTACTTCCGTCCCTCCACGCTGGCGACGATCCTTACCGGCGATCTGCAGGCATGTGCAGACCCCATGCGGGTGCGGGCGGCAATTGGCGACCGCTTCAGCCGTTCCAGGGACCTGCCACTCCTGCACCAGCTCCTGTACGTGAACTTTCTGACGTATCTTCCGGACGACCTGCACGTGAAGATGGACCGCATGAGCATGGCCCACGGGCTCGAGACGCGCTCGCCCATGCTCGACACTGGCCTTGTGGAGTATGTCGCCAGCCTGTCGCCGCACCTCAAGATTCGGGGAGGCCGTCTGAAGCGCGTCCTGCGTGCGGCATTCAAGGATGACCTGCCGGCCGCGATCCTCAAGCGAAGAAAGCACGGTTTTGCAGTACCTCTAGGGAGATGGTTTCGCACAGACCTCCGCGCGCCATTTGAGGACCTGGTGCTCTCACATGATGCGCCTGTGCGCAGCTATATCAACCAGCGCGCCGCTCGGAGTCTGTTTCAAGAGCATCTCGACGGAGCCAGGGAGCACAGCCAACGGCTTTGGGTCCTGTTCAATCTTGGGTTGTGGCTCCAGATGATCGAGAAAAGCGCGACGTGGGCGTCGTCGGTCGGGGAACCCGAGACGACCGTCGAAGCCGTCGGCCGACGGTGATGTCGTGTCGTTCCTAGAGCCCTCCTGGTCGCCCGCGATGAGTGCGGGATCGCCAAACGGAAAAACCAAGGTCGTGCGCGTGATTGCCAGGCTCAACGTTGGTGGCCCGGCTATCCACGTCGTGCTGTTGAACGCGGGCATGGATCCGGCGCGCTTCGAGTCACGACTCGTCTCCGGCACCGAGAATCCCGGCGAGGGCTCCATGCACGGCTTTGCGACGTCGCGTGGGGTGGAGCCCATCGCCATTCCCGAGATCGTCGGCGAAGCGAGCCTCAGGCCGCGCGACGTGAAGGCATTCGCGAAACTCTACCGCCTTATGCGCCGGGAGCGACCTCACATCGTTCATACGCATACTGCCAAGGCCGGTCTCTTGGGTCGCCTGGCCGCGCGCCTCGCGGGCGTGCCGGTCGTCGTGCACACGTATCACGGCCATGTGCTCCATGGATACTACGGGCCCGTGACGACCTGGCTTCTCCGCGTGATGGAGCGCGCCCTGGCCAGGTGGACCGACTGCATCATCGCGGTGAGCGATGGGGTAAAGGGTGATCTGGTCGCCTACGGCATCGCCCCATCTGAGAAGATCACTGTCATGCATCTGGGGTTTGATCTGCAGCCGTTCCTGGATTGTACGGTGCACCGGGGGGATTTTCGCAGGGAGTTGGGGCTCAAGAACGGCGCCCGGCTCGTGGGGATGGTGGGACGGATCTTCCCGATTAAGAACCACCGCCTCTTCATCGATGCGGCTGCCCGAGTGGTGGCCCAGGAGCCGGCTGCCCGCTTCGTCATCGTCGGCGACGGAGTCCTGCGGTCCGCGACGGAAGAGCGCGTTCGGGAACTGGGCCTGGCTGATCTGGTGATCTTCACAGGCTGGCGTCGCGATCTGCCCTCCATCTATGCAGACCTGGATGTGCTCGTGGTCTCGTCGGACAACGAAGGGACACCCGTCTCGGTCATCGAGGCCATGGCTTCTGGCCGGCCAGTGGTCGGCACCCGGGTCGGCGGCCTGCCCGACCTCATTAGCGATGGCCAAAACGGCTATCTGGTGGCCCCCAGAGACGCCGATGGGCTGGCGGCGGCCGTGCTGCGCCTCCTCCACGACCCGGACACGTCGCTCCGGATGGGGCGGGCCGGTCAGGACGGCGCCCGGCAACGGTTTACCATCGACCGACTCATCACGGATATGGAGAGCCTGTACCAGCGGCTCCTGCTGCGCAAAGGCATCTCAGTCTAGAGCTTAGGGAGGTGTGGCATCCGTGCGGATCTTGATCACAGGCGGGGCTGGGTTCATCGGTTCACATCTAGCGGAGGCGCTGCTGGCCCGGGGTAACGAAGTCGTGGCACTGGATGACCTCTCGACCGGGAGCCTGCAGAATATCCTGCCCCTCATGCAGCGCCCAGGATTCGAGTTCATGCTGGGGTCGATCATGGATGAAGATGTGGTGAACCGGGGCGTCGCCGCGTGCGACCTCGTCTATCACCTGGGGGCAGCGGTGGGCGTACGCCTGGTCTTCGAGCAACCAGTCCGAACGATCGAAACGAACGTGAGAGGGACCCAGAACATCCTGGACGCCAGCCTGCGGTATGGGCGCAAGGTGCTGGTCGCGTCCACGTCCGAAGTGTACGGGAAGGACATGCGCAATGGGCACGACCGCTTCCAGGAGGACGACGATATCACAATCGGCAAATCCATTCGCTGGTGCTACGCGACCTCGAAGGCGCTCGACGAGTTCCTGGCGCGCGCGTGTTATCTTGACAAGGGGCTTCCCGTCGTCATTGCCAGGTTCTTCAACACTGTGGGCCCCCGCCAGTCGCCGGCGTATGGCATGGTGATCCCCCGGTTTGTGGACCAGGCGCTGCGGGGCAGACCCATCACGATCTACGGAGACGGCTCCCAGGTCCGCAGTTTCACGTGGGTCGGCGATACGATCGAAGCGATCATCCGCCTCATGGAGGCACCCAAGGCCGAAGGCGACGTGTTCAACGTCGGCTCGGATGAGGCGGTCACCATCAGAGATCTGGCCGAGCGCGTACGACGCATGACGGATCCCAGCCTCAAGATCGTGTATGTACCGTACGAGCAGGCCTTTGGACCCGGGTTCGAAGACATCCGGTATCGCGTGCCCGATATCACCAAACTCCGCGACACAGTGGGCTATGCACCCACCGTCGGGTTGAACGAAATTCTCGAGCGCGTGCTCGACTTTTCGCGGCGAAGGCTGTCCGAGCGAGTCGCAGTGGCCGCGCGCTGAATTCACACGCAGGGCGAACACGATAGCAGGACTGGCGAACGTCTCAGGACCCGGCGTCTAACCGGGTACGCTGTAGGGCGGGTGATAACGATGACTGTGACTACCGATGTGGCAATGACAGATGTGGCAATGACACTTGAAGGGAGAGTCGTGGAGGCGACGGCAAAGGTCGCGGTTATGGGCATAGGATACGTCGGATTGCCCCTAGCATTGGCCCTGGTCGAACGCGGGTTTGAAGTGCAGACCATCGATGTGAGCGCGGAGAAAGTTCGGGCGGTCAACGCTGGGCGAAGCTATATCCGCGACATTCCTGCGGAGGCTGTACAGGCCTGCTTGGCCACCGGGCGCCTGCGGGCCACGACGGACGAATCGGTGATTGCCGAAGCCGACGTGATCTTTGTCTGCGTCCCGACGCCGTTTACACCGCAGAAGGAGCCCGACACGTCGTATATCCGCGACGCGGCGATGCAGATTGCGGCGCATTTGCGGATCGGGCAGTTGATCATCCTCAGGAGCACCAGCTATCCGGGGACGACTGAAGAGGTCGTGCGGCCGATTCTGGAGAGGACAGGGCTGCAGGTGGGGCGCGATATCTTCCTCGCCTTTGCCCCGGAGCGGATAGACCCGGGCAACACGCGGGCCACTGTCGATCAGGTGCCAATCGTCGTCGGCGGCTGTGACCCGGCGAGCACCGGAATCGCCGAACGATTCTTGCGGCGTCTGACCAAGCAGGTCATCCCAGTGTCTTCGCCCGCCGCTGCGGAGATGACCAAATTGCTGGAGAACGTCTTTCGGAACGTCAATATCGCCCTCGTCAACCAGGTAGCCCAACTGTGCGACCGGATGGGTCTCGACGTGTGGGAGATCACCCGGGCGGCGGCCACCAAGCCCTATGGGTTCATGGCCTTTACCCCCGGGCTTGTAGGCGGCCACTGCATTCCTGTGGATCCCTACTATTTGGCCTGGAAGGCGCGCGAGTATGACTTCCACATGGACTTCATCGAGATCGCGGCTCGCGTGAATGACGAGATGCCGTTCTATATCGTCAACAGACTCGCGGCAGCGCTGCACGAGTCCACCCTCCGTAACGGACGCGAACGCATTTTGGTGCTGGGGGTCGCGTTCAAGAAAGACGTGGACGACGCTCGATGTTCGCCGGCCGTGAAGGTCATCGAGCTCCTGGGGCGTCGAAAGATGGACGTCGTCTTCCACGACCCCTACGTCCCGGAGATCCGCGTGAATGGGGAGCGTCTCTTCAGCCAGCCCCTGACACAGGAGTTGATCGAGGGTACCGACTGCGCCTTGATCCTGACTGACCACTCATGTTTTGACTACGAGGCCATTGTGAATAACGCCGCCATGGTGTTCGATGTGCGCAACGCGACCAGACACGTGTCCTCCGGACGAGAGAAGATCATCAAGCTCTGATCGCCATGGTAGTCGGACGCGGCGGGGTGGAAGGGGTGACGTTTGGTGGATGGATAGGCATCGCCCTGACAACGGTGCTGGTGGGGGTATTCGCGTGGCATCCGGCGATGCGTGGCCTCGGGACCTATTTGGTCGTCGATGACCCCCTTCGGCAGGCGGACGCCGTGGTGGTACTGTCTGGCGACGCGAACCGGACACGGCTCGACGCCGCGGCGGCGGTTGCCCGAAGGGGCGTGGCGAAGTGGGTCATCGTGCTTACCGAGGCGCCCCGGAACTCTCTCTACGACACCTCGGCGGTCCGCCAGGACGCGGGTCTTCGCGGTGTCGACGTTGATCGAGTCATCGTTGTTGGAGCAGCGCACAGCACCGCGGATGATGCCCGGCTCGCCGCGGAGGTGATAAGCCAGCACGGGTGGCGCAGCGCAATCGTCGTGACCTCCCCGTATCACACGCGCCGCGCGCAGTGGATATTTCACCGGGTCTGGGATCCACGGGGTCTGGCATTCTCCGTGCATGCGTCCGGTTCCGCGGGGTTTGACCCGGAATCGTGGTGGACGAACGGTCGCAGCGCCAAGGCCGTCGTCCTCGAGTATCTCAAGTTTGCCATGTACCTGGTGCGGTACTGACACCCTTCCCGCGACGACCATGAATATCGCAGTGGTGGCCGGGTATGCCTATCCCCTGAACTTTGCTCTGGCGGACCGGGATCTGCGCGTGCTGCGGGTATACCGGAAGACCCTGGGTACGGTCGTGGTTATAGTCCAGTCGCCTGACGGCGTCCGCCATCAGTGGGAGGATGACCGCGTCATCGTCAACTATGTGCCACGCGTCGGGCCGGGGCTGTTGGGGCTGGCCACGTTTTGGGTCGGTAGCCTGCTGACGACCTGGCGCCTGGTCCGACGTTATCGGCTGGCTGCGACCGATGCCACCGATCTCGCGGCGGCCCTCGTGCTGATCCCCATCAAGTGGCTGACGGGCGTGCGGTTGTTGCTCCACCTGCAGTTTCAGTTCTTCGAGATGTCGGCTATGGCCTTTCCGCGGTGGAAGCGTTGGGCATTTCGCGTCGGGGCCCGGGTCGCCTGTCGGTATGCGGACAGCATCCGCTGCGTCACGGAGGACATCAAGGAGCAAGCGTTGCGCGCCGGCGTCGAGCCCGGCAAGCTCGTGGTCATCCCCACTAGGTGTGATGCCACGCTCTTCGACCCGGCAAGAGTCCCGCGCCAGGCGGGGACCGGCCGTCAGCTACTTTACGTGGGATCCCTCACAAAGCTGAAAGGTGTGGACGTGCTCCTCGAGGCGATGCCGCAGATCCTGAGCCAGTTTCCAAACGCCAGGCTACGCCTCGTGGGGGATGGGCCGCTGCGGAGGGAGGTCGAGCGGCAGATCGTTGAGGCCGGCCTCTCAGGCGCCGTAGACCTCGTCGGGGTCTTGCCCTACTCAGGGATTCCGGAGGTCCTGGCTTCCGCAGACATCTTCGTTTTTCCCTCACGTTCGGAAGCAATGCCCCGGGCGGTCCTCGAGGCGATGGCGATGGAGAGGCCGGTCGTTGCCAGTCGTGTGGGCGGCATCCCCGAGGCGGTCCGCGATGGTGTGGAAGGACTGCTGGTGCCACCCGGCGACGCGGGAGCCCTGGCGACGGCGGTGTGCCGCGTCCTGCACGATCCGCAGCTGGCCTACGCGCTTGGGCGCCGAGGCCGGCAACGAATTCTGGAACGGTTCACGTTTCAGGAGAATGTGCGAGCGCTCGTGGCCTGGCACCGCACCTGGGAATCGAAGGGATAGGACGAGCATGCGCATCTGTCGGGTGAGCCGATCCTTCCCTCCCGTGGTGGGTGGGCTGGAGCGGCACGTTGAGCTGCTCAGCCGTCACCAGGCCCGTCGCGGAGACGACGTCTGGGTGCTCCAGCCCCTGGATCAGGGAGTGCTGGAATCGGGACTCACACTTGTCCGCGTCAGACTAGGTCCGCTTTCCCGCTGGATCTACGCTGGCCGCTCGGCGACAAAGCTGGCCACCGCGGTGTTCGCCGCGCGGTCGGCGGTCGTGGCGCACCAGCTGCATCGCCAACGTCCGTTTGACCTCCTGCATGTGCACGGCGACATTATCGAGGTGCTCATCCATATGGGTTGGGGGTGGGCCGGCGAGATCCCGGTGATCCTGACGCTCCACTCTGGTCTGAATCGGCGACCGCTGTATCGTTGGCTCGCGGCCGGGTTGTTTCGGTTCGTCGACGGATTCATTGCCGTGAGCCTGGAGACACGAGAGGACCTGCTGAATGTGGGGGTCGACGCCGGCCGCATCGCGGTGATTCCGAGTGGCCTCGACACTGACACCTTCCGGCCCCCGAGTGCGGAGGAGCGTCAGGCCGCCCGCGCGGCCCTGCGGCTTCGCGATGACGAGACGGCCATCGTGTCGGTGGGGCGGTCCCATCCTGTGAAGGGGCATGACGTGCTTATCAGGTCGGTGGCGGCCCTGGGCTCCGCGCGCGTCTTCATGGTCGGTGACGGACCTGAAGAGGGTAGGCTACGACGGCAGGCCAGGGATCTTCCTAACATCGAGTTCGTGGGCCATGTCGACCATCCAGCGATCGTTCGATATCTGCATGCCGCGGACATCTTTGTCCTCCCTTCGGTGGATCTGCCGGGCGTGAGAGAGGGCACACCCACGGCGCTCCTTGAGGCCATGGCGTGCCGCCTCCCGGTCGTCTGTACCGACGCCGGTGGCCTCCGTCATCTCGTTCGGGATAACGAGAACGGTCTGATGGTGTCGCAGGGCGACTCTGCCGGCCTGGCTGCCGCCCTATCGCAACTGCTTAGCCGACCGCAACTGGGACGGCTCTTCGGTGAACGGAACGCTGCGTTTGCTCGAGCTCGAGAATGGCGGAACGTGACCGAGCAAGTTGCGGCCTTCTACGAGCAGATACGACACCTGAAACGGATGCGCGTCAGCGCCGAAGCATGGAATCGATAACGAGACGACCGCGGTCGCGCGTCTGGTCGCACATACACACGTCGCGGGGAGACGTGGGTACCGTTGGCCCACAACGGGCAAGACCCTTCGATGCCGGCGCGTGTATGGGACCCTTTTCGGCTCTGTCCGCGATCGTGAGGCGGACCGCAACAGCACCGCTGTGGTCCCCGTATGCGGAGGCTGCGATAGATCTCGGGCTGGGCTGGCTCCTCGCACCCCTGAAATACTTTGACGAGATTGTCGCGCGATGGCCCGCGGCTACCTTTGTCGCCGGTGCCGTCTATGTCGACATGCAGCGGCCGGTCGTATGAAGCGCGTTGGCATGGTCATCAGTGAACTGGAGTTGGGAGGCGCCGAAAGGCTCGTGATAACGCTGGCGGGCCGTCTTCGAGCACGCGGATATGCCACCGTGATCTTCTCACTTGCCACAGGTGGGGCCCTCAAGGAGGCGGCTGGCCGCGCGGGCGCTGATGTGGTGCCGCTAGGCTTCGGCCGTGCCGATCCACGCGTCGTCTGGGCCCTTGCTGATGCCCTGCATCGCCACCCGGTGGACCTGCTGCACCTCCACCTCCCGCGGGCCGGTGTCGTTGGGCGCGTGGTGGCGCGACGGCTGGGGCTGAGCCCGGTCGTCTATACCGAGCACAACGTGTGGGGGGCCTACGGCGTCGTCATGCGTCGGTTGAACCAATGGACGATGCACTGGGTCGATCACTTGATCGCCGTCTCGGAAGAAGTGCGGCGGTGCACCCTGGCTCACGGCATGCCGGCCGACCGCGTGACCACTATTCCCAACGGGATCGATGCCGATGCTCTAAGTGCGGCGGCCAGTCACGGACCATCCCTACGCGGGCTCCTCGGGCTTCCGGCCGGAGTCCCGGTAGTGGGCGTTGTAGCGAACCTCCATCCACGCAAAGGTCTTGATACGCTGGTTGCCGCGCTGCCTCGTCTTCACAGGCAGCGAGCCGGTGTGCACCTCGTGATCATCGGTCGCGACGACGGCATGGGGGAGCGCCTCCGCCAGTTGGCGGCGAAGGCCGGCGTGGGCGCGATGGTGCATCTCATGGGTCCACGCCATGACGCGGCGGCGCTGCTCCGGCAGTTTGATGTGTTTGCGCTTCCCTCCAGGGTCGAGGGGTTGCCGATCGCGCTTCTCGAGGCCATGGCGCTCGAGCGCCCCGTGGTCGTCACGCCCGTGGGCGGGGTTCCCGAGGTGGTGGAGGATGGGAGAGACGGGCTCCACGTCCCGGTGGGAGATCCCGAAGCCCTGGCACTGGCCGTCGGCCGGCTGCTGCAGGCGCCGGAGGAAGCGGTCGCCTTTGGTCGTTCGGCGGCCGCGCGTGTCAGACGCGAGTTCAGCTTGGAGCATATGGCCGAGGAACATGTGCGCCTGTATGCGGCATTGTGGCAGGCTCAGGGCTCACGGGTGATGGCTGCTCTATGATGCATAGGACGACCTATCGTCTTCGTGACTCTCATCTGAAACGCAGGAGATGGCCGCGGGACTCCGCGTCGTCGGAGGGCTGGGCTACGCCGGCAGTTGTCCATGTCATTGCGGTCATTGTCTGCGTCCTAGGCATGGTGGAGCTCCAGCACCGGCCTCTGAGCTTCTTGACCAGAGCCATGGCAGCAGCATCGGTGCCCGCACCGTCTGGCCCAAGGTTCAATGTCCGGGACTACGGAGCGAAGGGGGATGGAGTGACCGATGATACCGCCGCGATTCAGGCGGCCATCAACGCCGCTCCGAACGGGGGGAGCACCATTTACTTCCCCACCGGAATTCACATCTCCAACAATTTTCAGGTCGAATCTCGCAACGGGCTTCGCTTCGAAGGTGAGGGATTCGCGTCCGTCATCAAGCGGCCGCCTCGTGGCGGCAACACCCGAATTGCGACCTTTACCGGTGGCTCCAACTTCATCATTACCAACTTAGCCCTGGACGAAAATGGCATCCAGAATTATGGCGGAGTCAACTTCTATAGCGTCAGAAATGTCACGATCGAGAACACGCGCCATTTTGACAGCAATCCCGCACCCCTGGGCCCGAGCAACAGGACGGATCGCTACTCGTATGTGTTCGGTCAGGGCGGTACGCCGAGCGAAGACATTACGATCCGGAATAACACCATTGAGGACCTGCAACTGGAAGTAGATTTCGCGCGACGAGTCACAATTAGTGACAACCGGCTTTCCCGCAGTTGCTGCACAGCCGGCATCGGCGGGTTCACCTTGAGGGACAGCGCCGTTATGGAAGACTACACGATTGAGCGGAATGTCGTTGTTGATGCTCGGCCAAACGGTATCGGCATCGCGTTGGATCTTGACCCTCCTTCGACGAACAACTGTTCAATCCGGCGAATTCGAATTGCGAACAATACAATCATCAGGCGCACAACAAACGGATACGGTGTGCTCGTCGGCACGCCGAACAATTCCATCACGACCCATGGGAACGTCTTCGAAGGGATCACCATTATCGGGAATCGCTTTCAGGTTGAATCGACGGCGCCGGGTCTGCCGGACGACGCGGCCGCCATCAAAGCGAACAATCGATCGAGCGCGGCCAATATCGTCTTCAATCAGCTTACTATCACCGGAAATATCATGATCAACGTGAGCTATGGAATGGATCTTCGATTCATTCAACACTCGGTTATCTCCGGGAATGATATCCGTGGAGCCAGTCCGGGAATTGCGCTGTCTGACCGCATGCAGCACAATCAAGTCTTTAACAACCTGGTGAACGCCAGCGGCGGTATAGCCTACCTATTGTCTTTCTCCGGTGGCAACAACACGTTTGTGCGAAATCGCTATACAGGCCGGTCAGCTACACCTCTGCAGATGCAGGAAATGTCGGGTACCGACGTCGTCGCTCAACCGACCTACGATGCAAATCCGCCGTCGCAGCCATAAATCGGCGTTAGCAAGGACCACGTTGCTAGATAGTTTGCCTGGCATCCTGCGATGATTCGTCCCAACAAGCGAAAGACAGGAGTCGTTTATGGGAATCTGCGTTATCGGCGGGCTCGGCTATGTGGGGCTGGTGACCAGCGCCTGCCTTGCCGAACTCGGTCAGCGCTTTGCAGAGGGCGCCGGTTATGAACCGGCATTTCTCCGCGCCATCCTCGAGAAAAACGAGCATCAGGTCAGACAAGTGGTCCGACGGGCCGTGGATATGCTGCAAGGTGATCTGTACGCTCGCACAATCGCGGTCTTCGGGCTGTCGTTCAAAC
>JBGPNN010000116.1:0-10587 GCA_041487495.1 bacterium
CGCGCGGGCTTGGGCCCCGAGGCCCAGCGGTTGGAGGACTTACTGGAGAAACTTCAGCGGATCGATCGCGTGCCCATTGACCCGTACTTCGAAGTGCACGTGGGATCCGGTGCAGGCGCCCGTGCAGCCGACCTGTGCAATGACCTGTCCCTGCGTCACCTGATCGCCGATCTTGACCAGGAGTTTCGACGCATGTCCATACACCGTGATCACGCCGTCGCCGTGAGCGACGAACACCACGTTCCCGTACCCGCCGTGCCACCCCGCGAAGACGACCAAACCGCCGTGGGCCGCCTGGATCGCCGTCCCCCACGGCGCGGCCAGGTCGATGCCGTCATGGTGCCGGCGGTACCGCCACCCGAACCGTGACGTGAGGACCCCCCGCGATGGCCAGGACAAACCCTCGACTCGCTTCAATATGGACTCATCGAGTGCGGGCTCCGGTGACGGCGCGCGGCCGTCGGCGAGTGGTGGAATCTGCCGGTACCGGGGCAGCGAACGGCTGGAAACCATCAGGCGCTGGCCGGGTTTGATCCGGTCTGAATCCCCGAGATCGTTGACCGCCATGAGCGCCTCAACGGTTGTGCCGTAGGTCTTCGAGATCTCCCAGAGCGTCTCGCCGGTCTGGACGATATGGTTCACCGCTGTTGATCCGGCCCGCGCTGTCTGCACGGGTTTGGCCTGTCGCGGTGCCGGTGCGGCTCCCTGTGGTTCCCCGGAGGGGAGGCTGAGGGTTCTGCCGGGCTGGAGGATTGATGTTGGGGTGAGGCGATTTGCGGTAGCGAGTGTTTCCGCGGTCACGTTGTGACGCTGCGCGATGTCCCACAGATTGTCGCCGGGCTGGATCGTGTAGGTCCGAGACGGCGGGGACGAGACGTTAGCGGGCATCGAGGCCGCCGCGGCCGACGAAGCTTGAAGCTGCATGGCGCGAAGCGCGCCCGCGCCCGGCGAAGCGGCAAAGACGGCCGCGAGCGCCGTTTGATTGTCGCCCCCACGCGGTTGGACCGATGACTGAGCAACCGGGATCCCCGCAACGGGAATCACCAGCATGAGCGCGGCGAGTACACTGAGCGGTACGGCCGTTCTGCGCAACGTGACCTCCATACGTTGTCAGGGCCGGTACCGGCGACCGGCAAACGAACGTGCATGATTGGACGTACTAGTCTTTTCCCAGCGCACGCGCGGGTGCGTGCGCCATCCCCGGACCGCCGACCTGCGTTTAATCTGGAGCGGGATTACAGGTTCGACACCCGGTGATCAGTTCCTGCCGAGCACGTGTTCGCGACAAGGGTACCGCCTCAGGCTGTGTTGTCCTCGCTGCTCTTGACAATCGAACGCAGGAAGGCCGCGTTGTTCTGCGTCTTGCGCAGCCGGTCGAGGATCAACTCGGCCATCGCCACGGTATCCAGCTGCTCCAGACTCTTGCGCAGCACCCAGACTTTCCGCAGTTCTTCCTCGGTGAGCAGCAGTTCTTCGCGGCGGGTTCCGGACATCTTGATATCGATCGCCGGGAACGTGCGCCGCTCCTGGAGCTTGCGGTTCAGGTGCAGCTCCATGTTACCCGTCCCCTTGAACTCTTCGTAGATCACGTCGTCCATCCGGCTGCCGGTGTCGACCAGCGCCGTTGCGACGATCGTGAGGCTGCCGCCCTCCTCGATCTTGCGCGCCGCGCCGAAGAACCGCTTGGGCCGGTGCAGGGCCGCGGGGTCGAGGCCGCCGGACAACGTGCGGCCCGACGGCGGGATGACCAGGTTGTTGGCACGCGAGAACCGCGTCAGGCTGTCAAGCAGGATGACGACGTCGCGGCCGCCTTCGACGAGACGCTTGGCGCGCTCGAGCACAAGGTCGGCCACCTGGATATGCTCCTCTGGCGCGCGGTCGAACGTACTGGCGATGACCTCCGCTTCGACGGAGCGACGCATATCTGTGACCTCTTCGGGGCGCTCGTCGAGGAGCAGGACCATCAGGTAGATCTCGCTGTGGTTCTGGACGACCGACTGGCCGATCTTCTTGAGCAGGGTCGTCTTGCCGGCTTTCGGCGGGCTGACCACCATGCCGCGCTGCCCTTTGCCGATCGGCGCGAACAGGTCCATGACGCGTACCGTCAAGTCCGGTTCGACCGTCTCGAGCTTGATACGCTCGTGCGGGAAGACCGGCGTCAGTTGCTCGAACGAGGGCCTGGTGCGCGCCTGCTCAGGATCGAGCCCGTTGACCGCTTCAACGCGCAGCAACGCGAAGTACTTCTCGTTGTCCTTGGGCGGGCGCACTTGCCCGAGGACCTCATCGCCCACCCGCAGGCCGAAGCGCTTGATCTGTGAGGGCGATACGTAGATGTCCTCGTTGCCGGGCAGGTACCCGCTGGTGCGGAGAAACCCGTATCCCTCCGGCATGATCTCCAGAATGCCTGCCCGTATCAGCAGGCCAGCGGCTTCGGTCTGAGCCTGCAGGACCCTCATGATTAACTCCTGCTTCCGATATCGCCGGAGGTTGGCAATATTGAGCTCCTTAGCCACATCCTGGAGCTCAGAGAGGGTTTTGGTCTCGAGTTCGGCTATAGGCACGCAGAAATCACTCTCCTGTTCTATGCCCTAATCAGGCCTGCTTAGACCCGGGCGCGCCGGGCTTCGAGTTCGGCGCGGAGGCGCCGCGCGTCGGCCAGGAAACGCTCAAGACCGACGTCGGTGAGCGGGTGCTTGAAGAGTTGCTCCATGACCTTGAACGGCAGGGTGACAATCTCGGCGCCGGCCAACGCGGCCTCGACGACGTGCATGGGATGCCGGAGGCTGGCGGCCAGCACCTTCGTCTCAAACCGGTACTGGCGGAAGGCCGAGCACATGTCGCGCACGACCTGCATGCCGTCGTTGCCGGCGTCGTCGAGCCGGCCGACGAATGGGCTCACGAACGTCGCGCCCGCCTTCGCGGCCAGCAACGCCTGCGGCAGCGAGAACACGAGTGTCACATTCACCGGGATGCCCTTGTCCCGCAGCCCACGAAGCGCTTTCAAGCCGTCGGGCGTCACCGGCACCTTTACGACGACATTGGGAGCCCAGGTCGCGAACTCTTGACCTTCGCGAAGCATCCCATCCGCGTCGGTGGTGGTCGTCTCCACGCTGACCGGGCCTTTGACGATGCTACAGATGGCCTCGATCTGCTCCCGATGCTCGCGGCCTTCCCTGGCGACCAGCGTCGGGTTCGTCGTGACGCCGTCCAGGATGCCCCACGAGTGCGCCGTGCGGATCTCGTCCAGGTTGGCGGTGTCGAGGAAGAACCACATACGCGTTACCGCCCCGCGGCTTCGACGTACGTAATCAACCCGGCGTCCGAGGGTTTCAGCATCTTCAATTGGTCGCCGGGTCGCAGCTGCTGGAGGAGCACCGGCTGGTCGTTGCGGTAGATCGCGCTCACGGCCGCGACGCGATGCTGCACGATCTGCTTCTTGTCGTCCTCGACCACGACGACGGCGGGTGGGCCGCCCCGGATCTCGCGGAGCGTGCCGACCGAGAAGTCGTACCGGCCCATCGACTCCATCAACACGTTCAGGGCGAAGATGGCATCGCCGCGGGTCGCGGTCCGCGCGGGGCGGAACCCATTGTCCGCCAGCGGCAACATGATCTTGCGATCGATGGCGACAACGATGCTTCCTCGGGACTCGGCCGGAATCTCGGCCACATCAGCCACCCTTGGCGTTTCGTTCGCGCGGCGCGCCGCCTCGCTCTCCAACCCGAGCGCCCGGATCATGAACACCGCCAGGTCGGCTCTGGTCACCGGCTGCTTGGGCCGGAAGGTATTGTCAGGATACGCCGACACGAGCCCGCGAAGATAGCTGACCACAAGCGTGGCCTGGTTCTCTTTCGTCGCGTGCATGGCAATGAGCTCATAGCGCCCTGGTCTGACCGGCTGATCGTTCTGGTCGAGTTGCCGCCAACGCGTCTTGTATTCCAGCGCCTGGCTGCCCGCCAGCGGGACGGGCCGGTCGACCGCCACGAACGGTCGCCCCAGCGACCACCTCGCGATTTCCTCGTTGCGCTCCACGTCGCGGATGATAAAGTCGTGGAACTGGCTCGTGCCGTAGTCGAACCACACGTCCTGCAGGTAGAACACCTTCATGCCGGCTTTCATCTGCACGGTGCCTTCATCGAGGATCTCGAGAGGTGAGCCGTCGTTGCGAACCTCGGTGATGCGGACCCGCGCGACCCGCTCACGAGTGGTGCCCTGCGCCGTCTTGCTTTCGATGTAGAGTTCGCCCTCGTAGCCTGGCTTGAGCCCGTCCCGCTCCGCCAGCTTGAGGCGCCACTTGCCGCGATCCTGCTGGAGCTCGGTCTCACGGCCTGGGCCGGCATTGGCGATCGTAAACGTCAGTTCCACTGGTTCATCGGGTGCATACGACGCCTTGTTCGCTATCAGCGTGTAGGTGACGGTTCCGCGTTTGAGTTCCACCTTCCGCTGCCCGACCGTACCCAGCGTGGCGGCCGCCGCCACCGCCGTCCGATCGCCTGAGGGGATCTGGTCGATATCCCTGAAATCGGGCACCCGCACGCCGGACGTTGGTACGCCGATCACCCGGCCAAGGAAGACCGCCATATCCAGCCTGGTAAGTGGCTCTTCGGGCGCCAAACGGCCGTCGGGCAGGCGGGCCACCACACCCTTCGCGGCCAGGCGTTCGGCCGCGCGCCGCGCCGGATGGTTCGCCAAATCGGTGAAGATCTGGGCGGTAGCCGGAAGCGCCGTGGCGGCCACCAGTGCCAGTACCGCGGCCACGCGGACATATCTTCTCATTGGGCGCACGCCTCCTTCACGTGATCTCGCGGTGTGCAGGTCTATTCAAAGTGGATCACGGACCTGTATGGGTCATGCGTTCGCCTGGGACAGTGCCCCGGACTTGCGATTGATGACGGTCGAGGATAAGGAACAACTTCCATCTTCATTGGTAGCACACTGCGAGGGGCGATGCAAGAGGATTCCGGGACTTCCCTCGCTCACATGCGGTCTGGCGCGGCCACCCCCAGCAGCCCCAGCACGCGCCGCAGCACCACGCGCGTCGCCTCCACCAGTGCCAGCCGCGCCGCCGTGAGGTCGGCGTCGTCGCCCAGGACCCGGCAGTGCGTGTAGAACAAATGGAACGCTTCGGCCACCTCACGCGCGTACGCGCAGAGCCGCTGCGGCTCGCGCCGGAGCCCGGCGGCGGCTATGACCTCGGGTAGTTCCGCGAGCACATGGATGAGGGCGGCCTCGCGCTCGTCGGCCAGGCGCTCGAGCGGCGGCTCGGAAGGTAGGCCACGGCCGGCGGGGACAACCGCCGGCTCCCGCAGCTCGCGCAGGATCCCCGCGATCCGGGCGTGCGCGTACTGGACGTAGTAGACGGGGTTGTCCTGAGAATGTTTCACGGCAAGCCCAACGTCAAAGTCCATCGGCACCGAATACGACGTCATCGCGTAGAAGTACCGCGCGGCGTCCACGCCGACCGCGTCGATCAACTCGCGCAGAGTGACGAACTCACCGGTGCGCTTGGACATCCGCAGCACTTCGCCCTCGTTCTTCAGGCGCACGTGCTGGTGGATTAGGATCTCCACCTGCTCGGACGGGACGCCCAGCGCCTGCAGGCCGCCCTTGACGCGGGCGACGTCGCCGATATGATCGATCCCCCAGACGTCGATCAGGAGGTTGAATCCCCGGGCGCGTTTGTCCAGATGATAGGCAATGTCACTACCGAAGTACGTCCACTCACCACTGGGCTTGACGATGACGCGGTCTTTGTCGTCGCCGAAGGCGGTGGACCGGAACCAGGTCTTGCCCCCGGCTTCGTACACGTAGTCCCGCGTCCGCAATTCGGCGAGCGCGCGATCGACGGCGCCAGAGCGCACCAGCGTGCGTTCGCTGAACCAGACGTCGAACCGCACACCGAAGCGTTCGAGCACCTCGCGGATGTCCGCGAGCACGGCATCGACGCTGACTTCCCGGAAGTGACCGAGCCGTTGTTCCTCGGAGGCGCGCAGCCACCGGTCGCCGTCAGCCTGCGCGACCTGCTGGGCGAGATCGACCACGTACTTGCCCCGGTAGCCGTCCTCAGGGAACGGCTTCTGCTTCCCGAAGCGCTCGAAGTAGTGGGCCTCAACCGATTTCGCCAGGCTCAGGACCTGCTGGCCGGCGTCGTTGATGTAATACTCGCGCGCGACATCGAAGCCGAGTGCGGCCAGCAGATTCGCGAGGACGTCGCCCACCACCGCATTACGGCCGGTGCCCACATGCAGGGGGCCGGTGGGGTTGGCGCTGACGAACTCGACGTTGATGCGCCTCCCCCGGCCTGTGGTCTGCAGGCCGTAGCGATCCCCCAATCGACAGATCGTCGCCACGAGTTCGCGTTTCCAGGGCCACGCGAGGGTGAAGTTGATAAATCCCGGCCCGGCGATCTCGAGCCGCTCGATGCGCTCCGGGGCCGGCACCATGCACGCGATCAGGCGCGCGGCGATTTCGCGGGGCGTCGCGCCCGCCTGCTTGGCGAGCACCAGTGCCGCGTTCGTGGCGTAGTCGCCATGCCGGCGATCTCGGGGACTGTCGACGTCCACCGGCGGCAGTTCGCCCGTCGGAATGGCGCCGGTCTCCATGGCCCGGGCCATCGCTTGGCGTATCTCCGCTCGAAGCGCTTCGCGAAACATTATTCCACTATATCCGATCCCGGACGGCGCCGGGAAGGCGCCGTGGTCACGATATGCGCGGGCGTGTCACGATGCTGATGCGCGCGGGAACGCTCATGGCCGTTCCACCCGCCTGCCGCCGCGCGGCGCCGGGACAAACTTCCCCAGCACGCGGGGCCCGGCCGCGCCGGTCGCGCTCGGGACGTTCGTCGGCAGTCCCGCGACGGCATCGGCGGCCATCAGGGCAAACGCCATCGCCTCTTTGAGCTTCCCGTTGATGCCGACGTCTTCGTTGGTCTTCACCGGGACGCCCAGGCCGTCGGCGATCCGCTGGCGCAGGAATCCGTTGTACGACCCCCCGCCGCCGAGCACCACCTCATCGAGCCCGGCGCGCGGGATCAGGAAGTCCCGGTAGGCCCGGACGATTGAGTCGGCGGTCAGTGCTGACACCGTCGCCACCGTGTCCTCGGGCGACACGTTGCGCCGGCGAGCCTGGTCGAGCAGACGCGCGGCAAACGGCCGGCCATAGACTTCCCGGCCCGTGGATTTCGGCGGCGTCTGGGTAAAGAACGGATCGGCCATCAGTTCAGTGAGCCAGGCGGGATCGACGCGGCCGCGCGCGGCCATCTCACCGTCGCGATCGAAGGCCTGCCGTCCCTGCGAGAGCGACTGCACGACACCGTCGATGACCATATTGCCGGGCCCCGTGTCGAAGGCCAGGACCATTCGCGAGCCCGTCGTATCTGGCCCACACCCTGCCGGCAGGTAGGCGACATTGCCGATGCCGCCGATGTTCTGCACCGCCAGGGACTTTGTCGGATGACGGTACATGACAAGGTCGAAGTACGGCACGAGGGGTGCGCCGTGCCCGCCGGCGGCCATGTCGGCAACGCGAAAATCGGCCACGACCGGCACGCCCGTCCGCTCGGCGATCACCGCGGGTTCTGCGATCTGCAGTGTGGCGCCGTCCGGCGCGGGAATGTGCCAAACGGTCTGCCCGGCCGATCCGATCAGATCGATCTGGGACGGCACCATCCCGGCCTTGCCAATCACCGCCAGGGCGGCCTCCGCGAAGCGCTCACCGAGACTGAAGTTGAAGCGGCAGAGTCGGTCGACGGTGGCCACGGGCGGATCGAAGATCTGGAAGAGTTCGTCTCGATCCTCGACCGGGAGGGGCGCGGTCAGACCGGCCAGGAGCCGGAGGCGGGCGCCGAGACCGGCGCCCGCGATTTCCACCAGCGCCGCATCGATGCCGTCGGCTGAGGTCCCGGAGATCAGCCCGACGACCAGTTTGGGATCCTTGCGCGCGATCTCAACGGCGTCTCGCACGATTCCTCCTCGCGGTTGCGGCGTTCCGGCTGCCTTTTGCGGTGGCGGACACTCGTGCGCGCCGGGGGCCGGCGCGCCGGCTGCCGGCGGTGCGGATGGCTTCCCGTACATGGCCTCCGGCCTCACTGAGTAGTTGCTCGGAGGCGGCCCTCGGTAGCCCAGCCAGCCCCATGATAATGGCGACCTTCACCGACCCGCCGGCTTCGCCGAGCAACCGCGCCGCGGTCTCGGCATCCACGCGGGTGGCCTGCATCACCATCCTGTGCGCGCGGGCGGCGAGTTTCCGGTTCGTAGTCTGCATGTCCACCATCAAGTTCTCGTATGCCTTCCCTAACAGGACCATCGCCGTCGTGCTGATCATGTTGAGGACGAGCTTCTGCGACGTGCCGGCCTTCATCCGCGTCGATCCCGTCAGGACTTCGGGGCCGACCACGGGCGTGATCGCGATGTCGGCCGCGCGTGCCAGCGGCGACCCCGCGACGTTGCTGATGCCCACGACGGTACTCCCGCGGCGGTGGGCTTCATCCGCGGCACCGAGGACGAACGGCGTGACCCCGCTGGCCGCGATGCCGATGACCACGTCCCGCCGGCCTGCAAACGCCCCGGCGATCAATGCGCCGCCCCCGGCGCCGTCGTCTTCGGCCGGCGCGGCCGACCCAATCGTCGCCTGGGAACCGCCGGCCACAAGCACCTTCACGAGGTCGGGGCTCACCCCGAACGTGGGCGGCCACTCGAGCGCGTCGAGCAGACCGACGCGGCCGCTGGTCCCCGCCCCGACGTAGAACACCCGGCCGCCGGCACGGATCGCGCGCACCACCGCCTGGACGGCCTGCGCGATCCGCGGAATCTCCCGGGCCACCGCGGCGGGCACGCGGCGGTCCTCGCGATTGATCAAGCGCAGAATGGCCTGCGTGGACATCCGGTCGAGCGTCATCGACCGGGGATTGCGCCGTTCGGTGCCCAGGGCGCTGTAGTCGACGGCCCCTCCCTTGCGTGCCATCACCCTCACCTCATGCGCGCGTGCGAGACAGGTCGTCGATCAGTTGACGCGTGCCGAGACCGGCCGCCTGTGCAGCCAGCAGCGCCGCGCCGACTTCCGCAGAAAACGCCGCGGGCACGGGCTGCGCCGGGCATCCCATGGCACCCAGGGCTCGGATCATCGGGTCGCGTAACACGTCCTCGGCTTCGAACATCCCACCGGCCGTGATGAGCGGGAAGGCGCTGGTCTCCCATCCAAGTGCGCGGGCGGCCGCCGCGACCATCGCCGCCAGACCCTCGCCGGCGCGCACAAGGATGCGGACCGCCACGGCGTCCCCCGAGCGGGCCGCGCCGGCACCGAGCGGCGCCAGCGCGGCGACTTCGTCGATGGCGATGCCACGCACGGCGACCTTCAGCGCACGCAGCGACGTCAGGCCGAAGCGTTGCTTGACCAACTCGACCAACACCGTCGCATCGCCCCGGCCATCGTAGGCCCGCATCGCCGCACGCAGGATCGCGCGGCCCACCGCATAGCCGCTGCCCTCGTCGTCCAGCAAAGGTCCCCATCCACCGGCCCGGGCCCGCCGGCCGCCGGCATCCATGCCAAACGCGACCGAGCCCGTCCCCGCGATGATGACGATCCCGGGCTCCAGCGCGGTGCCGCCGGCCAGCGCCGCGGCGGCGTCATGATCGAGCGTCACCACGCGCGCGATGCCCGCAGCCGTCAGGACCTGCATCAACCGCCCGCGGATCGTGGTGTCGTCCGCCCCCGCCAGCCCGGCGCCCAGCGCCGTCACCGGGGCTATCACACCCGCCCGTGCGAGCGCCTCGCGGGCGGCGTCCAGCACCACGCCCGCCGCTTCTTCGGGCTCGCGGTGATAGGCACTCGACGAACGGACGACCGATGACGCGAGGGTGTCGCCGGCGCCGTTGATGAGAATGGCACGGGTCTTCGAGGCGCCGCCGTCCACGCCGAGCAGCACGACGTCACCCATCGACCGCCTCGATGATCGCATCGTGAAACGCCGGTCTGAACTCCAGCAACTCGGCGCCCTGCGCGCTGGGGTGCACGCGATTAGTCAGGAGGATCATGATCAGGTCGCGCTCCGGGTCGACCAGCAGCGAGGTGCCCGTGAAGCCCGTATGACCGAAGGCCGCGAGCGACGTCCGCGTGCCGGCGAACGTCCATCCACTCAGCGCCCAGCCAAGCCCGCGCCGCCCCGGGTTCAAGCCGGGGGTTTGATCGCGCGTCGCCTCGGCGACCGCCTCACGCGACAGGATGCGCCTGCCATCGAGTGCGCCGCCGCGCCGCACGGCCCGAGCGAATCGGGCCACATCGGCCGCTGTGCTGAATAGACCCGCGTGCCCGGCGATCCCGTGGCCCAGATACCAGGCGTTCCCGTCGTGCACCTGGCCACGCAGCACGTCCGTCCGCCACCGGAACCAGCGGCCCAGTCCTTGTTCTACCGCCCTGACCCGTTCATAGGCGTTCCCGTCCTCGGTGGCCGCGCAGCGTGGCCACCAGGCCCTCGGGGGCGCGAAGCGTGTGCGCGCCATCGACAGCGGGGCGAAGATGAACCGCCGCGCGTAGCCCTGAATGGACATCGCGGTCAGGCGCTCGACGAGATATCCCAAAATGATGAACCCC
>JBGPNN010000117.1:0-10585 GCA_041487495.1 bacterium
ATCGGCGACACGATCACGGCTGAGGCCGAAGTACTCTCGTACGACGCCACACGGAGACGACTGCGGCTGCACACCAGGTGTCTCAATCAGCGCTCCGAGATCGTCTTGGACGGCGAGGCCGTCGTACTAGTGGACTGACCTCGCATCACTCATTCTGCCGTTGTCGTCGTCCCCGCCGGCACTGAACATTTTGGCCCCGATCTTCGTCTTAAGATACAAGGGTGGCTGGGGGCCCAGGCCTGCGCGGCGACCGCCTCTCGGCCCGCCGTGGCGCAGGTGATGCGCTGGAATTTGCAAACTACTAAAGTGGGGCCCGCGCGAGATGACCGTAGATGACTGAGAGCGACAAGTCGGAGGAGTGGGGGTGCCCATGAAGCGGCTCGCAATCGCGGTCGGGCTCGTTGTCGTCCTCGCCGTCGGGGTGTGGCTGGCGCGCTCACGGTTCCAGAGCCAGCCGGTGTCGGAAGGGATGCGGACCGTGCAGGTCACCCGCGGCACTGTGACCGTCAGCGTGACCGACTCTGGCACCCTGCAGCCCTACGCTCAGGTGGAAGTGAGGTCGCGCTCGACCGGCACCGTGGTAGACCTGCGCGTGCAGGCCGGTGATCGGGTGACGAAAGGCCAGCGGCTGGCGGTCATCGACGACAAGGACGCGCGGGCAAATTATGAGTCGACGGCCGCAACGCTGACGAACGCCCAGGCCAAGCTCGATCAATCGCGGCGGAACCTGGAGGCGACGCGCGCCCAGAACACGACAAAGATTGCGCAGGCCGAGGACGCGCTCCGAACAGCGCAGGCGCAGCTGGCGCAGGTCCTGGCCGGGTCGCGCCCTGAAGAGATCGCGCAGGCGCGCGAGGCGTTCCAGCAGGCGCAGGCGGCGGCGACCCTCGCGAAACAGACGCTGGACCGCACGCAGAACCTTTACAATCAGGGCCTGGTCGCCCACCAGGACATCGATCAGGCGCAGAGCCAGTATGCGACCGCACAGGCCCAGGTCAGGGCGGCGCAGGCGAAACTGCAACAAACGGAGGCCGGGAACACGGCCGAGGCGATCGCGGTGGCGCGGGCGCAAGTGCGGCAGGCGGAGTCCGCCCTAGCCAACGCGCGCGCGGCGCGGCTGCAGGAGAGCGCTCTGGCGGCCGATATTGCGGCGTCACAGGCGCAGGTTCGGACTAGTCAGGGGAATCTCGCTCAGGCGCAGGATCGCGTCAATGAGTCACAGACCACAGCGCCCATCGACGGGATCATCTCCACCTTGGCCGTGCAGGTCGGGCAGAGCGTCATCGGCGGCGTGAGCAGCGGCGGCACTCTCGTAATGACCATCGCAGACACGCGGGTCATCGAGGCCAACGTCCAGGTCGACGAGACAGACATTGCCCAGGTCCGCGTCGGGATGCCGGTGCGCGTCACCGTGGACGCGCTGCCCGGCCGGGCGTTCAACGGCAAGGTCAATAGGATCGCGCCCCAGGCCATTGTCACGCAGAACGTGACGCAGTTCAACGTGATTGTGGACCTCGAAGATCCTGACCGGTTGCTCCGCCTAGGCATGTCCGCCGACGGCCAGTTCATTATCGCCCAACGGCAGGACGTCCTGTTGGTGCCTGCCGAGGCGGTTCGAGGAAGGGACGCGAAGATCGTGATCCTTGTCGAAGGCCAGAAGCTCGTACCGGTCGTCGTCGAAACCGGTATCACCGACGGGCGGCAGGTCGAGGTCGTGAGGGGGCTGCAGGAGGGCCAGACGGTGTACTTGGGATCGACTGGAACACCGACCGGCACCCAGCAGCGGCAGCAACAGCAGCCGGTCAACCCCTTCCAGCCACAATTCCAGCGCCGGCCGGGTGGCCGGTAAGGTCTCGGGCCATGTCTCTAATCCAGATGCGCGACGTCGAAAAAGTCTACCGGATGGACGGGGTCGAGGTACACGCGTTGCGGGGCGTCTCGCTATCTATTGATGCCGGGGAGTTTGTCGCGATCATGGGGCCGAGCGGATCGGGCAAATCGACGTGCATGAACATCCTGGGGTGCCTCGATCGGCCCACGTCCGGCACCTACCTCCTGGATGGGACCGACGTCACCACCCTCGACGATGCCGCGCTGGCGCGGATCCGCAACCGACGGCTCGGGTTCGTCTTCCAATCCTACAACCTGCTACCGCGCACCCCGGCCGTCGAGAACGTGGAGTTGCCGATGATCTACGCGGGGACAGCCAACCGCCGGGAGAAGGCGCTGGCCGCGTTGGAGGCAGTGGGCCTACGTGAGCGAGCTGGGCATCTGTCCACCCAGATGTCCGGCGGCGAGCAGCAGCGGGTCGCCATTGCGCGCGCGCTTGTCATGTCGCCTCCCATCATCCTGGCCGACGAGCCGACCGGCAACCTCGACTCCGCGACGTCTGAGGAGATCATGGGCCTGCTGGAGCGGTTCTCGCGGCAGGGCATCACCATCATCCTGGTCACCCACGAGCCGGACGTCGCCACCCACGCTCGACGACTGGTGCAGTTCAAGGACGGCCACATCGTACGCGATGGACCCACGCGCACCCTCTTGACCACGCCCGGGGTGCGTCCTCGATGACTCTCTCAGCCAGCGTGCGCATCGCCTTGCGGGCGATCGTCGGCAATCCCCTGCGATCGTTGCTGACGATGCTCGGGGTGATCATCGGCGTCGGGTCGGTGGTCGCCATGATCTCCATTGGTCAGGGCGCGCGTCAGGCCACAACGCAGCAAGTGCAGGCATTGGGCAGTAACTTGTTGACGGTGTTCGCGTCGTCCCCCCAGCAGGCGGGCGTCGCCGGCACCGGACTCGTGCAAACGCTGGTGCTCGAGGACGCCGAGGCGATCCAGAAGGAGATCCGCAACGTGACCGGGGTGTCCGCAGAGTTTTCGCGGTCGGCGCAGGTGGTCTTCCAGAACGCCAACACCTACACGCAGGTCTCCGGTGTAACCCCACAGTTCCCCGACGTCCGCAACTTCCATCCCGCTCAAGGTGAGTTCTTCACGGATGCCGACCTGCGGAAGCGGGCGAAGGTGGCCCTCGTGGGCAAGACGGTCGCCAGCAAGCTCTTCGCCGACGCCGACCCTGTGGGCCAGGCCGTGCGTATTCAGGGTACGGCTTTTACGGTCATCGGCGTGATGGAGACAAAGGGGGCCACGGCATTCAGCGATCGCGACGACGTCGTCTTCGTGCCACTGACGACAGCCCAACGCCGCCTCTTCGGGGTAACCTACGTTCGATCCATGTACGTACAAGTCGACAACGCAGAGAATATGGACGCCGTCCAGCAAGGCGTGACCGATCTGTTGCGGCAACGGCATCGGATTCCCGCTTACCGCGACAACGATTTCACCATCCGGAGCCAGGCGGACATCCTGCAGGCCTTCACGGGCGTCTCGCAAACGATGACGTGGCTGCTGGGCGGCGTAGCCGCGGTGTCGCTGATCGTGGGTGGCATCGGCATCATGAATATCATGTTGGTCTCCGTCACCGAGCGGACGCGGGAGATCGGTATCCGGATGGCCATTGGGGCGCAGCGTCGCGACATCCTCCTGCAGTTTCTGGTCGAGTCCATCACGGTCAGTGTCACCGGTGGCCTGATCGGGATCGGCATCGGGATTCTCGGTTCGAGGCTCATCACACAACTGGCGGGATGGGCCACGCTGCTATCGTTGCAGGCCATTCTCCTGGCGTTCGTGTTCGCCGTCGTCGTCGGAGTTTTCTTCGGGCTCTACCCGGCACAGCGTGCGGCCAGGCTGGATCCGATCGAGGCCCTGCGCCATGAGTAACGTGGCCGACGCCGTGGTTGGAGGCATTCGATGAAGTTCCGCGGGACATGGGTAATGCTTGGTGTAGCGGTGGTCGTGCTCGCGGGTGGCGGCCTCTACTACGCACGCAATCGAGCGGCCACGGCACCGCAGTCCCAGCGGTCCCGGGATCCCGCGCTGGCCCTGTTTGCCTCAATCCGGGCGCTGGAGAGCGATCCTCAAACACAGTTGACGAAGGAGCAGATCGAGACAATTCTTCCGTTCATCAAGGCTTTGAAGGACATTCCGCTTGCCGACGCGGTGGCGGTAGACGCGATTGTGCAGGCGGTCCGGGATACCTTCACGCCGGACCAGCGGGCGGCGCTCGAAACGGCGAGGAAACGCTTCCAGGAGCGGCAGTCAAGCGGCGTGCAGGCGGCTCCTGGCAGCGGAGGTGCCGATTCAGAGGGCGCGCCCGGTGGAGGCGTCCGGGGCACCGGCCCAGCGAGGGCGCCCGGCGGGGGGCGAGCCCTTAGCGATGATCAGCGTCAGCAGTTCCGGGCCGCAGCTTTCCAGAGGATGATCAGATACCTCGAGCGGCGAATGAAGCAGTAGTTCCCCACCAAGTCCATGGAGGTGGCGATGCAGCGCACAGCCGCGTTGTTGGTAATGACTTTCCTGTTGACCGGACTCGTGCCGCCGGTGGTTGCACAGACGCCCGCCGCCCAGACACCTCTGCCGCTGGCGAACCTGGTAGCGCTGGGTGAGGAGCGCAACCCGGCTATCGTGGTGGCGCGCCAGGCCGTAGCGGCGGCCGAGGCAGCCGTCGCGTTGGCTCGGGTCGGTTGGGGTGTGACCGTCACCGCGTCAAGTACCGCCGCGACGGCCGGTGGAGGCACCGCGAGCCAGACCCCCTCATTTTCCTCGGGTGTCGGTCTCACGACCAGCTATATCCTCTACAACGGTGGCCAAACACTGTATGCCGTGCGCCAGGCCGGGGCGAACTTGACAGCCGCGCGGGCGGCGCTCGATCAGACCCGGCAGGACACCGACCTCGCAATCGCGCAGGGTTACGTTGGTCTGCTGCGCGCGCAGCGGGCGGTGGACCAATCGCAGCAGGTGGTCGTCCAGAATCAGGAACTGTTGCGCCTGGCCCAGGGGCAATTTCAGGCCGGCGCCGCGCCGCGGTCGGACGTCGTCAGCGCGCAGGCCAACCTTGCCCTGGCTCAAAGCAACCTGATCGCGGCCCAGAACGGCGTGGACCAATCTGCTGCTGCGCTCAACATCGCGCTCGGCCTCGGTCCAACAACGACAACTACTGTTGCCCCCGCACCGGCATCCCCACCAGTGACAGTGACGCAGGCTCAATTGCTGCAGTTTGTTGACGACCGGCCGGAGATTCGCAAAGCGCTGGCTCAGATCGAGGCTGCCCAGGCGGGGGTCCTGCTGGCGCAGGCCGGCGGCGGCCTCACGGTGGCGCTGAGCGGTAGCGTCGGGCAGGGCTTCGCGCCTAACACGAACACGACGTACGCTGTCGGCGCAACGGTGAGCTTCCCTGTATCGGATGCAGGGCGAGCCTCGGCGAACGTTGCGGTGGCGAATGCCAATCTGGCCCTGGCGAGGGCGAGCATCGAAACGACCCGTCTGACCGTTCAGCAGCAGGCGATCACGGCGTTGTTGGGGTTGAGCAACGCGCGCGCCCGTTTTACCAGCGCCAACGCCGGTCTGGCGTTCGCACAGGAGTCGCTGCGTCTCGCCCAAGGCCGCTATGCTGCGGGTGTCGCCACCATCGTGGAAGTGACCACGGCGCAAACGACGCTGGTTCAGGCTCAAGTGACGCTGGATAGCGCGGTCTTCGACGAGCTGTCCGCGGTCGTCTCGCTCCGATACGCGATCGGCCGATCGGTGGTGACCGGCGCAATCTGAGGTCTGAAGGTAAACCTTTCGGGACGGGGAACCGACGAATAGTATAGATGGGCATACAGTTCTATGCAGGCATGATGATCGGTACCCCACGAGGTGGAACAATGCAGAGGCGTCTGATCCCGCTGCTCGTCGCACTCATCCTGGCGGTCGGGATCCTCGCGCCGCCGGTCCGCGCGCAGTCCACCGACGTCGGGCTGACGCTCTTTATCGAGGCCTACAAGGTCCTGCGCGAGGAGAGCCTCGCCGTTCCCACCTCCGAAGTGCTCCTCCGCGGCGCCGACGAAGGGCTGCGCAACTTGCTGCGCGATGAAGGGCAGTCGTCGGCGGTACTCGGCCCGCTGACGCTCACCGGCGACGAGCGAGCCGATCTCGACCAGTTTTCACAGCGGATCCAACAGGTCCAAGCGATCTCGCGGCAGCGCCAACCCATTGCCGTAGCCTACGCAGCGGCGGCGGCGATGGTGACCGCGCTGCGCGATCCGAACAGCGCGTTCTACGCCCCCGACGCGTTCGCCCAGTTCATCCGCCGCACCCGCGGGGATGATTTTGTCGGGGTCGGCATCGTCATCGAAGACAAGAATGGGCAGACCGTCATCACCGACGTGCTCGAAGACTCGCCGGCGAGTGACGCGGGGCTGCGGGCCGGCGACGTAATCCTGGCAGTAGACGGCACGCCGACCGTCGGTCGGACCCTGGAGCAAGTCAGCCAGATGATCCGCGGCAACGAGGGCACCCAGGTCGTGCTGACGATCCGCCGGGCCGGTGCCGAGCAACAGCAGATGATCACGATGGGCCGCCGCCGGCTTACACAGCGTGTGGTGAGCACGCGGATCCTGCCGTCCGGAGTCGGCTATCTCCGCCTGACGCAGTTTACGCAGCCGTCTGCTGATCTCGTGGCCGACGGGCTGCGGCAGTTGTTGCAGCAGGGGGCCCGAGGCCTCGTGCTGGACCTTCGCGGCAACCCCGGCGGTTTGCTGGAGTCCTCAATCAACATCGCGAGCCACTTTCTCGATCGCGGCGTCGTGGTCACGCTCGATTCGGGACGCGGGCAGACCACGCCATACACGGTCCGGCCTCGTGAACCGAAGTACACCGGTCCGCTGGTCGTGCTGGTCGACCGGGGCAGCGCCAGCGCGTCCGAAGTGGTCGCCGGCGCGCTGCAGGACACCGGCACGAAACTCGTGGGCACCCGCACGTATGGCAAAGCCACGGTGCAGGCCGTGTACCGCTTCCGTGACGGCAGTGGGCTCCGCCTGACCATTGCCCGCTATCTCACGCCCGCCGGCCGCGACATTGACGCCAAGGGATTGACCCCGGACGTCGAGGTGTCTTCGGTGGGCGCGGCTATCGGCAGCCCCGACGACAGCCAGTTGAACCGGGCGGTGTCGCTGGTCCAGCAGGCAGCCGAGGCCCCACACACCGTTCCCATGACGTATCGCGCGGCCGGCCGGAGTCCCTGGCCCACCGCCCCGCTGGCCGACCTCGTGGCGGCGGCGTGTCTCGCGCCCGCGCATCTCGCGGCCGCATCTGACGCGAGCCGCCGGCACCAGTAGGAGATCGTCACCTCGCCAACTATTGGGATCACCCGGCGCAGCGCATACTTCGACTCCGTCGCCCTCATGCTCGCGCAGCGTGAGGCGCGGGGGCGGCCGGGCGTCGAGGAGATGGGCCTGGTCATGGCCACCGACGCCAACAAGGCGCTGCTGCGGGAGAGCGGTCTGGACTTCCCCGACCTGGCGGACGCGGGTCCCGACGATCTCATCGTCGTCGCGCGGGCCGCGACGGCCGAGGTGGCGCAGGCGGCCATTGCGGCCGCGCAAGACGCGCTGACGCGAAAGCGCGCCCCCGCGGCGGGCGACGCCTACCGCCCGAAGACCTTGGCCTCGGCAGTGCAGCAACTGCCGCAGGCCACACTCGCCGTCATCTCGGTGCCCGGCCGGTTTGCGAAACCGGTCGCGCAGGAGGCGCTCGACGCCGGCCTGCACGTCCTGGTCTTTTCGGACAACGTCCCCATCGAGCACGAAATCGACCTGAAGACCCGCAGCCGTGCCAAGGGCCTGTTGCTCATGGGACCGGACTGTGGGACGGCGATCATCGGGGGCGCCGCGCTCGGGTTTGCCAACAAGATCCGTCAAGGGTCTATCGGCCTCGTTGCCGCGGCCGGCACCGGATTGCAAGAAGTCACGTCGCTCATCCATCGTTTCGGTGGCGGCATCTCGCACGCGATCGGCACGGGTGGCCGGGACCTCTCGACCGCCATCGGCGGCGCGACGATGCTGCAGGGCTTGCGGGCCCTGGCGGTGGACCTGCAGACCGAAGTCATCGTGCTGATCAGCAAGCCGCCGGCCCCGGATGTCGCGGGGCGACTGGTCGCCGCCGCCGCCGCGTGTGGCAAGCCTGTGGTCCTCTGTTTTGTGGGCGCGCGGGCGCAGGCGGGCGGGCGCGTGGAGAGCGCGACCACCCTCGAAGAGGCTGCGCGCCTGGCCGTGCGCCGCGCCTATCGCATCGACGTCTTCCCACCCGCGCTCCGCGCACTGCCGGCGCAGGAAGCCGGCCGGCTGGCGCGGGGGCAGACATACATCCGTGGCCTCTACAGCGGCGGCACGCTGTGTTATGAGGCGCTGATCTCGCTGCGCCGGCATGTTGGGCCGATCTGGTCGAACACGCCACTGCGGCCGCAGGAATCGCTCGACCCCGTCACGCACAGCCGCGAGCACACCGTCATCGACATGGGCGGCGACGAGTTCACACAGGGCCGGCTGCACCCGATGATTGATCCGGCGCTGCGGGTGCAGCGCCTGCAGCACGAGGCGGCCGATCCGGCCACCGCGATCCTGCTCTTCGACATCGTGCTGGGTTATGGCGCGCATCCCGATCCCGCCGCCGTCTACGGTCCGGTGGCGCGCGACATTCGCGCGCGGGCTGAGGCCGAGGGCCGGCACCTGAGTCTCATCGCCTCGGTCTGCGGCACGGATGACGATCCTCAGAACGCCTCGGCCCAGCGCGACGCCCTCATTGAAGTGGGGGTGCTGGTCGAAGACAGCAATGCGCGCGCGGCGCGGCTGGCCGGGCTCGTCGCCGAGGCGCACGGCAGCCGGGGCGTCCCCGTGGAGCCGGTCGTCATCGATACTGCGACGCCGGCGCCCGAATGGCCGGAGGTCGGCCCCATCCTGACGATGCTCCGTACGCCACCGGCGGTGATCAACGTGGGCCTGGAATTGTTTGCGGAGAGCCTCCAGGCGCAGGGGATACCCGTCGTCTCGGTGGACTGGCGACCGCCGGCGGGTGGACGGCAGCATCTGCTCGACCTGTTGGACAAGCTCGAAGCCTGAGCACGAGGCTGTGGTCATGGATATCAATGCCGCGAACCAGGATGTGCTCGACCGCATCCTCGCCGCGCAGCCGGTGCTGATCGGCACCAGCCGCGCGCTCGATGTCATCCCGGGCATGCAGCCGAATCTGATCCTGCACGCCGGTCCGCCGATCACCTGGGATCGGATGTCCGGCCCCCTGCGGGGCGCTGTGACCGGCGGGTTGATCTTCGAAGGGCTCGCGAAGACCGAAGCCGAGGCGGCGGCGCTGATCGAGCGGGGTCAGGTGCGCTTTGATTCCTGTCACCACCACGCGGCGGTTGGGCCGATGGCCGGTGTGACCACGGCCTCGATGCAGGTCTACATCATTGAGAACCGCGCGTTTGGGAACAAAGCCTTCTCGAACCTCAATGAGGGCTACGGAAAAGTCCTACGATACGGCGCGTACAGCGAGGACGTCCTGGCGCGCCTGCAATGGATGAACGAGACGCTCGGCCCGGCCGTGGGCGAGGCGCTGCGGCGCATGGGCGGGTTCGACATGAAGACGCTGATCGCGCGGCAGCTGGCGATGGGCGATGAAGGGCACAACCGCAATATCGCCGGGTCGGCCATGTTCGGCCGGCTGCTCGCGCCGCACCTGGCCCGGGCCGGGCTTCCGGCCGAGGCGCTCGAGCGTGTTCTGCGGTACTTCGCGGACAATGACCTGGCGGTCCTGAATCCGGTGATGGCGGCCTGCAAAGCCACGATGGACGCCGCCCACGGGGTCTCGGGCAGCACCGTGGTGACGTGTATGGCCCGCAACGGGACGGATTTCGGCATTCGCGTCTCGGGTTTGGGTGAACGCTGGTGTACGGCGCCAGCCGAGGTGCCGGTGGGTCTCTACTTCCCGGGGTTCTCGGCGGACGATGCGAATCCCGATATCGGCGACTCGACCATCACCGAGACGGCGGGGATCGGTGCGTTTGCCATGGCGGCGGCGCCCGCCATCGTGAAGTTTATCGGCGGCACGCCGCGTGACGCGCTCAATTCGACCCTCGAGATGTACGAGATCACGGTCGGCGAGAACCCGGCGTTTGGCCTCCCCGCGCTCGATTTTCGCGGTACGCCCACGGGCATCGATATCCGCAAAGTCTTGCGCACGGGCATCACCCCGCGGATCAATACGGGGATCGCCCACAAGAAGCCCGGCATCGGCCAGGTGGGCGCGGGTCTGGTACGGCCGCCGCTCGTGTGCTTCGAGCAGGCAGTCGAAGCAATGGCGGCCGCCCTGGGACGATGATGGCGGGACCGGAGTCCGCTGGGGCATACAGCATGCAGGGTCGGTTACCGAGGGCGTCGTAGTTCACGAGAATAGAGTCGATGCGTTGATGTGCGAACCGCAGCGAATGAGGAGGCGAAACATGGGTTCCATCGGTCGCGCCGGATGCGCATTGCTGATCGCCCTGCTGTTCGTGCTCGCGACGTCCCCTCTTCCCGGTACCGCCCAGCAGCCGCGTTCCGGTGGCACGTTGAACTACGTGGTGACCGCGTTGCCGCCCTCGTTTGACGCGCACCGCGAGACCACGTTCGCGACCCTGCATCCGATCAAACCGCACTACAACCTGCTGGTGA
>JBGPNN010000118.1:0-10456 GCA_041487495.1 bacterium
ATCCACATTGTTCAACGCGCTCTGCGGGTTCGTCCGTGCCGAGCAAGGCCGCGTCGAACTCCTCGGTCAGAACGTGACAGACTGGCCGGCCCACCGCCGGGCCCGGGCCGGTGTCGGCCGCACGTTTCAGATCGAACGTCCCTTCGGCAACCTCACAGTGATGGAGAACGTGTTGATCCCGGCGCTGGTCACGTGTCGGGCGCGCCGGGACGCCGAACGGCTCGCGCACGACGTCCTGGCGCAAGTCGGTCTCGCCGATCGCGCCCTGCAGCCCGCCAGCGACTTGAACCTGGCACGCCGGCGCCGGCTGGAGCTGGCCAGAGCGCTCGCGGTGCGCCCACGGGTGCTCTTTCTCGATGAAGTGATGGCCGGGTTGAATCCCCCCGCGATGCAGGAGATGATCGGCTTCATCAGGGGCCTGGCGGCAACGGGTACGGCCGTCATCATGGTAGAGCACATCATGCGGGTGATCATGGAACTGACGCATCGCGTGGTGGCGCTGTCGCTGGGCGAAAAGATCACCGAAGGGCGGCCCGAAGAAGTCGCCAGCCATCCGCAGGTCATCGAGGCGTATCTCGGGGCGGCCGATGCCTGGTGAGATGTCTGGTGAGATGCCTGGTTCCGCCGTCCTCAAGGTCGAGCAAGTTGATCTCGCCTACGGCGAAGTTCAGGTCGTCTTCGGCGTTAGCCTCGAAGTGGGCGAGGGCGAACTGGTCGGGCTCGTAGGCGGCAACGGCAGCGGAAAATCCACAATCCTACGGGCGATCTCCGGCATGCTGGCACCCCAGGCCGGCCGGATCATCTTCCAGGGCAGGCAGATCAGCGGTCTGACGCCTCACCAGACCGCGGCGCGGGGCATCGCGCACATCCCCATGGGGCGCCAGCTCTTTCCTGCGATGAGCGTGGAGGAAAACCTGTTCGCCGGCTCGTTTCTCCCCCGCGCGCGCCAGCGCCGCGCGGCGAATCTCGAAAAAGTCTATGCGCTCTTCCCCGGGCTCCAGGAGCGCCGCGGACAGATGGTCGCAGCGTTGAGCGGCGGTCAACAGCAAATGGTGGCCGTCGGCCGCGGGATGATGCTTGAGCCTTCACTCCTTCTGATGGACGAGCCAACCATGGGGCTGTCGCCCAAGCTGGCGGGCGAGGTCGCAAGAGTTATCCGGACGGTCGCGGACTCCGGTATCCCCATCCTACTGGTCGAACAGAACATCCGGCTGGCGCTGAAGTTAGCTGATCGCGCCTATGTCCTCGAGAACGGCCGGCTGGTGTTACAGGGGCCGTCAACGGAACTCATCGGGCACCCGGAGGTCAAACGAGCGTACCTCGGTCTGTAGGCAGGAACCGGTGCTCAATACGCTCAATCAAGGAAAGACGCACAAGCGCTCACACGCATGACCGAAGGGGGATAGCACTATGCGAGTACGTGTTGCGATAGTCTTGCTGCTCGGTCTCGCGTTGATCGCCGGGTTCCGGGCGCCGGCCTCCGGCGGCCCGGCATCGAGCGGGGGGATCGTGTTCCCGATCGTTGGGGATCCGACGTTCAACCCGTGGCATCCGCGGCATTTCGTCGAATCGATCTTCGTCACCCGAGTCCTCTTCAACGGGCTGACCAAGTGGGGAAAAGACGCCAAGTGGGTGGGTGACCTGGCGGAGCGGTGGGAAGTATCACCGGATGGGCTGACCTGGACATTTTACCTGCGTAAGGGCGTGAAGTGGCACGACGGACGCGACTTCACCTCGGATGATGTGAAGTTCACGTACGACATCGTGCTCAACCCGCGGCTGGGCGCGCAAAACCGGGCCGCCTTCAGCTCCGTCAAGGAGGTGAAGGTCGTCGACCCCAACACTGTACAATTCCTCCTCTCGGCGCCCCAGGCCAGCATCGTCGCGGTTGTCGGCGTCAATGCCGGCATCCTCCCGCGGCATGCGTTTGCGGGCGTGGCCCCCGAAAACTACTGGACGCACGACGCTTTCAACAAACGCAACCCGATCGGTACGGGCGCGTACAAGATGAAGGAGTACGTGTCAGGGTCGTACGTGACGCTGGAGAAGAACCCCAACTACTTCGGCGGCACCCCGTCTATCGACACCATCACGTACAAGGTGCTCCCCGACGTGAACGCGCAAATCGCCCAGTTCCTCGCGGGGGACCTGACGCTCCTGTTCATCGACAACCCGACCCTCGTGAAGGCGGTCCAGGGGCGCCCGAACATCAAGGTCGACACCGTCTCGCAAAACAACTTCTACTACATCGCCCCCAACCACCGAAACAAGTTGTTCCAGGACAGGCGCGTGCGTCAGGCCATCATGCACGCCTTGGACCGCCCGGCCATGATCAAGGGCTTCCTCGAAGGGTTCGCGACCCCCGCCAGCGGCCCGATCACGCCGGTGCTCAAGAACTACTTCAACCCCAACGTCAAGACCTATGACTTTGACCGCGGCAAGGCGCGCCAGTTGCTCGCCGAGGCCGGCTGGCAGCTCGGACCAGATGGCGTCCTGGTCAAGGACGGGCAGCGGTTCCGCTTCACCCTTACGTATCCAACCGTGCAGTACTTCGAACCGCTATCTGCGCTGATCCAGCAGTACCTGCGCGTCGTCGGCATCGAGACTGTCCTTGATGGGGTGGACTTCAACACCTTCATCTCGCAGCGCTATCTCCCGCGGCGCTACGATGCGACCGTTGTTTGGTGGATCATGCCCGAGGATCCCGACTTTTTCAACTACGCTCATAGCTCCGCCGCGGACACTGGATTCAACGTACCGATGTACAGCAACAAGGACGCGGATGCGCTGCTCGAGGCCGGGCGAAAAGCTCAGACGGTAGCCGAGCGCGAGCGCATCTACAAGAAGTTCCAGGAACTCGCGGCTGAGGATCTTCCCTACCTGTATCTCTGGTGGCCCAACGAGATCCGGGCGTGGAACACGCGGCTGAAGGGCGTACCGCCCATTCACCTGCGGGCCGCGTTCCAGTGGGTCTCCGAATGGAAGCTGGAGTAGACTGCTGACGCCCGGCTGACTCCGCGGGTTTTCGCAAGGGCCCGCGGGGTCGCCGGTCTCTTCGGCCGGGCAGCAGAGGTATTCGTGGGACGCTACCTGCTGGAGCGCGCCGCTCAGGCGCTGATCGTACTGCTCGTCGTCTCCACGCTGACGTTCGTCATGGTGACGCTGGCCCCCGGGGGGCCGGAGATCATGATGACGATGGAATCGTCGCCGGAGCAGCGCGAGGCGCTTGCGCACCAGCTCGGCCTCGATCAGCCCCTGCTCGTACGCTACGTGAAGTGGATGGCGTCCGCCGTGCGCGCGGATTTCGGCCGATCTTTCGGCGATCGGCGCAAGGTCAACGAGGTCATTCGGGAGCGGCTGCCCAACACGCTCCTGCTCGGCGGCACGGCGCTTGCGCTCTCGATTCTGATCGGCATTCCGGCCGGCATCATCTCGGCGACCCGGCGCCATTCGAGCGCCGACCACATCGTCACATTTCTCTCGTTTATCGGCGTGTCCATCCCGGCGTTCTGGTTCGCCATCCTGCTCATCCTGATGTTCGCGGTGCGCTTCAGTTGGCTACCGGCCTCGGGCATGGCCACCCCCGGGACACCGTTCGCGCTGGCCGACCGCCTGTCGCACCTCGTGCTCCCGGCCCTGGTGCTGGCCACGGCGACGTTACCGAATCTGGTGCGCTTCATGCGCTCGGCGCTGATCGAGGAGATCGGGCAGGACTACGTACGTACCGCGCGCGCGAAAGGCCTGCCCGCCCGGCAGATACTGGCGCGTCACGCGATCCGCAACGCGCTCATCCCCGTCGTCACGGTGCTGGGCGTCCTGGTGCCCCGCCTGGTGGGCGGCGCGGTCATCACGGAGACGATCTTCTCCTGGCCGGGCATGGGCCAACTGGCGGTGGGGGCGACGATCGGGCGAGACTTCCCGCTGATTATGGGGCTGACGGTCGTCGTGGCGATCGTTGTCATCCTGTCCAACCTGCTCGTGGACCTAGCCTACGGCTGGCTGGATCCCCGCATTACGTACGGGTAGCGGCATGGCCGACGGTGGCGAGGCACACTCGAGGGGAATCGTAGCGGCCGCGCGCGTGGCGCTAGTGCCCGCGCCCCCCCGCACGCTGTGGACTATCGCGGCGCGCCGGCTACGACGCAACATCCCCGCGTTGATCGCATCCGGCTACCTCATTGTCGTGCACCTATTCGCGGTCTTGGGTCCCTGGCTACTGCCCTGGGACCCTTTCGCCGCCGACCCGCTCACCCGGCTGACCGGCAGCAGCGTGCTGCACCCACTGGGCACCGATGAGATCGGCCGCGACGTGCTGGCGCGGCTGATGCTCGGCGCGCGGGTGTCACTCAGCGTGGGGCTGGTAGCCATGATCATCTCCGTGTCGCTGGGGGTCGTGGTGGGCGCGCTCGCGGGCTATTTTGGCCGGCGCGCAGAGGCGGTGCTGATGCGTTTCACCGACGCGATGTTGGCCCTACCGACCCTGTTTGTCATCCTGGCGGCGCTGGCCGTATTTGGCGGCGGGCCGACGACCTCCACCGTGGTGATCGGCCTCACGGCGTGGATGCCCGTGGCGCGCATCGTCCGCGGCGAGTACCTGCGCTGGCGCGTGACCGAGTTCGTGGACGCTGCGCGCATCATTGGGTCGAGTGACCTGCGCATCATGCTCCGGCACATCCTGCCCCAGGTGACGCCTTCGATTATCGTGGCGGCCACGCTGAACGTGGCGTTTGCAATCCTGACCGAATCAGCGATCTCGTACCTGGGCCTCGGCATTCGGCCGCCCCTGCCGTCATGGGGCAACATGCTGCAGAACGCGCAGATCTACCTCTGGTCGGCACCGAACCTGGCAGTCTATCCGGGGGCGCTGATCTTGATGACGGTGGTAGCCTACAATTTCATCGGCGACGGGCTGCGGGACGCGCTCGATCCGCGGCTGAAACTCTGAGCGTTACGTGCCCGCGAGCCTCAGTCGATCGACGCCGTGCGCGCTGATCTCCGCCCGGTACCGCTCGAGGAGTGGATCCGGTAGTGTCTCCGCGGCGCTCCCGTATGCTTCGAGCAGATCCCTGTGAGCCAGGCGATACGCCAACTCTTCCTTGAAGGTGGCCTCGTCATATTCCGCGATATATGCGTCCAGGCGTTTCTCGAACTCCTGGGACGGCAGATATCCGTGGATGTGCTCGTCGAGGCACACATCCCGTGTCATGCCGGCCTCTCCAGCTATAGCGTAGATTTGATCCTCCATCTCCTCGAACCGAGATATTTCCTCCTCGGGGGCGCGGTTCGCGTTCGCCATCCAGCCGCCGAGGTACACGAGTTCCATCAGAGTCATGAACTGGTCCTCCGACAGCTCGAGATTCATGATCTGACCCCTCCCCGCTCGCGCGTCAGATGAGCCTTCCAGCTTCGGGGGGTTTGTCCTGTCCGGTGACTCCGGCGTGCGTTCGATCCGGAAAGGGAAAAGGGCTCCGTGACGAATTGTTCTAACTGGTCCCCGTACATCCACCCTGGCGAGACCGAAGTACCCGAAGGAGGTCCGTTCATGACCGTGGCCAGCACGTGGCGCAACGCCGACGATGAGCAACTCCTGACCGGTGAGGTCAACCTCGAGGAGCCATGGGCGCTCGTCGAGACGTATACGGGCATCGTCCGGGAGTCAGGTACGAAACAGGAACGGCGAGGGTTTGACTACCTGAGCAAGCGGCTCAAGAAATGCGGCGTCCCCCACACCATCCACACCCCCACCCTCTTCATCAGCGTCCCGCGCAAGGCCCGGCTGGAGATCCTGGCCCCGGAGCAGCGGATGTTGACCGCCAAGACGCCGGCGATGTCGCTGTCGACCGGCGGCCGGTGGATGCGGGGCGAGATTGTGTACCTGGCCACCAGCCAGATGGGGGAGATCCGCGGGCTCTTCGAGGGCGTCGGGGAAGTCACCGCGGACCTGAGCGGCAAGATCGTCCTGACCGAGGGCTATGCCTCCCCGGGCAAGGTCTTCGATTTCATCAAGCACGGGGCGATCGGCGCGATCTTCATCAGCCCCGGCGAGCGCATCCACGAAGGCATCTGCACGACGATCTGGGGATCACCCGATCTCGATTCGTGGGAACGCAAGCCCACGATCCCCGTGGTCTCGGTGAACAAGACCGAGGGCGAGTGGCTGCGTGACCTGGCGAAACAGGGGCGTGTGAAAGGGCGCCTTTCGACGAAACTCGACGAAGGCTGGGTGCAGTGCCCCGTGTGCGTGGCGGAGATCCGGGGGACACAAGTGCCGGACGAGTTCGTCTTGCTGCACGGCCATGTCGACGGCTGGCATCAGGGGATCGGTGACAACGCCACGGGCAATGCCACCATGCTGGAAGTCGCCCGCATCCTCTGGAAGCACCGTGATCGCCTCGCCAGGACGGTCCGCATCGCCTGGTGGCCCGGCCATTCAACAGGCCGGTATGCGGGATCGGTCTGGTACGCGGATACCTACGGTCTGGACATCGACGTCAACTGCGCGGCACACATCAACTGCGACTCGCCGGGGTGCCGGTGGGCCACGGTCTATGAAGACGTGTTCTGGATGAGCGAAGCCGAGGGCGTGGGCAAGGCCGTCATCAAAGACGTAACCGGGCAGGAGGCCAGCGGTGGCCGGCCGCTGCGGGCGGGCGACAAGTCCTTCAGCAACATCGGCATCTCGACGTTCTACATGCTCTCATCAACGATGCCCAAGCCGCTCCTCAAGGAAAAGAGTTATTACCCTGTTGGCGGGTGCGGCGCAAACATCGCCTGGCACACGGAAGACGACACGATCGAGATCGCCGACCGCGACAACTTGCTGCGTGACATGAAAGTCTACCTTGTGGCCACGTACCGCGCGGCCAATGCGACGCTTCACCCGCTCGACTTCACCGCGTTGGCGGATGAGATCGCCCGCACGTTGCAGACCTACCAGAATGCCACGGACGGTGAGTTCGATCTGGGCGAACCGATCGCGGAAGCGCTGGCGCTGCGCGCGGATCTCGAGCGCTGGTATCTCGATCGCGCGCACCTGCTTGGCCGCCACGCGTCCGACTCCGCGGTCCGGGCGGCCAACAAAACGCTCCGCAGGCTGTCGCGCATCCTGGTCAAGATCAACTACTCGCGCGCGGGGCGGTTCCGGCACGACCCGGCGGTCGACGTGCCGCCGCTGCCCGACCTGGCGCCGGCCAAGACGTGGAAGACGCTGCAGAAGGAAAACGACCTGTATCATGTCACGCTCACCCATCTGGTTCGAGGGCGGAACCGCGTCACCGCGGCGCTGCGCGACGCGCGGGCGCTGCTCGCGGGTTGACGGGCCACGTAGCGATGAAGGCACTGGTCATCCATCGACACGGCGGTCCCGAAGTCCTCAACATCGAGGATGTCCCGACGCCCTCCCCTGGAGACGGCGAAGTCCTGGTCAGGGTTCGCGCGGCTGCGCTCAACGGTAAGGATATCTGGGCCCGTACCGGCCCGCCGGGCGGGCGCCCGACCTTTCCCTGGAAACCACGCACCTTCCCGTTCATCGCGGGCGGCGACGTGGCCGGCATCGTGGAGACCGTGGGGCCACGCGTTGAGGAATGGAAACCCGGGGATCGCGTGCTGATCAACCCCATCCTCTCCTGCGGGCGGTGTGAGTTCTGCCTCGCGGGCGAGCAGACCATGTGCGTGGAGTACCGGATCTTCGGCGATCACACACCCGGTGGATTCGCGGAGTATACCGTCGCGCCGGCCCGCAACTTGCTGCGGGTGCCCGAGGGCGTGCCGTTTGAGAAGGCGGCGATTCCCGCCGCATACTGTACCGCATGGCGGATGATGATCACCGCCGGTGGGCTGCGGGCCGGTGAGGACGTGTTGGTCGTTGGGGCCTCGGGGGGCGTGGGCACGGCGGCGATCGTGATCGCGCGCATGGCCGGAGCCCGCCGCGTCTTCGCCGTGGTCGGCGGGTCGGACAAGGCGCGGAAAGCCGAGGCCATTGGCGCCATCGCGGTCGATCACCGCCAGCATCCCGATTTCAGCGACCGCATCCTCGAGGCCACCGAAGGCGCGGGCGTTCACCTGGCGGCCGATCCGGTCGGCGCGCCGACCTGGCAACAGACGATCCGCAGCCTGCGGCGAGGCGGCCGCATGACAATCTGCGGCGCATCCGGGGGTGAGCGTCCCGATTTCGACATTCGCGAAGTCTACCAGCGGCACCGGCGGATCATCGGCGCGCCGATGGGCAACGTCGGTGACCTGCGCGCGGTGATGCAGGCGATCTTCTCGGGAGCCATCGATCCCGTCATTCATACGGTCCTCCCGCTGGCGGAGATGCGCGAAGTGCACCGCATCATGGAAAATCGCCTCCACTTTGGCAAGATTGTCGTGGTTCCTTAGAAACCCGCGGGTTGACAACGGCGCAGGCATCTTGGACGATAAGAACGTGCCCAAAGCGAACACGGTAACGGAAATCGAGGTCCGGGTGTTTGACCGTCCCCGCGGGTTCATCTTTCGCGGGCGCTCGCTGCGCGCGATCACCTCTGCGCTGCGCCGCGAGTCCGACCGGGTCGGGCCACACCTGGGGCGCATTGCCAATCTCCTTGACACCCTGGCGAAGGAAGGCTGGCGGTACTCGGGCCTAAAGGGCGAGACGGTGACCCTGGTACACGCGCAGTCTCAAGGCCGGGGCCAGATCGAGACCTTCCTCACCGAGCATTTCGGACCTGATCTGCTTAACCGCGTCACCGTGCGGGAGCGTCACAACGGGCCGGGGTCGAAGCCTCCGCGGTTGCCGAAGGCCGACGACGAGCTCAGCCGCGAGCTCCGCCGCCTGATCGGCGCCGAGCATCACAAGAAGGATCTCTATCTCGGCCATCCGACGGACGAGCTGGCGGAGCTACTGCTCGACATGAGCTTCCTGGCGCAGGAAGCGATGGACAGCTCGGAGGTCTCGCGATTGGTTGACCGCCTGCGGGCCGAGCACGAGGAAGACACGCAGTACCGGGATCTTCACAGCCGGTACCTGTCGCTGACCGAGCGGACCGGCATGGGGCACCCGGCGGCCGAGGAAGCCTACTGGGACCTGTTCTCGTACACGTCGCACAAGCTGGCGAAGCTCATCCCCGCGCTGCGCCAGTTTCTCGAGAAGCGCGGCTTCAACGACCTCTGCGAGCACGAGGCCACCGCGTTTCTGACGGCGGCCCTCTCGCTGGCGCTGTCGACGATCGAGTCCGACGACCGCTGACCTAATCCCTCGGACCGAACGTCTTGATGATCTCCCCGACAATCACCTGCAGCGCGGCCGCGATCGGCACCGCCAGCAGTGCCCCAACGAGCCCCATCAAGTTGGCGCCGACCATGATAGCGACCAGGGTCAAGAGGGGGGACAGACCCACGGCCTGTTTCATCACCCGCGGGACGAGCACGTTACCTTCGGTCTGCTGGATGAAGGTGAAGAAGACGATGACCGCGAGAATCCGCCAGGCCGGCCCGATGAACAATGCCACCAGGACCGCGGGAATGGCGCCGAGCACCGGCCCGATCAGAGGGATCAGCTCGGTCACACCCGCGATCAGGCCCAGGAGGAACGGGTAGGGCACGCCCAGGATCCACGTCCCCAGGCCCGCGGCGACGCCGATGACCAGACCCAGGAAAAGCTGCCCGCGGAGCCATCCCCCGAACTTGAGGCCCACGTGCTGGAGCACCTTTTCGAGCTGCCGGTGATGCTTTCGGGGAAAGAAACCGAGAAATCCCTGCTTGATACCGGGACCTTCGAGAAGCATATAGAAGCTGAGGACCAGCACGGTGACTGCCGAGACCACGCCTCCAAAGAGCCGGAAGGCCACGCCGGTCGCGGCTCCCAGGTACCCGGTCAGCCGCCCCGCCTCCTGAGGGAGTCGATCAAGAATGGTGGTCAGGTCGGGCGCCCAGCTGTATCGTTGCCGCAGGTCTACAAGCAGGTCCCGCAGTTTCCGGTAAAGATCCGGTGCCCTCTCCAGAAACTGACTGGACTCCGACACGATCGGCGTGACCAGAACGCTTGCCAGCAAGATCAGCACCACGAGCAATCCCATGTAGACCGCAACAATGGCGGTCGTGCGCGACAGCCGACGGCGCCGCCGCGTCCACGTGCGGCGCTCAAGCGCGTCGACGAGGGGGTTCAAGCCCGTGGCCAGGATGGCGGCCATGAGCACGAGCAGCAGGATCTCGCCGACAAGATACACCAGGCCAACGATGCCCAGCACGAACAGGATCGTCAGAACGATCACGGCCGTAGTGGCGACGAGTTCGGAGCGCGTGGACAGACCGCTCACCTCCGCGGGTCGGGGGACTAACTTCGCGGGGGAAACCTTGACGCCTCTCGGCGGCGTTTCTAGAATGAGTGTGCCTCACCCATCGTTCCGCGGTAGCTCAATGGTAGAGCGTCCGGCTGTTAACCGGAGGGTTGTAGGTTCGAATCCTACCCGCGGAGCCA
>JBGPNN010000119.1:0-10094 GCA_041487495.1 bacterium
CGAGTGCGCTGCTCTACCACTGAGCTACGCCGGCTCGCGGCAACACCTAAGTCTATCTACCCATCTGTGGCCCGGTCAAGCCGCGCTTGTATATCACCACAGCGTCATCGAGTCGAGGAAGAGTTGCTTCAGTTCCGCCTCGCCCGCCGGCCGGGGCGACAGTTTCGTGACCCGGTGCTGCGGGAGCGTCCCGGTCACAAGCGCGTCCACGTCGTCGGGGCCATAGCCAATGGCCCGCAAGCCGTTGGGCAACTCGAGTTTCCGCATCAGCCCGATGATCGTCTCCGCCAGCACTTCGCCCGCGCGCTCGGGCGGCACGCCGTCGACGTTGGTGCCCATGAGCAGGGCCGCCCGGAGGTGCCGCCCCGGATTCGCCTGGGCCGTGAACCGAAACACCGCGGGCGCGCAGAGGATCACCGACAGGCCGTGCGGCACCAGCGGGTGATCGACCAGGTAGCCGTCGGGCCGATAGTGCTTCACCAGACCCGAGACAGGGTACGACATGCCGTGTGGAAGGTGCACGCCGGCGTTGCCGAACCCGATGCCCGCGAACGCCGCGGCGAGCAGCATCTGCGACCGTGCCTCATCGTCCGCGGGGTCATAGACCGCGCGTAGGAGATAGTCCGAGACCATCTCGATCGCCCGAGCCGCCCACAGGTCACTGATCGGATTTGCGCCCTGGTAGGCGGGCCGCATCCCCGGGCTGTCCGGCGCCGGCCGCTGATGGTACGGCAGCGCCGTAAACGACTCAATCGCGTGTGAGAGGACGTCCAGCCCCGAGCAGGCGGCCACCATCTTCGGCAGCGTCCGCGTGTTGTCGGGGTCGACGATGCCCATCACCGGGCGTAGTGCGCGGTGGGCAATGCCCGTCTTCGCGTGCAGTTCGGTGAAGTCAAAGATGGCTACCCCGGTCGTCTCGCTGCCGGTCCCCGCCGTGGTGGGGATCGCCATCAGCGGCGCGAGCCGCCCCGGGACCGGACGGCCTTCACCGACCGGTGGATTCACGTAGGCAAGCAACGGCGCCGGGTACGTCGCGTAGAGGTTCGCCGCCTTCGCCGTGTCCATCGTCGAGCCGCCCCCGACGGCCACGTAGCCATCAAACCGCCCGTCCACCGCAAACCGGATCGCGTCCTGAAACGAGGTATCGGTCGGCTCGACCCGCACGCGATCGTAGAGCACGGCGTCGATCCCCGCGCCGCGCAGCGACGCCACTGTCACAGCCACCGCCGCGCCGGCTGCCAGGTTGGCGTCCGTCAGCACCATCACCCGGCGCACACCGAGCGCTCGCATCTCGTGCCCCACCTCGCGAGTGGCGCCGGGACCGTACTTGATGCTCGATGTCTCCATCGTGAAAATCGTTTCAACCGTCATCGCCCACCTCGAGAGGACTGTTCACCCCTCGCCGCCCTCCCCCTCTGGTTTGTCGGGAGGGAAGGAAGGATTCTCCGAAGTCCGCGCGAACCTCGGCACTGATCGCAGCAGCGAGGTGGGACGATGACTGAGCGGCTGTGGGAAATCTACGAGCAGTGCTGTCAGGTCGAAATGCGCAGTCTCGATGAGTTCGTCCGCCGGCTCAAGGCGGGGGAGTTTGGTGACTTTTCCCGCGACGACATCGTCCCCTTCCTCCGCGAGATCGAAGCCGTCATGGTCGAGAACATCCACACCAAAGCCATGGAACACCAGCGGTATGCCGAAATGGAAGACCAGGTCAGCGACGAGTGGCATCAGTACTTCGACGGGCTGGTCGAAGAGTTCGAGCGCGCTTAGGCCCCGCGGCGTTACAGCAGAAACTTCCCGTTCCGGTAGATGACGTCCCCGTCCGCCCGTACCTCGGTCTCTTCGCGCAGGTCGCAGATCATGTCCCAGTGCAGCCCCGAGGAATTGTTCGACCCCGTCTCCGGATAGCCGGCGCCCAGGGCCATGTGCACGGTGCCCCCGATCTTCTCGTCAAACAGGGTGTTGCGGGTAAACCGCGTGATGCCGTAGTTCGTCCCAAACGCGAACTCACCGAGCACGCGCGCGCCCGCGTCGAGATCGAGCATCGCGGTCAGCAAGTCCTGCCCTTTGTCGGCGGTCGCCTCGACGACGCGGCCCCCGGCAAACGTCAGCGTGACGTTCTGCACTTCGCGGCCACCGTAGATCGCCGGGAAGGAAAATCGCACCCGCCCGTGCGTCGCGCCCTCGACCGGCCCCGTGAAGATCTCGCCGTCAGGAAAGTTGTGCTCGCCCGCCGCGTTGATCCACGTCCGACCCCCGACCTGCACGGTCAGATCGATACCCGGCCCGCGCAGTTGTAGTTCACTCCGGGTCCGCAAGAGTTCGATGATCCCATCCTGCTCCGCGCGGACGCGCTGCCAGGAGGCAATGGGATCCGGATGGTCGAGCAGGCCCGCGCCGAAGACAAAGTTCTCGTAGTCGGCCAGCGACATATCGGCTTCCTGCGCGTCGGCATAGCCCGGATACTGTGTCCCGACCCACCGCAGGTCGCCGCGGCCGGCCCGTTCCAGATACCGCCGCTGGAGGGGGCGGGTCGCCTCCCGCCGCATCGCCTGCCGCTTCGGGTTCACGCTCGAGAGTCCCCGAGTGTTCCAGGCGCCCCAGATCCCCAGGTCCCCGTTGAGGGCCTCGTACTCCTGCGCCAGCAACGGTGAGATGAACCGCACTTGCTCGTCCGTGGCGTGCTTGTAGAAGATCTCGTCCACGTCGTCGATGTTGACGCGCGTGTAGACGTGCGCACCGGCCGCCAGGGCTTCGCGGTACGCCTCGGCGATCAGGGGAGCCGCGAATGCCGGTCCATGGATACGGATCAGCTGGCCGGGCTTGACGTCCAGCGAATAGTGGACGAGCACTTGCGCGAGACGGGAAAGACGTGGGTCTCTCATCGCGGCGCTACTCGATCCCCCGCAGAGACCGTCGAGGCACTCAGCGGCAGGCTGAAGGCCAGGCGTGCGCCGGGCTCACCTGGACGCTCGACCCAGATCCGGCCCCCCTGAGCCTCGACCAGCGCCTTGCAGATGGCCAACCCCAGCCCGGTTCTCCGGTGCCGGTCTTCCCCCGTAATAAACCGGTTGAAGATACGCGTGGCGGCCTCCGCGGGAATCGCCGGTCCATCGTTCTCCACCTGCACCACGACCTCCGACGGTCGCCGTTCCGCGGTGACGCGGATCTCCGTGCCGGACGGCGAGTAGCGCGCGGCGTTGTCCAGCAGGTTCACGAACACATCCTCCATCTGCGTCACGTCGAGGGGAATGAGAGGGAGGTCTTGGGGGAGGACGATCGACACCCCACGCTCCCCTAACCTGCCCTGAAGACCATTCACGGCCTGCGCGATCACTTCCGCGAGATGGACGGATTCCTTCGTCGGCCGCAAGGCCCCCGCTTCGATTCTCGAGAGATTGAGCAGATTGCCAACGAGACGGGAGAGGCGAGAGGCCTCAAGATTGATCATGTCCAGCATCTCTCTACGCTTGTCCTCTCCCCAGACCGACCCCTTTTGCTGAAGGACGGTTGCGGCCACACGGATGGAGAACAGCGGGTCGCGGATGTCGTGGGACACCGCGGACATGAGCGATGCCTGGAGTTCGTTGGTTTTGCGAAGGATCTCGACTTCTGCGGTCTCGCGCCAGAGGCGCAGGCGCTCAACGACCGCCGTCATTTGCCTCGCGAGCGTCATCAGGAGGCGTTGCGTGGCGTCTGATCGCGCACCCGGTTCGTCGAAGTCCGCATGCAGGACACCGACAATATCCGTGCCGGCGCCAAGCGGCACGAAGAGACCGACATCCTTCACGGGCTCCCGTGCGGTAAACGCGCGAACGGCGGCGGCCGGGATGGCCTTGGACGGGCCGGCCACGCGCCCCCTGCCGGCGGACGAATACAGACGTAGCGATCCCGCGCCGTCAGGCAGGTAGATCGCGCACCGGGGCACCCCGACGGCCGCGACGATGCGCTCGGGGAGCATCCGTAAGATTTCCTCCGGGAGGGTCGAGTGGGTCATGGCAAAGCTGACCGCATGCAGCGCCGAGGCCTCCCAGGCACGCAGTTCGGCCTCCGCCTGTCGCGCGCGCGCGCGGATGACCAGCCCGCTGGTTGCTTCGGCGACAACAAGGAAGACGAGCAGGCTGACGCCCTCTCGAGTGGATGTGACGACGAGTGTATACGGAAAGGTAAACAGGTAGTTGAGGCCGAGAAGGGCGCACACGCTGGCGACGATGCCCGGGCCGCGTCCAAACCACATGGCGCACACGAAGACGACCAGCAGATAGACCAGCGCCACAACGGCCGGGCCAAGCGTTTGGCCGGCCGCAGCCAAAGCTGCCGTCGCGACCAGGCACAGTGCAGGGGCGGCCCAATAAGTCCTCAACATCTGCCCGTTCAAACGCAACTCCTACAGCCTCATTCCCGTCCAGGCTCGTCGAAAGGAAACGTGCGGCGGGAACCGGGTCACGGCACCGGATGGTGGGCGGTACAGGTCTCGAACCTGTGACCTCATCCGTGTGAAGGATGCGCTCTTCCACTGAGCTAACCGCCCGCGGTTGGCATCCTCAATTATACGGAAAAGCCCTCGTCAAGGAAACCGCAGGTCGTCGCACGCGAAGATCCTGACCGGCCGGCGATTCGCCTGCCCCGGCGCGAGTTCCGCCGTGTCCACCTGCCGGACGTTCCGGCACATCGCCCGGATATCCAGCCCCGGCTGTTTGGGATCGTCCTCGACGTACACGCCACGCCAGCCGGCCCACTCCCGAGGGCGTTGCCAGATGAGGAACGCACCGTAGAACGTTGTGACCGGGAACCGCTCGCGTAGCCGGTAGGCGATGTGGCTCGCGGCCTGATACCGGTCGGTGATGATCACCGTGGACGCAGGTTGCACGGCGGCCTGGCGCGCGGCCGCCTCAGCCACGCGATCATATAGGCCAATCCCGACCTCGACTTGTATCCTGACCCAGGGAAGCAGCAATGCCAGGCTGAGCGCCGCGGTGAGGCCGGCGGTCACGGCGGCCGATACCCACATGACCCGGGGTCGCGCACGCACCCAATGTGGCCAGAGGGCCCCGAGTGCGATCGCCGCCGCGAAGTAGGCCGGCGCCGGCCAGTGCGGCTTGGTGACCGACTCTATGGCGCCCGCGGTCATGACCACGAGCACCGGGAGGCTCATCCACGCCAGATACCGCCAGGCGGGTTCCTTCGCGCGGCGCACCGCCACGACGCAGGCGGTGATCATCAACGGCGCGAGCAGGCCGAAGTAGAGCATCTGGCCACCCGCAAAGAACAGCAGATTTTCCGGGATCGACCGCGGGACCAGCCACAGCCCGCGCCGCTTGATCTCGAACAGTACCCACTGGTGCTCGAGATTCCACGCGACGACCGGCGCGAACAGCGCGATGGTGACCAGCGCGCCGGCATAGACCCAGCGATCCCGCAGGACCTGGCGCAGCCGCCCGCCTGTGAGCACGGTCCCGGCCAACCCGAGGATCAGCCCCAGCGACGTGATCTTGCTCAGCAATGCCAGGCCGATCATTGCGCCGGCCCCGACCCACCAGCGGCCGCCCCGGTCCAACGCCTCCCAGCCCATCCACAGGCTCAACGCCCAGAAGAACCCCATCGGGACATCCGGTGACACGAGGATCGTGCCAATGCCCAATGCGGGGAGGGCGGCCATGAGCAGCCCCGCGCGTGCCCCCGTGTCGCGGTCAAAGATCCGCCGGCCGGCCACATAGACAAGCCAGGGTGTCAGCGATGCCAGGACGACATTCAGCGCGCGAATGCCAAAGGCCCCATCGCCAAACAGCCGGGTTGAGAGCGCCACGACCGCCCCAAGCATGCCCGGGTGATCCGGATACGACCAGGCCAGGTGGCGCGACCACAGCCAGTAGTAGCCCTCGTCGTCACCCAAGGCCATCAGGCCCGCGTCGACAAGACGGAGCAGTCCGGACCCGATCACGACGGCCAGCAACGACCGTTCGAGCCGGGAGAAGCGCATCATGCAGGCGCCACCAACGCGTGCGCGCGGTTGAAGACCCGATCAAGCATCGCGGGCGTCAGCCGCCCGGTCTGGGTGTTTTGCTGGCTGGGATGATAGGCGTCGAGCAGCACGATCCGCCTGGCTCCCCACGCCAGCGCGACCTCCGCCGCGTGCGCGAACTTCGGCTTCGGCGCGGGAATCGCCAGCCCGGCGTCTCGCGCGGCGCCGAGCAACGCATCGTGCGCCAGACGGCCCAGCGCGATGACAACCTGCACGCGCGCCAGCCGCCGCAGTTCGGTCACAAGATACGGGCGGCAGCGTGCGATCTCTACCGGCAAGGGTCTGTTGTTGGGTGGCGCGCAGCGCACCGAGGCGGTGATGTACAGATCCGTGAGCACCAGCCCGTCGTCGCGCGCGGCCGACTCCGGCTGTGACGCAAATCCGGTGCGGAAGAGCGCACCGAAGAGCGTTGCCCCTGAGGAATCGCCCGTGAACATCCGGCCCGTGCGGTTGGCGCCGTGGGCGCCGGGGGCCAGACCCACGATCAGGACCCTCGCCCGCGGGTCGCCGAAGCCGGGCACCGGCTTCCCCCAGTAGTCCCACTCACGATACGCGCGCCGCTTTGTCTGCGCGATGGCGCGGCAGTGGGCGATCAGCCGGGGGCACTTCCGGCATGCGATGATCGTGGCTTCCAGACGCCGGAGCGAGGTCACGCAGCCAGGTTCGCCTTGATGATGGCCAGCGACTCCAGCGCGCTGGCCAGACCCTCGGCCCGCTCGGCGACGATGGTGCAGAGTGCCCCGGGGTGGTGGCGGCGGGGCGCGCTCGCGCCATACGGCGCGTCGATGGTGGCGCCGCCGCTGTCTACGAAGATCCCGCGTAGGACCCCAATAGCGGCCGCGGTGGCCTGCGTACCCTGGTCAATGGCCACGTGGCCCTGCCGGACCTGGCGGGCGGCCGCGTCCCCCTGGGTAGCGAACATGGCTTCTTCGTCGGCCCGGTCGGCTGCACCGCGCTGCAGATCGTTGAGCACGTCGGTCATCGCGTTGAGGGCTGCGGTCAACGGTGGGGTTAGCTGGGGCTTCTGGCCGGTTGTCGGGTAGTATCTCACCTTTCCCGCAAGACGGCGCAGCCCCACGGCGGCGTACCGCAGACGTGCGGCCTGCGCCGCCGCAGCGGCGGCACGTTGCAGGATGTGCCCGTGTGAGTTGGAGGACGAAGCACTCATGAATGAAACCTTGAGTATCGTAGCACCGTCGGCACGGCCGCGACAACGGTGAAGGAAGGGCACGGCCGCCGCACGAACATAGCGGCTCACGCGATATGCCCCATCTCGCGCGCATCAGGATCCACCCGGTCAAATCGCTCGACGGGATCGATGTGCCCTCGGCCACCCTCCTGCCGAGCGGGGCACTGGCGCATGACCGCGAGTTCGCCCTGTGGGACGCGCAGGGGCGGATCGTCAACGGAAAGCGTGACGCGAGGATCCACCTGCTCCGATCCGCGTATGACTGGACCGCCGAGAGACTCTCGCTTCGCGTTCAGGGAACCGACCGGCAGGTGACGTTTCACATCCATCACGACCGGGTCGCGCTCGAGGCGTGGTTGAGCGAGTACTTCGGGTTTCGCGTCGTCGTCCAACAGGACACGTCGACCGGGTTCCCGGACGATCCGCACGCGCACGGTCCCACAGTCGTCAGCGCCGAGACGCTTGTCGAGGTAGCTTCCTGGTTTCCAGACCTCGACCTGGACCAGACGCACCTCCGCTTCCGAGCCAATCTGCACCTTGCCGGTGCCGCGCCATTTTGGGAAGACTGCCTGGTCGCCAATGAAGGCTACGCCGTGCGCTTCCAGATCGGGGACGTGCTGTTGGACGGCCTGCATCTGTGCCCGCGCTGTGCCGTCCCCTCACGGGACCCGTTGACGGGTAGGGAATCGCCCTGGTTCCAACGCATCTTTGCGGAACGACGGCGTGCCGCGCTCCCGGCGTGGGCCCCGGCGGCACGTTTCGATCACTTCTACTATCTGGTCGTGGGGACCCAGGCGCCGGCATCCGAGGCCGGCAAGGTCTTGCGCGTCGGCGACAGCGTCACGGTCCTGGATATGGCCAAAATCGTAGGAGGGCACCATGCCAGCGATTGACCCGCACTGCATCTTCTGCCGGATCATTCGTGGAGAGATCCCGGCAAGCGTCGTCTATCGCGATGATCTCGCCATCGCGTTCATGGATATTGCTCCCGTCAATCCGGGCCACGTGCTCGTCGCCCCCACGGCGCATGCCGCGTCACTGGCGGATCTAGAAGAATCTTCCGGCGCGCGGCTCTTCGGCGTTGGGCAGAGGCTGGCGAGCGCGCTCCGCCGCTCAGGCCTGCCGTGTGAAGGGGTGAACCTGTACCTGGCCGACGGCGAGGCGGCCGGTCAGGAAGTGTTCCACGTCCACCTGCACGTGGTGCCGCGTTTCGCCGGCGATCCGGTGCGCTTTTCCTGGCCTCGCAGCCGGCCGACCCGGGAGGCGCTGAGTGCCCACGCGGCGGCGATCCAGGCTATCCTCAGCCTCAACGAGGTTCCGCAATAATATGGCATCGATCGTCCTCAGCGGCGTTGAGCACGCGCACTTCGTATCTATCGTCTTTCAGCAGCGCGACGCATTCGCCCGTCGTGGCAGCAGTATGTAACTCGGCAAGGATTACTGGTTTCGCATTCCGGATCGTTTCTCGCGCACCGTGTAGGACGTCAAGTTCAGCGCCCTCAACATCGAGTTTCACGAAATGTGGCGCTGGCAGCCTGTGGATCGCGACGAGGTCGTCGATCCGTCTCTTCTCAACACGGTGTCCCACAGTACTCTCGCTGGATGATGATGAGAGAACCCGAACGCCCTCAAGGAATGCTTTGCTGCTCTTGCGCAGAGACTGAATGCCTTGCAATATCCCGACGCCAGCCGCGTCGCTTATTGCAACTGGGTGGACGTGGATCGAACCGGCAACGTGATTTCGATCCACGTGGAGGTTGAGGCAGTCGAGATTGAATGGCAATGGCTCGAAAGCATAGATGTCACCATTGAGGCCTGCAAGTTTCGCCAGCAGCAGCGTGTAGTACCCGACATGCGCACCGACATCGTAGCAAACCCAACCTTGCTTCACTCGAGAGACCACGGCGGCTACGATGAGCGGCTCATACGTGCCGTTAAGCATCTCCTTTGCCCATTTGTCCGACAGAGTCACAAACAGCCATTGACCCTCGAGGACTCCGTCTCGGATTTGATGCCATTGTTGGGGTTGCCTTCGTTGTGCGGCCAAGAAGTGCCTTAGATCAAGCAGCGCGGGCGGGACAGCCTTCCTGGCGATCGTGCGGAAGTCGGGCATGACGATGCTCGCACTCTTCAACCAACTACGGGATGCCTTCCGCGAGGGATACTACCACACTTCTACCGCCTAAACGCATCCTCCCCGCCGAGGTCCAATTGGCACCGGCGCCGGTCGGCACCCGAAGACGATCCGCGAGCTGCGCCTGATGATATTGAATGTGGCGAATGTTGATGAGCTGGTGCTCGATCTTGGGAAGCTTGTACCAACTAAACCCGCTCTGTGGATCGTTCAGGTCGAGCGCGTCAACGGCATCGTCGACCATTGACTCGCAGACGCTCCAGTAGGCCAGCACCTCCGCCTTTGTATACGGTCGCCAGGTCTTCATGGGTTTGCGCATGTGCTGAATGCCCCGCTGGTGATGCTCCCAAGGACGGAAGACCCGGTTATTCGGCTGGAGATACAGGTGTGTGTAGTAGAGCGTATGGTACGCGATCCGCCAGAACGGATTCGCATGACCGCGGCTGCTGGTCCACAGATCGTCAGGACAGCGCCGAATAGCGGCCCGGAGCATCGCCAGGGTAGCGTGGTACTGGCTCTTCAACGCGGACCGAAACGCCACAATTGAAATGGTACTGTCGGCTGAGCGTTTCCGCTGGTTCATGGTACAACTCCTTGACTCCCTTGGACTCTAAACGGTTTTCGGGGCACGATACGCTGAACCTGGCCGATGAGGGCAGTCCATTGAGAGGAGGTTCAAGAGGAGTGAAGTGGTGCCCCCAGCGGGATTCGAACCCGCGTCGCCGACTTGAAAGGCCGGTATCCTAGGCCTA
>JBGPNN010000120.1:0-9952 GCA_041487495.1 bacterium
CGCGAAGGCGATCTCCTGAATCGTCTTGGCGCGCTCCGGCGAACCCTTGACGAAGAACTTCCCTCGCTCCCATTCCAGGTCGGCCTCACTGGCCTCCAGGAGGTGGGCCGCGATCTTGCGCGCCTTGTCGCGGATCTTTCGGGCGGCCATCGCGCCCGCCGCCCCGGCGACGGGGGTGCTGCGGCTCGCATAGGTGCCCAGGCCGTAGGGCGCGGTGTCGGTGTCACCTTCCTCGACGGCGATGTCATCTTCGGGGATCCCGAGCTCATGGGCGATGATCTGCGCGTAGGTCGTCTCGTGTCCCTGACCCTGCGACTTCGTGCCGAACCGCGCGATCACTTTGCCGGTGGGATGGACGCGGATCTCGGCGCTATCGAACATCTTGAGCCCCAGGATATCGAACGTGTGCGAGGGGCCGGCGCCGACGATCTCGGTGAAGCTCGAGATCCCGATACCCATCAATTCGCCGCGCTTGCGCTTCTCCGCCTGCTCCTTGCGGAGTGCGGCGTAGCTGATGATGTCCATCGCCTTCTTCAGCGCCGCCTGGTAGTTACCGCTGTCGTAGGTCCAGCCGAGCGGGGACTTGTACGGGAACGCGTCTGCCCGGATGAAGTTCTTCATCCGGAAGTCGGCGGGATCCATGCCGAGATCGTGCGCGAGGATGTCCGCCATCCGCTCGATCATGTACGACGCCTCGGTGACCCGAAACGAGCAGCGGTAGGCGATGCCGCCCGGTGGTTTGTTCGTGTAGACGCCGTCGACTTCGGCAAACGCCGTCTTGAAATCATAGGATCCGGTGCAGATCGAAATCAGCCCCGCGGGGAACTTGGACGGGTTGGCGGCCGCGTCGAAGGCGCCGTGGTCGGCGATCGTCTTCACGCGGAGTGCCGTCATGGTCCCGTCCTTCTTGGCCGCGACTTCGGCGGTAATGTGATAGTCACGGGCGAACGAATCGGCCTGGATGTTCTCCATGCGATCTTCGATCCACTTCACGGGCTTACCGGTGAGGACCGAGGCCGCGACCGCGATCACGTAGCCCGGGTAGACCGGGACTTTCCCGCCGAACCCGCCGCCGATGTCCGGGGCGATCACCCGTATCTTGTGCTCGGCCAGACCCAAGTGGCCCGCTACCAGAGCGACGACGGTGCGGATCGCGTGCGGGGCCTGCGTCGTCATCCAGAGGGTGAGTTTCCCGTCGATGGGATCCCACTGAGCGATGCAGCCGCACGTCTCGATCGACGCGACGTGAATGCGCGGAATGTACATATCCTGCTTGACCTTGACCTCCGCGCTTTGGAACGTCTTATCGGTACCTGCCTGGTCACCCACCTGCCAGTGCCAGATGTGGTTGTTCTTCTGCTCCCGATCCGCCCGCAAGACGGGGGCGCCGGGCTCCAGCGCCTTCTTCGGATCGACCACGACGGGCAGCGGTTCGTACTCCACTTCGACCGCGGTGACGCCGTCGGCGGCGATGTACCGTTCGGTGGCCAACACGGCGGCCACTTCCTGTGCCTGATAGAGGACGGTGTCAATCGGCAGCACCATCTGCTTGTCCGACATCAGCGTAGGCATCCAGGCGAGACCGTACTTCTCCAGATCCTTACCGGTGATGACGGCCAGGACGCCGGGGATGGCCAGGGCTTTCTCGGGGTGAATGGCCTTGATCGTCGCGTGCGCGTAGGGGCTGCGCACGATGTCGAGATAGAGCATTCCTGCAAGTTTGATGTCGTCGATGTAGGTGCCCTTGCCGCGGAGGAACCGGGCATCCTCCTTGCGCTTGACTGAATGCCCCATCCCGTGAGCCTGGGTGGCCATGGCGATTAGCTCCTCCCCCCGGCCGCCGCCGGTTGGCTGCGAATCTTCTCGGCTGCGTACTTGATCGCTTCGACGATGTTCACGTACCCCGTGCAGCGGCAGAGGTTGCCGGAGATCGCCCAGCGGATGTCCTCTTCCGACGGGTTGGGGTTCCGCTGCAGGAGGGCGTAGCTCGTCATCATCATGCCCGGTGTGCAGAACCCGCACTGCAGGCCATGTTTCTCGTGGAAGCCCTCCTGGACGGGATGCAACTGCCCGTCCTTGGCCAGTCCTTCGACCGTCATCAGTTCGCGGCCGTCGACCTGCACCGCGAAGATGGTGCAGGATTTGACGGGACGACCGTCCATCATCACGGTACAGGCGCCGCAGTTGGTCGTATCGCACCCAATGTGGGTGCCGGTGAGACCGAGCACTTCCCGGATGAAGTGCACCAGCAGGAGGCGGGGCTCGACCTCAGCCTCGTGGGCCGTGCCATTGATCGTGACCCGAATCCGATGCGCCATCTCCCTCACCCCCTGGCCTTCTGGAGGGCCCGCTTGAGCGCCCTCGCCGTCAGCACCCGTACCATGTCTCGCTTGTACTCCGCCGGGCCACGCAGGTCGGTGGCCGGGTCACATTCGGCGGCTGCGACCTTCGCGGCGTCAGCAATCACGCCGTCGGTCGGCGATTGGCCGCGCAGGCGCGCCTCGGCGCCTTTGGCGCGCAACGACGTCGGTCCAACATTGCACAAGCCGATGCCGACCTGCTCGCACCGGCCGGAGCCGTCGAGCACGACGTAGGCTCCCACGGCCACGATGGCAAAGTCGCCGACCTTGCGCTCGAGTTTGAGGTACGCGGCCCCGCTCCGCGCCGGGGGCTGAGGGATGCGCACTTCGGTGAGGATCTCGTCGGGGCTCAGGGCGGACTGGAACGTGTCGACGACGAATTCGTCGATCGGGATCACACGCTCGCCGCGCGGGCCCGTCGCCGCGACGGTGGCGCGTACCGCGAGCATCGCCGCCCCCCAGTCGCCTGCGGGGTCGGCGTGGGCCAGTGATCCGCCGATCGTCCCCATATTGCGGACCAGGGGATCGGCGATGACCCTGGCGGCATCAGCCAGCAGGGGATAGCGAGTCCGGATGAGTTCGGACGTTTCGAGATCGCTGTGCCGCGTCATGGCCCCGATCCGCAACGCGCCGTCCGCTTCTCGGATGTAGGCCATCCCCGGGATCCGGTTGAGATCGATCAGATACCGGGGGGCGGCCAGACGAAGTTTCATCAAGGGGACCAGGCTATGTCCCCCGGCAAGCGGCTTCGCCTCGGCCCCATGTGTCTTGAGCAGACCCACCGCCTCCGCAACCGTCTTGGGAGCGATGTACTCGAACCCATCTGGTATCATCCCACCCCACCCCCTATGCCTCATTCTTCGTGGCGACACTCGCACGCCGGGCCGCGACGCGGGACTGCGGCGCACAGTAGGGCGGCCTGGTTCGAACACGGCGTGTCCCAGCGTGAAGCGCTTCGACTGCGGAGAGTAATTCAGGAAACCGAATTGCTCAAACGTCTTCAAGATACCGTAGCAGGTGCTCTTGTTAAGGTCGAGCGCCTTGTGGATTTCGGCAAGCGGGGCGCCTTGGGCACCCCGATGTTTGAGGTATCGAAGGATCCTGATGGCCCTGACGACTGCAGGTACCACGGACACCCGCCAGGCTGCAATCCAACGTAAGGGAACTCAAGGGTGTTCTGTGGAGAGAACGTCCTATCCTGCCGGAGATGGAGGAATCGCGGCGCCGGTCTCGCTGCGAACGGACGACGTTACGCTCGCGCGGGCCCGTACGCGAGCAGGATCGCCTCGTCCACGGTCAGCTCCCGGCCGCGGGCGAAGGCGACGTCGAAGGCCTCGTCGCCGAGGGCCCGGCGCGCCTCCACGGACGGGTCCTCGATATGGACGATGTCGAGCGCGGTCGCCAGTTCACCCAGTGGCTCTCGAAGGGCGGCGATGGTGCCCAGCACCTCGGCGGCTCGCTCCGTGGTTCCTTCCGCGACGAGTGCGAATGCCCCTATCAGCAGGCAGTTCACCACGGTCGGCATGTCGCCGGCGGCCCGGAAGATCCCCATCGCCTCACGGAGCGCGGCGCGCGCGCCGTCGAAGTCGCGGGCATAGATCTTGAAGATCGCGGCGAGCGTGAGCGCACTCCCGATCCGGAACGGTTCACGCAACTCGCGGAACGTTCGCAGGTTCTCCTCCTCGAGGGCGAGCGCCGCGCCGTAGTCGTGCTGGAGGTAGAGGGCGAACGCAAGCGCCTCGCGCACCTTGGTGCTGCCCGAGCGGTCGCGCAGTCGCTCGTACGTCGCCAGGCTCTGCTCGTACAGAGGCCGTGCCGCCTCCATGCGGCCGGCGATCATGTCCACGAAGCCAAGGTTGTAGAGCGCGTCCGCGAGGTTGACCGGGTCGTCGAGTTCGCGCTCGATGGCAAGACACTCGCGGTAGGCGTGGTTTGCCGCCTCGAAGTCGCTCCGCCAGTACGCCACCCCGCCCAGCCCGGTCAACGCCTTCGCGCGACCCGGGGTCCGCGCGCCTGCGTCGGGGCGCGCGAGCAGCGCTGTCAGCTCGTCGTAGCCCTCGGCGAGGTGGGCGCGCTGGTGCCAGAACCGCCACAGGGCGCCAGCCGTAGCGAGGGCCAACTCCACCCGGCCGGACTCAGCCGCCCAGTACATCGCCGCACGGAGGTTGTCGCGCTCCTCTTCCAGGCGATCCAACCACTCGACCTGGTGCGTCCCGAGCAGCTCCGGCTCCGCCAGGCGGGCCAGGTCGGCGAAGTACTCCCCGTGGAGGCGCCACGTGGCCGCAGCGTCCGGGCTCTCCGCAAGGCGCTCGCGTGCGTACTCGCGGATGGTCTCGAGCATGCGGAACCGCGGCTCCCCGTACGGGGTGTCGTCCTGGCGGACGAGGCTCTTGTCAACAAACGACACGAGCCCATCGGCCACGTCCATGCCAAGGTCCCCGGCCGGATCGCAGATCGCCTGGGCGCTCTCGAACGAACAGCCACCCTGGAAGACGGCCACGCGGCGGAACAACGTTCGCTCCACCGGGTCCAGCAGGTTGTGGCTCCAGTCGATCGCGGCGCGCAACGTCTGCTGACGGACCGGCAGGTCGCGCGCGCCTCCGGTCAACAGGGAGAGGCTCTTCTCCAGCCGGGCAAGGATCGCTTCGGGCGCGAACAGCTTCACGCGGGCGGCTGCCAGCTCGATCGCCAGCGGCAGCCCGTCCAGCCGGGCGCAGATGGCCGCCACGGCCGGTGCGTTCTCGTTGGTCACGGCGAAGTCCGGCCGCACGGCCCCCGCACGCTGAATGAAGAGCGCCACCGCGTCGTACTGCGAGAGCATGCCGACCGGCGGCAGATGCCGGACGTCCGGCAGCCCCAGCGGCGGTACCAGGTACTCCTGCTCGCCGCGGACGTGCAGCACCTCGCGGCTGCTCGTGAGCACGGTCAGCATCGGCGCGGCGGCGAGCAGCTCGCCGACGACCGCGGCGCCGGCAACGAGCTGCTCGAAGTTGTCGAGGACCAGGAGCACCCGCCGGTCATGCAGGTATTCCTTGAGGGACTCCAGGACGGGCCGGTTCGGCTCCTCGCGCAGCCCGATCGCCCGCGCGATTGTGGCCGGGAACAGGGCCGGATCGGTGATGGGCGCCAACTCGACGAAGAACGTGCCGCCGGGGTAGTCGGCACGCACGTCCTCGGCCACGCGCAGGCTGAGTCGCGTCTTGCCGGTTCCACCCGGCCCGGTCAGCGTGAGGAGGCGCGTCGCCTTGAGGAGCCGGCGCACCTCGACGATCTCGTGCTCGCGGCCCACGAAGCTCGTGACCTGCCGGGGCAGGTTGGTCGGCGCCTCCAACGTGCGCAGCGGAGGGAAGTCGGGGAGGAGGCCCGGCGCCACGATCTGCAGGATCCGCTCCGGCCGCTCCAGATCCTTGAGACGATGCTCACCCAGGTCGCGCAGCGCGACGCCCGGCGAAAGCGAGCCCTCGACCAGGGCGCCGCTGGCGCCCGACACCACCACCTGACCACCGTGCGCCGCCGCTGCGATCCGCGCAGCACGATGCACGTCCAGCCCGACGTAGGTGTCGCCGCCCAGGATGCCCTCGCCCGTGTGGAGACCCATGCGGACGCGGATCGCTCCGACGTCGGGCGGCCACGGTTCTGCGGCGAGCGCCCGCTGCGCGGCAACGGCCGCTGCAACGGCCCGCGGGGCAGACGGGAAGACGACGAAGAACGAATCGCCTTCGGTGGCGATCTCGACACCGCCGCCCGACGCGAAGGCTTCGCGCAGGAGGGCCTGGTGGCGCTCCAGGATCGGCGGATACCTGGCCCCGAGCGCGGCCACCAGCCGCGTTGAGCCCTCGATATCGGAAAAGAGAAAGGTGACAGTGCCCGTGGGGAGGCGGTCGGACATCGGCGGACGGGTGCTGCCCCGAGGCCTCAGCCTTGCCGCAGGCCGAGGATATTGCCCTCCGTGTCGAGGAACCAGGCGCCGCGTGCCGGCCCCAGTTGCGCGATGTGGCCGGTCGTCTTCAGCGGGCCCTCGGCGTAGTCGATGAATTGCACCCCGCGGCGGTCCAGGTCGCGCACGGTGGCTTCGATGTCGTCGACCTCGAAATGCGCGACCGTGTGGTCGGCCTTTGTCTGGCCACGACGGAAGATCGACAGCTGGTTGCCGTGCCCGGCGGCGAATCGCGCCGACGGCGCGGGCGACTCGAAGAGCAGCGGCAGCCCCAACGTCTCGCCGTAGAAGCGCTTCGCACGGTCGAAGTCGACGACCGGCACCGTGGTGACCAGCATCGCGTCGCACAGCTTCATGGCTTCCTCATCACCGGCCCGGGGGTTACTTCCGAGTTCGGACGCGGTCGCGAGCACCCGCGATTGCGCGCTGCGTGAGTACCCTGGCCAAATGCCGGCGGAATGCCTCGCTGGCATGCATGTCGGTGTTGACGTCCACGCCGTTGGCCGCGGTCGTCGCGGCGTCGGCCAGCAGATCGTCGGTCAGTTCCCGGCCGGCGAGGGCCTGCTCGACCTTCGCGGCCCGGTAGGGTGAGGGCGCCACGCCGGTGATCCCAACCCGAGCCCCCGTACACCGGCCATCGGCATCGAGTGCGACAGCCGCAGCCACGCCGGCCAGCGCAAACCCGGACGCCGGATTCGCCATCTTGATGTAGGCTGCACCGGCCCGCGGGACGGCCACGGGCACACTGACGTCAATGAGCAACTCGTCGGCCTGGCCCGCGGTGGCCATGAGCCCTCGGAAAAATCCGTCGACCGGCACGGTGCGGCTGCCCCCGGATCCCTGCAGCGTGAACTCGGCACCCAGCGCCAGCAGCACCGCCGGGTAGTCCGCAGCGGGATCGGCGTGCATCACGCTCCCGCCGATGGTACCCAGGTTGCGCACCTGGAGGTCGCCGATGAGCGACGCGCACTCGGCGAGCACCGGTGCGGTCCGTCGCACGGCCGGGGTCGATTCGATCATCCAGTGCGTGGCCAGGGCGCCCATGTGGAGCCGCCCGTCGCGGACGCGGATGCGACGGAGTGCCGCGATCCGGGAGATGTCGACGATCTGCGACGGCACGGCCACCCGCAGCTTCATCATCGCCAGCAGGCTCTGCCCGCCGGCGAGCACTTTCGCGTCGGGCCCCAGGGTGTGCAGGAGCCGGATGGCCGCCTGCAGCGTCTTCGGACGGTGATAGGTGAACGCAGCCGGGATCATTTGCGCTTCGCCACTTCGCTCTCGAGGGACTTGAAGAACTCGCCCGCCATTTGCTTGGCCACGCCGCCGAAGAGCCGGTGCCCCACACTCATCAGCACGCCGGTCACCTGCGCATCGCCGACGTAGGACACCGTCGTCGACTCGCTCCCCTCGGCAAGGGTCAGGGCGCCCGTGGCCTTGATCGTGCCGGCGCGCCCGCCGCCCTCGACGATCAGGGTCATCTTCTCAGGCGCGGTCACGTCGGTGATGCGGACCTTCCCCTGATACGAACCCTTCACGGGCCCGACGGCGAGCTCGATGTCGGCATCAAAGGTATTGTTGCCGGTCGCCTTCAGCGACTTCAGACCCGGCGTCGCCTTGACCAGGACGTCCGGGTCGTTGAGCGCGGCCCACACCTTTGCCCGCGGCGCGGGGATCACGTACTCACCTTCGATTTTCATGCCGGACCTCCTGGATGATACAAACCGCCGCCGCTTCCCTTTCATTATTGTGAGCGGTTGGGTAGGTGTCAAATGCCGGCGGGAGGACCGTCCGCATGTTTCTGCGAGCCCGGAGAGTTGGAATGGTATTCTTTGAAGGGCTTTCAGGGCCACGAAGGAGGCGGACATGCTACCCCTTGGCGACGATGATTCTTCTCTCAAGACCTCCCCGCTGGTTACGTACGCGTTGATTGCACTCAACGTGATCGTGTTCTTCATGGAATTGAGTGGAGGCCAGCCTTTCATCGAGCGGTGGGCGTTCATCCCACGACGCTTCCTGGCCCATCCCGGCGGCGACTTCCTCACTCTCTTTACGTCGATGTTCATGCACGCGGGATGGGTGCACTTGTTGGGTAACATGCTCTACCTGTGGGTCTTCGGAGACAATGTGGAGGATCGTTTTGGTCCCGCCAGGTTCTTGGGTTTCTATCTCGCCTGCGGCATCGCGGCAACCTTTGGCCAGATGGCCTTCAGCGCAGGTTCGGGCGTACCCAACCTTGGCGCCTCGGGCGCGATCGCGGGAGTACTCGGCGCCTACATCCTGCTGTTCCCCCAGGGACGGGTCAATGTGCTCATGGGGAGGGGTGTGGTCGCAATGCCGGCGCTTGTCGTTATTGGCTTCTGGATTGTGCTCCAGTTCGTCAGCGGCATCGGTTCCATTGCCAACACGGCCGAGACAGGCGGCGTCGCGTACATGGCGCATATCGCGGGGTTCCTCGCGGGCCTGGTCCTGGCGGTCGCGTTCCGCGGCAACAGGCGGGTGCAAGCGGGGAGTTAGACCTCTGACGCATCGCATGTATTCGTCAGAGAGGGGCGGTGAGGGTCAATGATGTGGAGAGCCATGACAGCCTTGTGTCTCGGCGCGCTGCTGGCAAGCGTGTCAGCCGGACTGATCCCGGCGGTTGTCGCGGCTCCTGGCGAGGGCGGCAATGGCGAACCCCGGCCGGGCAGCCAGGCCGTGGGTGATGGTCTCATTATCCCCGGCCGGCGGGTCGGCTCCGCGACACTCTCCATGACGATCGGCCAGATCATCGAAGTCGTGGGACGCCGTTACAAGCGGGACGAGTTTCCGAAGGAAGGCATCGTCCTCTACGAATGGCGGGCCGAGGGGCTGTGGGTCTCTCAAGCGATCGCGACGAAGACCATCCGGCTGATCAGCGTCTTTGGCACCACGGACAAGTACCGCACCGAGAAGGGGGTGGCGCTCTTGCATCCCCGGTCGAAGATGGAACAGGTCTACGGGAAGGGCTTCAAGGAGTACCGGTATCCCGAGGACCGTATCACCCTGATCCGGTACCACAGCCTGGGGTTGCAGTTCGGGATCGTGAACCAGCCGTCGAACCCAATGATCCACGGCCGCATCTTCCAAATCGGGGTCTTCAAACCGGGCGATCTTCACCCGTTGAAGAAGCCTGCCCAATAGGTGTCGTGGATGTGACAGAAGGGCGGGAACCATCCCCGCCCCTCCGCCTGCCACGTGCATTTCGCGTTACTTCTTGGTTGCCATCTCGTAGATCTCGGTCGTGAACGCCTTCTCGTCCGCCGCCTTCTTGATGACGCCGAACTTCAGCGCGATCTCGGCCGTCCGCTTGAACGACTCGGGATCCATCTTGCCGATCGGCGTCTTGGATTCGGGCGGGCCCCAGATGAGCTTGTTGATCTCAGCCATCATCCATTCCTGGTGGGCCTTGGGCAGCGTGGGGCTCTGCTTGAGCACAATATCCACACACTCGCCCGGCTTGTCCTTGCAGAACTCCCAGCCCTTGATCGTCGCGCGGAGGAAGCGGGCGGCGACGTCCTTGTTCTTGGCATCTTTGAGGAAGTCTTCCTTCACGAAGATGCCGTCCTCGAGCATCGCGGTGCCTTCCTGGTTGAAGTCGATCACCACGATGTCCTCGGCCTTCCACCCGCCGTCCAAC
>JBGPNN010000121.1:0-9944 GCA_041487495.1 bacterium
ATCACGGGCCTCTTCTCTCCCGAGTATGTCCAGGCACCGTGGAGCATGGCGCGGTTCACCGACCTGCTCAAACACATCTGGCTGCCGATGATCGTCCTCGGCATCGCCGGGACAGCCCGTCTCACACGGATCATGCGCGCCAATCTCCTGGACGAACTCCACAAACCCTATGTCATCACCGCGCGCGCCAAAGGACTCTCGGAGTGGCGGCTGGTCCTGAAGTACCCGGTGCGTGTCGCGCTCAACCCACTGGTGAGCACCATCGGTTGGTATCTGCCGCAATTGTTCTCCGGGAGCCTGATCGTCGCCACGGTGATGAACCTGCCCAACGTTGGCCCCCTGCTGCTGCGCGCCCTGATCAGCCAGGACATGTACCTGGCCGGCAGCATCCTGTTGATTTACTGTTTCCTCACCGTCATCGGCACGTTGATCTCGGATATCCTGCTGGCCTGGCTGGACCCGCGGATCCGCATGGAGGGCTGAGCGGCCGTGATCGAACTCGCCAACCCTTCCACGTCCGCAGCCGAAGAGCGCGTGTCGCTGGCGTCCAACTGGCAGCTGGTCTGGTGGCGTTTCAAGAAGCACCGCCTGGCGATGATCAGTGGCGTTGTGCTGATTCTCTTCTACCTCGTGGTGCTGTTCCCCGACTTCTTCAGCACCCTCGAGCCCGAAGCCACCGATGCCCGCCTGGCCTTCATCCCCATTCAGCACGTGACCGTCTTCGAAGGCCTGCGGTTTCGCCCATCGGTGCCGGCCGTTGAGGGGAAGCGGAACCCCGTCACCCTGCGCATGGAATGGCAGATGGACAAGACACAGAGGATTCCCATTCGTGTCTTCGCCCGCGGCTACCAGTACAAAGTGCTGGGGCTCGTCGAGACGGACATCCACCTCCTCGGCGCCGGGGGCGGCCCCGAACACCGGGCGTACTTGCTCGGGAGCGATCGGCTGGGCCGCGACCAATGGTCACGCCTGATGCGCGGAACGCGAACGTCAATGACCGTCGGCCTGGTCGCCGTCACGCTCAGCGTGATCCTGGGGGCGCTGCTGGGCGGAGTTTCCGGTTACTTCGGTGGATGGTCGGACGTGGCCATCCAGCGGCTGATCGAGTTGCTGCAGTCTCTGCCGACGATCCCGGTCTGGCTTGCAATGAGCGCCGCGCTTCCACAAGATTGGCCGCCGCAGAAGGTGTTCTTTGCGATCACCGTCATTCTGGCGTTCATCGGCTGGACCACGCTTGGCCGGGAGGTGCGCGGCCGGTTCCTGTCCCTCCGCGAGGAGGACTTCGTCCTCGCCGCCGAGCTGGCGGGGTGCAGCCGATTCCGCGTCATCATGCGCCACATGCTGCCGGCGGTAACCAGCCATATCATTGCCGCCAGCACGCTGGCCATCCCGGTGTTGATCGTCAGCGAGACGTCATTGAGCTACCTGGGATTGGGCATCCGCCCGCCCGCGATCAGCTGGGGGGTGCTGCTCCAGGAAGCGCAGAACATCCAGACGGTCGCAGATGCGCCCTGGCTGCTCATCCCCGGCGTGTTCGTGATCGTCGCCGTACTCGCGTTCAATCTGGTTGGAGATGGCCTACGCGATGCCGCCGATCCGTACGGTCACTAGGCGGCCCCGAAGAGCCCACCGATGAGTGACCGGGCGCAGCCCCTCCTCTCCGTCCACGACCTCAAGGTGCACTTTGCCATGGACGAAGGGGTGGTCAAGGCCGTCGATGGCGTGTCCTTCGACGTCTATCCCGGTCAGGTGTTCGGCATCGTTGGCGAGAGTGGCTGCGGCAAGACGGTGGCCATGAAAGCCATCCTGCGGCTCATCGAGCCGCCGGGCCGCATCGTGTCGGGCGAAATCCTGCTGCGCCGGACTGACAAAACCATCCAGGACCTGGCCACGCTGGACCCGAGTGGCAAAGACATGCGCAGTATCCGCGGCGGTGAAATCGCCCTCATTCCCCAAGAGCCGATGGCGGCCTTCAGCCCGGTGCATTCGGTGGGCAATCAGATCACGGAAGCCATTACGCTGCACCAGGCCGTTGACCGGCGCGAGGCCCGCGACATCGCCGTGCAATTGTCCCGTGACGTCGGCATTCCCGCTCCCGAACAGCGGCTGGACGACTACTCCTGGCAATTGAGCGGCGGGCTGCGTCAGCGCGCCATGATCGCCATGGCGCTGTCCTGCAATCCGCGGCTCCTGATCGCGGACGAGCCGACGACCGCCGTGGATGTCACCACGCAGGCCCAGGTGCTGCGCCTGCTGCGGCAGCTTCAGGACGACCGCCATACCGCCATCATCTTCATCACCCACGACCTCGGCGTCATCGCCCAGATGGCCGACCACGTCATGGTCATGTACCTCGGCCAGGTGATGGAGCAGGGCCCGGTCGATGAGATCTTCCATGCCGCCAAGCACCCCTATACGCAGGCGCTGCTGCGGTCGATCCCGAGCATCCACTCGATATCACGGAGCACTCTCCCAACCATCAGCGGCTCGCTCCCACATCCGTTCAACCGCCCCCGCGGCTGTCCGTTTCATCCGCGCTGTCCCCATTCCATGCCCGGGACGTGCGACCAGCAGGCTCCCGCCCTGCTGCCGGTCGCCGACAGACATCTGGTGAGCTGTTTTCTATACGATCCACCGGAGGGGCGGACGTGACAGGTTCCCCTCATCCCGCCCGGCCGTTGCTCGAGGTCAAGCATCTGCGCAAGCACTTCCCTATCCAGAAGGGCTTTCTGCACCGTGTGGTTGGACATGTCCGCGCGGTCGACGATATCAGTTTTTCCATCCAGGAAGGGGAGACCCTGGGCCTGGTCGGGGAGAGCGGCTGCGGCAAGACGACCGCGGCCCGGTGCGTGCTGCGCGCGCACGCCCCCACGAGTGGCGAGATCCTGTTTCAAACCGCCGATGGCCGCAGTGTGGACCTGGCCGCGCTCCCCCGGCAGGACCTCCGCCCGCTCCGGCCACAGATCCAGATGATCCTCCAGGATCCGTACGGCTCCCTCAATCCTCGATTGCCGATCTTTGATATCGTCGGCGAGCCGCTGCTCGTCAACGGGATGAGAGATCGCCGCAGGCGTGTTGAGCGCGTTGCGGAACTGCTGCGGTTGGTCGGTCTGCGACCGGAGTACATGCAGCGCTTTCCCCACGCGTTCAGCGGCGGCCAGCGGCAGCGCATCGGGATTGCCCGCGCGTTGGTCCTGAATCCCCGTCTCGTGGTCGCCGACGAGCCGGTCTCTGCGCTCGACGTCTCGGTACAGGCGCAGATCCTGAATCTCATGCTGGACCTGCAGCGGGAACTGCACCTCACGTACCTGTTCATCGCGCACAACCTCGCCGTGGTCAAGCACATCTGCGATCGGGTCGCGGTGATGTACGTGGGCAAGATCGTGGAGTTGGCGACGACGCAGGAGCTGTTTGACACACCACGGCATCCTTATACGGCGGCGTTGCTGGCGGCGGTGCCGGTGCCCGACCCGCGTCACAGGTCCGGCGATGTCGAACTGAAGGGTGAGGTCGCCAGCCCGGCCAATCCACCGGCCGGCTGCTATTTTCACCCGCGCTGCCCTCACGCCGTTGACCGCTGCCGCACGGAGACCCCGGCGCTCCAACAGATCTCGCCGGGTCGCTTCGTCAGTTGCCATCGCGCGGATGAATTGCATCTGCGTGGGGTGACGTGAGGGCCCGACTCGGCGGCCGTTTGCATTTTGTACGGAGCAAGGCTAGAATAGGCGCGACATCCGATAAACGCAAACCCGCCGCGAGGCGGGGACGCAAAGCCACGGGGCTCTCTGAGTTAGCCGGGCTGCCGAAGGTGGGCTAGTCACATAGCCCGGTGCGATGCACCCATCTTCCGGTCTAGGGAAGGTGGGTGCGGTCTTTTTCTTGACCTCACCCTCCTCACATCTTTCTTCAAGGGGAGGCGAGGCTACTATGAAATCTCCACGCTACAGTCGCCGACAGTTCCTCAGCCGGGTTGGTGTCGGCACCGCGGTCGCCGGCACGGCAGGCCTCTTTGGTGGATACACGGCTGAGGCCCTCCAGGCCGTCACCAACAGGGTGCGGGAAGAGGCCACTCGCGCTGATCGCTTCGGCCGCATCTTTCCTCGCCTACGGCCGTTCGCGGAACCGTCCCCTCGTCTGATCGCGGCGCTGCTCGACATCGGCAAGCCCGGAGGGATACTGGACGCGAATGACCCCCTCACGGCTGGTCCGGTGGCCCTGATCGAGAACCTGGCGCTCAGTGCGAACAACCCCAATAACCCCAATCACACCTTCGGCACCACCTTCATGGGGCAGTTCATGGACCACGACATGACCTTCGACCCGACCTCGCGTCTGGGTGTCCCCACCGTTCCGGAACGCTCGGAGAACGCGCGGACCCCCTCACTCGATCTCGACCCCGTCTACGCTGGCGGTCCGTTTCGATCACCCAATCTTTACGAGCACGCGGACCGGGCAAAACTTAGGGTGGAGTTCGGTGGACAGTTCGAGGACCTCCCCCGCGACGCCAACATGAGGGCTATCATCGGGGACCCGCGCAACGACGAGAACGTGCTGATCTCCGGCATACACGCGGCGGTCCTCAAGTTCCACAATAACGTCGTTGACTATGTGCGGTTGCAAGGACGGGGCCGGCGCACTGAGCGAGGATCCGACGAAGTCCGTCGGACCTTCGAAGAAGCCCGCCGGCTCACCCAATGGCACTATCAGTGGATGATCCTCCACGAGTTCCTGCCGCTGTTCGTGGGACAGGAATTGGTCGATGACATCCTCGCGCGCGGACGACGGTTCTACGAACCCCAGAGGGAGCATGCCTTCATTCCCGTCGAGTTCCAGGGGGCGGCCTACCGCTTCGGCCACAGCATGGTCAGGCCCTCGTACCGGGCCAACGAAGAGTTCACCGCGTTCATCTTCGACCCCAGTCAGGAAGGGATGGCCGACCCTGAAGACCTGCGGGGTGGGGCGAGGGCTTCCAGGCGCTACGTCGGCTTCGAGTCGTTCTTCGACTTCGGGGACGGGCGAGCGAAGCCCAACAAGAGGATCGACAGCAAGATCTCCACACCACTGTTCCGGCTGCCCCTGGGCGCCATCGCGTCGGGCGACCCACCGACGTCGCTTCCACAGCGGAACCTGCTCCGCCAGGTCACCTGGCTGCTGCCATCTGGGCAGTCGATCGCCCGGGAGATGAGGGTCGACGCGCTCGCGCCGCGGGATCTGGCAGAGTTGGAGACCTATCGCCTCGGCCTCGAGCGGAGCACGCCCCTCTGGTACTACGTCCTCAAGGAGGCGGAGGTCATGGAGCAGGGGCTGCATCTTGGGCCCGTGGGGGGCCGGATCGTCGCCGAGGTGATCATCGGACTCTTGCAGACGGATCCTGAGTCCTTCCTCTCCCGCCGCAACTGGAGGCCCATACTTCCGCGGACGAACGGGAGCGTGGGCGATTTCCGGATGCTCGATTTCCTGACGTTTGCGGGCGTGGATCCGACGAGTCGCGGCGAGTAGACCGCTGACTGAGGAATGCGCGTCAAGGAGCCGGTCTATTTGCCGGCTCCTCCTCTTTACATCCGCGGATCGAGAAGATCCCGGATCCCGTCACCCAATAGATTGAAACCCATCACTGTGAGAAAGATGGCCATCCCGGGGTAGAGCGACAGCCACGGCGCCTGGAGCAGGTAATCGCGTCCGGCGCTCAGCATCGACCCCCACGACGGCGTAGGCGGCTGCGCGCCCAGGCCGAGAAACGACAGACTCGCCTCGGCCAGGATCGCCCCGCCGATACCGAGAGTGACCAGCACGATCACCGGCGCAAGAGTGTTAGGCAAAATGTGCCGGAAAATGATGCGTCTATTCGAGGCACCCACGGCACGGGCCGCTTCCACGTATTCCTGCTCCTTGAGGGAGAGCACCTGACCCCGCACCACCCGAGCCAGCGCAGTCCAGCTGACGAGTCCCAGCGCCAGAAAGACGTTGGACAGGCTCGGTCCGATGATCGCCATGATGGCGATAGCGAACAGCAGTCCCGGGAACGCAAAGATGACCTCGGCGAGCCGCATGATCAGGGTGTCGACGCCGCCGCCATAGAAGCCCGCGAGCAGACCCAGCGCGACGCCGACGGCCAGGGCAGAGGCCTGCACGGCGATTCCCACGCCGAGCGAGACGCGTGCGCCGTAGACGATGCGGCTGAGCACGTCGCGGCCGAAGATGTCGGTCCCGAGCAGAAACGGCCCGCCGGGCGGGCGGAGGTAGTTGTTCAGATCGGCGTCGAGCACCGGATCGAACGGGGCGATGAGCGGGGCCGCCACCGCCACGACCACCAGCAGACCCACCAGCGCGCCCCCGATGGCCAGGTTGCGCAGACGCCGGGCGCGGCGCCAAAGGGATCCGCCTGCGCGCCGCGGGCCACCGACGCTCACTGGTACGTGATCCGTGGGTCCAGCCACACGTACGAAAGGTCCACCAGCAGATTGAGCAGGATGAAGATTGTCGCGATAAAGAGCACGCAGCCTTGCACCATCGGCAGGTCTCGCACGCCGATGGAGTCCACCAGCAGCCGGCCGACACCGGGCCAGGAGAACACGCGCTCGGTGATCACTGATCCACCGAGCAGGCCGCTCATCTGTACGCCGATCACCGTGACAACAGGAATCGCCGCGTTGCGCAGCGCGTGGACGAGGATGACGCGACGCTCTGGGAGCCCCTTCGCCCGCCCGGTGCGGATATAATCCTGACGGATCACTTCCAGCATGGATGACCGGGTCAGACGCGCGACGACCGCCGCCAGCCCGGTGCCGAGTGTCGCGGCCGGCATCAGCAAGAACGGAATGGCCGGCCCATACCCCGACGGCGGCAGCCACCGCAGCCGCACCGCGAGCCAGTAGATCAACAGGATGCCAAGCCAGAAATTGGGGATAGAGACCCCGACGGTGGCCGCCGCAATGCTGGCCGAGTCGAGCACAGAATTCTGGCGGAGCGCGGCCAGCACCCCCAGTGGGAGGCCGATGATGATGGCAAGGGCCAGGGCGGCAGCGGCCAGTTCTGCGCTGGCCGGCACCCGATCCAGGATCGACGCCAGCACATCCTGATCCGTGCGGTACGACACACCCAAGTCACCACGCAGGGCGTTGCGGAGATATTTCAGATACTGCAGCGGGACCGGGTCATCCAGCCCCCATTTGGCGCGGATGAGCCGGGCGGCCGCGGGGTCCACGGTGGCCATCTTTTCTTCCATCAGGAGCGCGACGGGATCGCCGGGCACGATCTGCATGAGCACAAACGTGACCAGCGTCACGCCGACGAAGACCGGCACGGCCAGCAGGAGCCGTCGGAGGATGAACCGAGTGCCGCCCGCCGCTGTCATCGCCGGTTGTCAGCGCTTGGGCTGCATCCAGACCTTCTGCATCGGTTGGTAGTCCATCTCCACCGGGTTACCCACGAGGCCGTGGACGTTGGGTTGATGCACCAACACGGCCTTGTTGTAGTTGAAGAAGAACCAGGGTGCATCGGCGACAATCAGCTTCTCGGCCGCACGGCACAACTGCACCTGCCGCCGGAGATCGAAGGTTCGCTCGGCCTCGTCAATGAGCGCATCGACTCGATCGTTCCTGTAGCGCATGCGGTTGCCCGCCGGGCCAAAGTTACGCGAGCGGAACGGGCCCAGGTAGTCCACGCAGTTCGGGCCACCGCCGTGCGAGAGGGCCCACGTCGGGATCTCTCCCTTTCCGGCGCGATCGAGCATCACGCCGAAGTCTTCCTGCACGATGCGGGCGCGGATCCCGACCGCCGTCAGGTAGCGCTGAAAACCTTCCAGCCACCGCCCGGTGACGGGATTCGCGGCGCCGTGGAGTTCGAGGTCGAAGCCCCCACCGAGCCCGGCCTGCGCGAGGAGTGATTTCGCGAGCGCCGGATCGTAGTCGTAGCCTTTGAGGCCGGGGTCGTACGCGACGTGACTGGACGGGAACACGCCGGTCGCGACGAAGGCCTTGTTTTGCAAGAGCGTGCGCACCATGGTGACTTTGTCAATGGCGTGATTGATCGCCCGCCGCACGCGCACATCGTTCAACGGTGGCTTTGTCACGTTCAACCCGATATGCCGCGTGAAGAGTTCGGGAACTTCGATGACCTGGGCCCGCCAGTTGGGGTCGTCCGCGTACCGCCGGTAGGTGACATCGGTCAGGATCATGTAGTCGAGGCGGCCGGTGTCAAACTCCGCCTGCGCGGTGGCCGGGTCGGGGATGATGCGGAACTCCAGCCCGTTGAGATACGGGCGATCCTGCCAGTAGTTTGGGTTCTCCTTGAGGAGAATCGTACCGTCCCGGCGCCAGGACGCGAAGACAAAGGGGCCCGAGCCCACCGGGCGCTGCCCAAACTCGCGGCCGAGCCGTTCAACCTCCTCTCGCGGTACGATAAAGAGGCTTGTGAAGCTGAGCGGAAACGTGGCGTTGACACTACCGTTGGTGACCGACAGACGATAGCGGTCGAGAATCTTGATCCCCGTGACGTCCTTCGCCTGCTTCGCGATAAACTGGGACGCGCCGGCAATGCGGTCAAACGCGCGCGCGAACGGTGAGGCGGTCTCCGGCGCCAGCAGCCGCTCGAGCGTATACCTGACGTCCTCGGCCACCATCTCTCGCCCATTGTGAAACCGCACGCCCCGTCTCAGGTGGAAGGTGATCGTCCGCCCCTCGTTGCTGATGGTCCACGCGTCGGCGACTCCCGGCTCCAACTGCAGCGTCGTGGGGTTCAGGCGGAGCAGCGAATCAAAGATGTTCATCTTGACGGAGATGGCCCTGACCGTCGGCGCCTGTGCGGGGTCGAGGCTGGCCGGGTCGCTGTCGAGCTGCCGGCGGAAGACGCCGCCTGATACGGGATTCTGCGCCGCAACAGGCGCCAGCGACGTCCCGATCACGAGGAGAACCAGGACTGCGATCACGCGCTCCATGGCATTCGGGGTTCTGGCCTCCGCGAGTCCACCCCTCCTCCCCTCCACCCGCGCGAGCCAAGGATTGACCCGCGGCCGGCCAGAAGTCGAAAGCACGCATGGAGATCTTTGCCGCTATCAACCCCGTAGCCGGGAGGGGCGCCGGTCTGCGTGCCTGGCAGGCGATCCGTCCCATGCTCGAACGAGCCGGATACCACTGCGCAGAGGCCATTGCCCGGGAGCCGCTGGATGCGTGGGCGATGGCGGAACAGGCTGCGCGCGAAGGCTGTGACACGGTCGTGGCCGTCGGCGGCGACGGCACCCTGCACGAAGTGCTAAACGGCATCCTGCGCGGGCGGCTGCACCGCCCTCCGGCGCTGGCGGTTATCCCGGCCGGCACGGCGAACATCTTTGCCCTGGCCCTCGGTCTGCCAAAGGACCCTGTCGCGTCCGCCCGCCTCTTGCTTGACGGCGCCCGCCGGCGCATCGACGCTGGTCAGGTCAATGACCGATACTTCGCCACGATCGCCGGCGTCGGCTTCGACGCAGCCGTGGTCCGGCGGGCGAGCGGCTGGCCCCGCTGGATCGGAGGAAAGCCGCGGCATGTGGCGGCCGGATTTCTGACCCTGGCGACGTATCGCGCGGCGCCGGCACGGCTGTGGCTCGACGGCCGGCAGCAGACGGGTCGGCTGTTCCTGCTTGTGGGGGCCAACACCGACTGGTACGGCGGCGGCGTCCACATCGCGCCCCACGCGCGGGTCGACGACGGACGGCTGTCGGTCGTCTGGTGCCATGCCGTCGGCCGGCTGGAAGCCTTGACCATCCTCCTGAAGACCTTCTCGGGCACTCACCTTCATCACGCCGGGGTGAGCCACATCGACGCGGTCGAGATCCGGGTGGACAGCGATGTCCCGATTCCGGTGCAGGCCGACGGTGAGGATGTAGGATCCGCGCCCGCGATCATCCGGTGTATTCCCGGAGCCCTTGAAGTGATCGTGCCACGTGCTTGATGACGCAGACGTCGAGGTGA
>JBGPNN010000122.1:0-9868 GCA_041487495.1 bacterium
ACGCGCGATCCTCGGGCCGGTCGACCGCATGACGGGCGCCATCCGGCGGCTGCGTGGCGGGGACTACTCGGCGCGAATTCAGGCGAGGATGAGCGACGAGCTGCAGCTGCTGGGCGACGAGTTTAATACGATGGCCTCAGCGATCGAGGTGCGCGATCTCGAACTCGCCAGGATCAACCGTGAATTGGCCGAGGTCAACGAGGCGCTGCGCCGGGCCAACCGCATCAAGGATGAGTTCTCTGCGGCGATGAGCCATGAACTCAAGACGCCGCTGCATGCGATCCGCGCCTACGCGCAGCTCCTGCTCGAGGGCATCGACGGGCCCCTCACCGACGCCCAGCGCAAGGATCTAGACGCGATCCTGGCCGCCGGCGACCACCTGCTCCACCTGATTGAGGGCATCCTGCGCTACTCGGCGCTGGAGGCCGGCGGGATTGCCCCGCAGATCGCCGAGGTGCGGGTCGCCGACGCCGTGGACGCCGCCCGGCAAAACGTCGAGCACCTTGCGCGCGCGAAAGGGCTCCCCATCGACGCGAGCACCGACGGCGCGGCCACCGTGCGGGCCGACGAGACGATGCTGCGGCAGATCCTGATCAATCTGCTTCACAACGCGCTGAAGTATACCCCGCGTGGCCGGATTTCCGTGAGCACGTCCGCGCAGGATGGGCACGTGCTCTTTGCCGTGGCCGACACCGGCCCGGGCATCGCGCCCGAGGACGTCGGGACGATCTTCGAGCCGTTCCGGAGGGCGGGAAACCCCGCGAAGCGGGAGATCGACGGCATCGGCCTGGGTCTGGCGGTCGTCAAACGTTACGTGGAGCTGCTGGGCGGGCGGATCTGGTTCGAGAGCGCCGCGGGCGGGACCACATTCTACTTTACACTGCCGAAAGGGAGTGGCGGATGAAGATCCTTGTGGTGGAAGACGACGCGCGGTCGAGGGAGTTGCTCGTCAAATATCTGGGCTCCAAGGGGCACGAGGTGAGCGCGGCCGAAGACGGCAGCCGGGCGCTCACCGCGGCCGTCTCTGTCGCGCCCGATCTGATCCTGCTGGACGTGAACCTGCCCGAGTTGGACGGGTGGTCGGTGCTCGACGCGGTCCGGAAGTTCAGCCGCGTGCCGGTCATCATGGTGACCGTGCGCGATTCCGCCCAGGAAAAAGTGGCGGGGCTCGACCTGGGCGCCGACGACTACATTACCAAGCCGTTCGACCTGCGCGAACTCGATGCCCGGATCAGCGCCGTGATGCGCCGGTATCACGCGTCGACGCCGCCGGTGATCCGCACCGAAGAGTTGTTCATCGATGATGAGCGCAAGGAAGTCGTCGTGCGTGGCCAGAACGTTTCCTTGTCGCCCAAGGAATACGAGTTGCTGCGGTTGCTGGCTTCCAAACCGGGGAAGGTCTTCTCGACCGAGGAGATCCTGGCGGTGGTGTGGCCCGACCGCGACGCGGCCGCCGCGGAGGACGTGAAGAAGTACGTCCACATGCTGCGAAACAAGATCGAAGTGGACCCAGGCGATCCCAAGATCGTCGTCACGGCGCGCGGGTTTGGATACCGGTTCGCCGCCCCGGGGCCGTCCGCGCGATAGAGCCGGTGCCACTTCGGCGAATCTTGGGTATACTAGTCCTCGGTACGCTTCGGAGGGGTGCGAGAGCGGCCGAATCGGCACGCCTGGAGAGCGTGTAGGTGGGGAGACCCGCCTCGTGGGTTCAAATCCCACCCCCTCCGCCACGCACTGCTGAACATATGACAGGGGTTGGGAACGCGTGATGGTCAAGATGCGAAACATGATCGGACGGGTGCCGCAGGGCTGGCGCCGGGCTGGGCGCGGCGCCCTGGACTTCACCAAGACGCTGGTCATCGCGTTCCTGCTGGCCCAGGTCGTGATGGTCTCGGTCGCGCAGGCGTTCCAGGTCGAGCAGTATTCGATGGAACCCACGCTGCTGCCGCACGACCGGGTACTCGTCAACAAGTTCGTCTACCGGTTCCGAGAACCACAGCGGGCCGACGTGATTGTGTTGCACTACCCGCGCGACCCCAGCCGGAACTACATCAAACGCATCGTCGGGCTGCCCGGCGATCGTGTGGAGATCAAGAACGGTCGCCTCCACATCAACGACCAGCCGATCCAGGAGCTCTACATCAACGGGCAACCGTCGGGCGACTATGGGCCGGAGGCGGTGCCGGAGCAGTCATTCTTCGTCCTGGGCGACAACCGGAATAACAGCGAGGACAGTCGCGCGTTTGGGTTCCTCAAACGGAGTCAGATCGTCGGCCGGGCGATCTTGATCTACTGGCCGCCCCAGCGGATGCGGTTCCTCCGCGGCCACTAACGGCGCGCCCTCTAGTCCTGGTCAGCAGTGTCGCCCTTTTGCTGTTCGCGGTCGCGGATGTCGCGGCGCAGCGCCTTCCCCAGGAACGTCTTGGGGATCTCGGCCACGATCTCGATCCGCCGTGGAACCTTGTACGTCGAGAGCTGCTGGGCGCAGTAGTCACGTAGCTCGCGCTTGAAGGCCTTCTCGTCTCCTCCGTCTCTGGGAACCACATGGGCGACCAGCACCTCGCCGCGGATGCGGTGCTTGACCCCGACCACGGCGGCTTCCTTCACCTTGGGGTGTGCGTAGAGCACTTCTTCGATCTCCCGCGGGAAGACTTTGAAGCCGCCGATGATCACCATGTCCTTCTTGCGATCTTCGATGAAGAAGAAACCGTCCCCGTCCATCCGCGCGATGTCACCGGTGTAGAGCCAGCCGTTGCGGAGCGTCTGATCCGTCTCTGCGGGATTGTTCCAGTACCCCTTCATCACCTGGGGGCCGCGGACGACGAGTTCGCCGACTTCGTTCAGCCCCAGATCGCGGGTGCCGCTTTCGACGTCGACGACCTTCGCGTCGGTTGACGGCACCGGGATCCCGATGGATGCGACCTTGCGCGTGCCATACACCGGATTGGCGTGGGTCAGCGGGGAGGCCTCGGACATGCCGAAGCCCTCGGTGATCCGCCCGCCCGTCAGCTCCTCGAAGCGTCGCTGGACCTCGGCAGGCAGCGGCGCCGATCCCGAGACGCATGCGCGGATCGACTTCAAGTCGTACTTCTCCACATCGCGCAGCTGGTTGATCGCCAGGTACATTGCCGGGACACCCGGGAAGATCGTCGGGCGATATTTGGGGACGGCCTCGACGACGGCCTTGACGTCGAAGAGCTTCATCAAGAGCATGATGTTCACCGCGCTGACGGCCACCGACAGGTTCATGCAGACCGTCATCCCAAACACGTGGAAGAACGGCACCACCGAGAGGATGCGCTCCTGGCCGTCCTTGACGTCGGTCAGCCAGCTGCGGCACTGCAGACAGTTGCTGACCAGGCTGCGGTGGGTCAGCGTGGCGGCTTTGGGCACGCCCGTGGTCCCGCCCGTGTACTGGAGGACGGCGATCTCTTCCTGGTTCACGACCGGCCGCTGTTCGAGCCTCGGTGTGCCGAGCATGTCCATGAACGGGATGATCCCGGGGCCGTGCGGGATGACGTCGCCTTCCTTCCGCGCCTTCGCCAGCGAATACAGCAGTCGCCACTTCGTTGGGAAGAAGTCGTGCAGGTTGGTGACGATGACCGCCTGCACGTCGGTTTGTGCGCGGACCTCACTCAGGTTCCCATAAAGCCTCGACAGCGTGATCGCGAATTTCGCGCCCGAATCCTTCAAGTTGAACGTGAGGTCTCGTCCTTTGTACAGGGGGTTGACCTGCACCAGCGCCCCGCCCGCCTTCCAGGCGCCGAAGGCGGCGATGACGTACTGCGGGCAATTGGGCAGCGTGATGGCGACGCGGTCGCCGGGTTTGAGACCGCGGTCGATCAACGAGCGGGCGAACCGGTCGGTGAGGTCGTCGAGCTGCGCGTAGGTGATGCGCCGGTCGAAGTTGGGGCCGACCTGGATCAGGGCCTCTTTGTCGGGATACGTCTTCGCGCTGTGCGCGAGGAATCCGTGGACGGGATGTGTCGGCAACTGGAGCGTGCGCGGGACGCCGGGCTCGTAGAACCGATACCACGGCCGGTCTGCCGGCGGCTCGAAAACCTCCACGATGTCTCCCTCCCGGGCGAAGCGGTAGGGCGGTGGTTCAAGTGCCGCAGGGGCAAATCCTGCAGTACCAGGTCATCGACGCACCCGAGAATCTCTGAACGTCTTCGTGCTATGATTCTTGTGGCCGTGCTAGGTGGGGAGCTAGCGGTTCCCTGTCACCCGCAATCCGCTACAGCGGGGCTGAACTCCCGTCTAGAGGCGCCATCTCGTGGGGCCAGGCCCGCGCGCGCAGCGACGAAGGCCGGGTCCTGTGCAACGGGAACTGATCAACCCCGCCAGGCCCGGAAGGGAGCAACGGTACGTCAGCGCTCCCGTGTGCCGCAGGGACACCTGGCTGGAGCCAGCGACGCGGACACCGCTCGGGGGATGGTTGTCGAAGGCGGGTGCACGGCCAAAACTCTTCTACTCTTCCAGCGGGTTCTGCAGGCGGAGTCCGGGGAACCGCACGAAGCCCTGGTCGTTCGTGCAGAGCGTCGCGCCATGCTCAATCGCGAGTGCGGCCAGGTGGGCGTCCATCACCGAGGCGCCTCGCGATTGCGTTTTGCGGAGCACCTCGGCGAGGATCTCCCAATGACGCTCCCCAGGCGCGAGAACGGCCACGGCTGGCTGATTGAACCATGCCGATACAATCGCCATAGCTTCGTCAATCGAAAACGGGTACTCGAAGATGCGCGGGTTCGTTGCGATTCTCAAAAAAGCCAGGATAGTGACCCACGTGAGGCGAACCTGCGCGGAACTGGAGAAGAGGTCTTCTAGCCAGGCCCGGGCGCGCTTGTGGAGCGGTGTTGTCGGGACATACGCGTAGAGCAACAGGTTCGCATCGACAAGAATCACCTGTGGAATGGTCCCTCGAGCTGCTCGATGAGCTCGCTGATCTTGTCTAAGTTGAATCCTGGCCGCAGACCCAAGTCCCTGGTCTTCACCTCGAAACGCTTTGCTGGCTTACTTGCCCGCCGCGAGTTCAATGCCAGCCGCAGCAAATCGTTCACAACCTCCTTGAACGACCGGCCGGAGCGGCGGGCCTCGGCCTTGAGCTTGGCAGCCACGTCTTCATCGAGCGTCAGGGTCGTTCGCACATCATGATGCTATCGCTTGATCATCATGATGTCAATACGAGCCGACTAGCCGGTTCGAACTTCGGGTATACCTCCATTGAAGTGTCACGCAAGGAGGCCAACGTGTTGCGGATGCGCCTGCCTCTGCCCGGCGGTTATCGGGTGGTGGAAGTCCAGAACTCCCTACGCCTCTTGGATCCGCGAGGGACACTCCTCCACGAGGAACGGCGAGGACCTGCGGCCGCTGCGACTCTGGATACGCGCGCCTGGCAGGATGTGTGGACGCAGGTCGAGCGCGAACTCAACGAAGAAGTCGCCGCGCTCCTGGAAGATCGGCGCCTGCCGTCCAAGCTGCGGCGGCTGCCACAGTACCTGCGGATGGTGAGTGCGATTGCGGCGGCACCGGTGCGGGCGCGGGCACGGTTAGAGCGGCGCACGCTGGTCGCGGGGCTGGCGCTCGCCGCGTCGACTGCGGTGATCGCGGCCACGCTCCTGACCGCCCCTCTCAGGATTGCGAAGAGCCCCGAGCAGGTCGCGCCTCGCCCAAGCGCGGCGGCGCCCGCGAGGAGTGAGGAGCGAAGGTCCGCGCAGGCCTGGCACCCGCGGAGCAGTGATGCCCCGCGGCAGGCTGGAATCGTTTCGCGGCCCGTAAAGCCGAAACCACTCCCTACCGTGGGGTACATGGTGAATTTCGGAGAATTCACCAATCGCGCGGCGGCAGATGTCATGATGCGCCTGGTCCGGAGCAAAGGGCAGGTCGCCTATGTCGTGCGCATTGGGAGTTCGTTCCACGTCGTGACGCGGCCGTACCGCAGCCTCGAGCAGGCCGAGCGGCTGGCAAACGCCCTGCAGGAGATCGGCCTCCCAGCCCGGGCACAGATCGCGACGACGCCAATCCTCTAGGCCTGCGTTGCGGCTCGCTGAGCCCTCCGGTCGTGTGGGAGCAGTGCCGCGTAGACCGCCGCGCATGCTGGGGTCGGTACCCCGCTGTCCTGCCCGTACCGCACCATGGCCCCATGCAAGGCCTCAATCTCCAGCCGCTTGCCGTGTGTCAGGTCGTAGTACAGGGACGACGTGTAGTTTGGTTCTAGCTTCGCGGCCAGCGTCAGGTGGTCTTCGACCACGGTGTCCGTCAGGTGGACGCCTCGTGCCCGGCCCACGGCCACGACCTCTTCCAGCAATTGACGATACATGGCCCACGTCGGGGGGTTCTCGCGAATCTCACCGATGGGTAAGCGTGTCAGACCCGTCATACCCGCCTGCGCGCAGATAAGCGCGTACTTCACCCACTTCTCGCGCGCGATGTCATCGGACGCGGTGGCGTTGATGCCGGCCTCTCTCATCAGCGCCTCCAGGTGACGCGCGCGGTCGCTCATCCCGCCGCGCCATTCACCGAAGATGAGCAGGCGCGGGCCACCGGATTGCTCAATGGTCCCGGGGGCCTGGATCGTAGCCAACAGGTAGACGTTGCCGCCGAGGACGCGCTCGGCGCCGAAGCGTCGCGCCAGGATCTCTTCGTTCTCCACACCGTTCTGCACGGAGAGAATCGCCGTCTGGGGCCCGGCCGCACGGGCCAGCGACTCGGCCGCCGTCTGCGTATCGAAGGATTTTACGGCGAAGAGGGCCAGGTCGGGGACAGGGCCGGTCGCGGGATCGCCCGTCGCGCCGGCTTGAGCGAAGAACTCGCCGTGAACCGTTCGAAGATGGATGCCGCCCTGCGCGCGAAGCGCCTCGAGATGCGCCCGCCGCGCGACGAACGTCACGCGATGCCCCGCCGTGGCCAACAGCCCGCCGAAGTACCCGCCCAGCCCGCCGGCGCCCATGACGGTGACGTTCACTTCTCGGGCTCGTCCTTGTCGGGCTCGTCTTTGTCGGGCTGATCCGCGGCCGGCGTCTCGCGGGCGGGCTCCTCGCGCGTGCCGCGTGGCGGGGTGAAGCGCCGCATCCGATCCGCCAGTAGGTTGAGCCGCCGGCTGACCAGGTCGTTCACCGTCCCCTCCGGGAAGTTCCCCTCGGCGTCGGCCGCGCCCGCAGGCAAACCGGTCAGCACCTCGAGCCCTTCGTCAATCGTCCGGACCGCCCAGATGTGGAACCGTTCCTCACGGACCGCCCTGGCGACCTCGTCGTTGAGCATGAGGTTACGGACGTTCTGGTGTGGGATCATCACGCCCTGGCGCCCCGTCACGCCGAGCGCCTTGCAGACGTAGTAGAATCCCTCCACCTTCTCGTTGACGCCGCCGATCGGCTGGATCTCACCTTTCTGGTTCACCGATCCGGTGACCGCGATCCCCTGCTCGATCGGTGCGCCCGCCAGTTCGGACAGCAGCGCGTACAGTTCGGTCGATGAAGCCGAATCGCCGTCAACTTCTTCATACGTCTGTTCGAACGTCAGCGAGGCGTTGAGTGACAACGGCCGCTGCTGCGCAAACCTGCCGCCGAGGTACGCCGCCAGTGTCAACACGCCCTTGGTGTGGATGCGACCCGACATCTGCGTTTCGCGCTCGATGTTGACGACCCCGCGGCCGCCGACAAACGTCCGGGCCGTGATTCGTGTCGGCCGGCCAAACGCGTAGTCGCCCAGCATGAGCACCGACAGACCGTTGACCTGACCGGCGGCGCCGCCTTCGACGCTCACCAGGATCTGACCGTCGCGCATCATGTCGCGGATGCGCTCCTCGACGCGGTTGCTACGATGGATCTGCTGCTCGATCGCCTTGCGGACATGCGCAGCAGAGACGACCGGCGCGCCCTCACTCTTCGCCCATGCCGACGCTTCGTAGATGACATCGACGATCTCGTTGAACCGCATTGACAGGCGGGTCTGGTCCTCGGCGATGCGGGCGCTCTGTTCGAGCGTCCGTGCCACCGCCGTGCGGTCGAACGGCAGCAGCCCCTGCCGCTGGCAGATGGCGCTGATCGCCCGGGCGTATTCGAGCATCATCTCTTTCGAGCGCTCGATGTCGATGTCGAAATCCGCCTTGATCTTGAACAACTTCGAAAAGTCGTCGTCATGTTGATACAGCAAGTGATAGATAAGGGCTGCACCGATGACGATCACTTTCACGTCCAGAGGAATGGGCTCGGGTCGCAGCGTCGCGCTGGGGAACATGCCGTACTGCTCGGCGATGTTCTCAATCCGGACCTCGCGGCTCTTCAGCGCCCGCTTCAGCCCCTCCCACGCCAGCGGCGACGTCAGCAGTTCACGCGCCTGCAGGATCAGGTAGCCGCCGTTGGCCCGGTGGAGCGCGCCGGGCTTGATCATCGTGAAGTCGGTGACCATCGCGCCAAATTCGCCGCGGTACTCGACCTTCCCAAACAGGTTGTAGAAGATCGGGTTGGGCTCCAGGACGACCGGCGCACCTTTCGTCTGGCTGTTATCGATCAAGAGATTCACGCGATACCGGGTAAACTCGGCGCGCCGCTGGGGCAGGAACGGGAGTTGCGGCTGCTGCTCCCCTTCATCCTTGAAGTCGTCGTGGCGGTCGATGACATCGGCGAGAAACGCGTCGAGCCAGGCCGCGATCCGAGGGGTCTGTGCGTGGTGCTGCTTGAGCGTGTCGACAGCGTGGCTGGCCACGGACAACACCGCCGACCGCTCCAGTTCCCGGAGGGCTTCGCGCGCCTCCCGTTCAATGGCCCGCACCTTGCGGGTGCCTTCACCGACATTCTCTTGCAGGTCGCGGGCACGGCGCTCCAGTTCCTGCCGGTGCGTCTGGGGGAGCTGGGCGAGCTGCTCGTCGCCCAACGGCTCGCCCGACGGTGAGGCGGGGATCGTCGCGATGCCACCCGGGGTGCGCTGCAGGGCGAAGCCGAGCCGGCGGGCTTCCTGCTCGAGGTCGCGCCAGATACCGTTGGCTTGCTGCTCAAACGACTGCAGCACGCCGCTGCGCTTGGCCTCGAACGTCTCACTGGCGAAGAGCTTGCGGATTCCGTCCTTCAGCTCCTCGACCAGCCGCTCGACCTCACGGCGGAACCGCGAGCCTTCACCGGGCGGCAGCGCGATCGCCATCGGCTGATCGGCCTGCTGGAAGTTGTGGACATAGATCCAGTCAGACGGCGCGGGGAGCGTCGCGGCGAGCGCCGTGACCTTGCTCTCGGTGTACGTGGTACGCCCGGTCCCCACCGGCCCCGTGACGAAGATATTGTATCCCGGTTGCGGAACGGCCAGACCGAAGTCGATGGCGCCGACCGCGCGATTCTGCCCGACAATGCTCTCGGCTGCAATATTCAATTCCGCAGTAGTCGTGAAGGGAAGATCCTCGGGAGAACAGGTCCAGCGAACCTGTTCGGTGGGAATGCGATGGCGATCGCGAAGATCATTTACTGCCATATGGTGGAGTTTCGGGGGTAGGCAGGAAATCTCCCGCTGTCAGACAATCTGCTGATCAGACGTGATTTATGGCCAATCTGGGGTTCGTGGGGCTCGGCGTGATGGGCAGCCGTATGGTCAAGCGGCTGCTGGGCGCCGGGCACACCGTCACGTGTTACAACCGGACGCAATCGAAGGCGCAGGGGCTGCTGGACCTGGGTATGCGCTGGGCCGAGTCGCCTCGGGCCGTAGCCGCGTCGGCCGATGTTACGTTCACGATGGTGACCGACACGTCGGCACTGCATGCCGTGACCGGTGGCCCCGATGGGATCCTGGCGGGGCTTGGGCCCGGGAAGATCTACGTGGACATGAGCACACTCAGCCCGGCCGCCAGTCGAGCGTTGGCGGCGCAGGCGGCCGAACGCGGCGCGCGAAT
>JBGPNN010000123.1:0-9864 GCA_041487495.1 bacterium
CCGCGCCATGGGCCTGGGTCTGGCGCTCTACGTGGAGGGCACGGGCATCGGACCTTATGAAGGCTGCCGGGTCACGGTGGAGCCCTCCGGCAAGGTCTTCGCGGCGACAAGCGTGGGGACGCAGGGACAGGGACACTACACCGCGTTTGCGCAGATTATCGCCGACGCGCTGGGTACAGACGTGCGCGACGTGGTCGTCACGACCGGCGATACCGGCGCGTTCGGCTGGGGCACCGGGACGTTTGCGAGCCGCGCCGCGGTCGTGGCCGGCAACGCCGTCGCCCTGGCCGCCGGAGCCGTTCGCGAAAAGACGCTGACCGTCGCGGCCACAATGCTGGAAGCCCGGCCCGACGATCTGGAACTGGCCGGTGGCAGAGTCTTCGTGAAAGGATCACCCTCGCGGACGATCGCCCTTGGCGACGTGGCCGCGGCCGCGAACCCGCTGCGAGGCACGATCCCGGCTGAATGGGAAGGGCCCGGACTGGAGGCATCGCGCTACTTCGCACCGCCGCGCGGATCGTTCGCGTGTGGGGCGCACGCGGCGATCCTGGAGATCGACCGGCAGACCGGCGCGATCCGCGTGCACCAATACGTGGTCGTGCACGACTGCGGCCGGGTGATCAACCCGCTGATCCTCGAGGGGCAGATCCGCGGCGGGGTTGCGCAGGGACTCGGGGGCGCCTTCTACGAACAACTGATATACGACGAGCATGGGCAGTTGCTGACGCAGACGTTCATGGACTATCTGCTGCCCACGGCGGCGGAGGTGCCGAACATCGATATCGCACACGTGGAGACGCCTTCACCCCTCAATCCCCTGGGCGTCAAGGGCGCCGGTGAGGCCGGCGTGATCCCGGTGCCGGCCGTCTTCGCGTCAGCGATCGACGACGCGCTGGGCACGCGCATCGTCGAGATGCCGCTCGCGCAGGCGCGCCTGGCCGAGATCATCTGGAAGACGGGCGTGGCGGCGGCCGGCACGACGGCGAGGGGCGGGATACCGGTGGGCGGCACATGAAACCGGCCCCCTTCAAGTACCTGGCCCCGCGCAGCCGCCCGGAAGCGCTGGACGCGCTGCGCCGCTTCGGCCCGGACGCGAAGATTCTGGCCGGCGGGCAAAGCCTCGTGCCGCTCATGGCGATGCGGTTGGCCCGGCCGGCCATCATCATCGACCTGAACCGGATCAAAGACCTCGCATACATCAAGACCAATCGCGGCGGGCTGGCCGTCGGCGCGATGACCCGCCAGCGGATCGCGGAAATGCACCCGCTGGTGGCCAGGCACCTCCCGCTGCTGGCGGAAGCGCTCCGATGGGTCGGCCACGCGCAGATCCGCACGCGCGGCACGATCGGTGGGAGTCTGGCGCACGCCGACCCGTCGGCGGAGCTGCCGGCCGTGGCCGCGGTGCTGGGCGCGCAATTCGTGATCGCCAGCGCCCGCGGCGGCCGCATCGTTGGTCCCGAGCAGTTCTTTGTGGGCTACCTGACCACCGCCCTAAAGCCCCACGAGCTGCTGACGGAGATTCGTCTGCCGGCCCTCCCGCCGGGCGCGGGCTGGGCGTTTCACGAAGTGTCGCGGCGTCACGGCGACTTCGCCGTGGCGGGCGTTGCGGCCGTGGTGCGCCTGGGTGCCGACCGCCGGTGCGTCGAGGCGCGCCTCGCGTTCACGGGCGTCGGGCCGGGACCGATACGGGTCCCCGATGCGGAGGCGCATCTGGCAGGCAAACGGCTGACTGAGGCCACGGTGCAAGAAGCCGGACGCATCGCGCAGGCCGCGCTGGATCCCGATGGCGACATCCACGCGTCCGCGGCCTACCGCAAGCACGTCGCGGGCGTGCTCGCGGTCCGGGCGCTCCTACAGGCGGCGGAGAAAGCGAAGGCGCAATCATGAAGCAAACACGGAAGGCGATCAAGGCGAAGACCGCGCGCCGGCCGGCCGCGCGCCGGGCCGCGACAAAACGTATCGCGCCACGGCGCGCCGCGCCTGCCATCCAGGCCGATGTCCGCGTGCGGGTCAACGGCACCGACTACATCCGCACGGTCGAAGTCCGCAAGACGCTCGCGGATTTCATCCGCGAGGACATTGGGTTGACCGGCACCCACCTTGGGTGCGAGCACGGCGTCTGCGGGGCGTGTACGATCTTGCTCGGCGGCGAGCCCGTGCGCTCGTGCTTGATGTTTGCGGTGCAGGCCGACGGCGCCGATATCACGACGGTCGAAGCGTTGGGCACACCCGAAGCCCTCAATCCGCTGCAGCAGGCTTTTATGGATCACCACGCCCTGCAGTGCGGCTTCTGCACACCGGGATTCCTGATGAGCGCGACCGCGCTGCTCCGTGACGAAACCCATCTGACCGACGAAACGGTCCGTGAGTACCTCAGCGGACATCTCTGCCGGTGCACGGGGTACCAGAACATCATCGAGGCCGTGCTCGCCGCGGCGGCACCCGCGGCCGGATCGCGACGGGGTACCGGCGCCGGTCAATCCGGCGGCCGTCACGCGTGACCCTGCACGCCGCCACGCTCCCCGCCCCCCTTGAAGACCTGCGCACCGCGGACGCGAGCGGGACGGTGCTGGCGACGTTCGAGCGCAGCGCCTATCTCGATCTCAACGGGCGGATCGTCACGTTGGGATCGGCAGGTCTCGCGCGCGGCCCTCTGGCCATCGTTCTCCAGGAAACGTACGATTTTCAAGCCGCGCCCCTCGCGCTCGGCGGGCTGGTGCACCTGCGCGGCGGCCGTCTGCAGGCCGGCACCATCAGCGTTGACCTTGCCGAGGCGTCGTTCTGGAATCCGACACTGCCCTCGGCCGATATGCCGGAGTGGTCTCCCGCTGACGCGACGAGCATCCGTCTGCTCGTCGAGGGCGAGTTATTGGCCGGAGCGCCCGACGAGAGCGTCGCGTCCCTGCTGGGCGAGCGGTCCGGCCCGCGCGCCGTCCTGCTGGCCTCGCTCGCGTACGGGCTGGAGACCATTCACGGGTTCCTCTCCGACCGCGTGAATGCGCCATGTGTGTCGGCCGCCGTTGCGGCGCACATTGCCGGCCTCGGTCCCGGATTGACGCCCTCGGGTGATGATCTGCTGGTCGGCATCATGATCGCCGTGACGGTATGGCCGGGCATCGGACGCGGTCATCATCCCGGGGAGGTCCGCAATGTTCTCGCGGGCGCCGCGCTGCCGTGCACGACCCGGATCAGCGGCGCCTACCTCGACGCGGCACGGTGCGGTTGGGCCGCCGAGCCCTGGCATGATCTGCTGCGCGCCCTGACCGGTCCGCCCGATGGGATCCGCACGACCGCGCGCCGTCTGCTGCGGATCGGCGAGACGTCAGGCGCCGACGCCCTGACAGGATTCTGCTGGGCCTGGCGCCGTCTCCCAGCCTAGCCTCCATCATGGCGACGCACTCCCCCGCGAGCCGAGATACCTGGCTGCCGAGGATGGGCCTATCGCGCACCTTCATGACGTTGATCTTCATGACGTATTCGGCCACCCTGGCGGTGCTGCGTTCCGAATGGCACATGACGGCCACTGCGGCCGGATCGATCGCAACGGGGTTTCAAGCTGGGTTTGCGCTCTCGCTCTTTGGCTGCTCGTGGCTGGCCGATCGGGTCGGCGCGCGCCGCGTCTTCTTGGTCTCGAGTGCGCTGACCACCGTAACGTCACTCGCCTTCGCCCTCTTCGCGCGCTCCTATCTCTCGGGTCTGGTATTGTACACGCTCGTGGCGATCTCGCAGGGCGGCACATATACGACCGCGATCATGCTGATCGCCGATCGCTTCAGCCCAGGGCGCCGCGGCGGCGCTCTGGGATGGCTGATCGCCAGTTCATCGTTTGCCTCGGCCCTCTCGCTGGCAATCGCCGGCGTGACGTTGCCCCGCGGTGGGTACCCACTGACGTTTCTCGTGACAGGCTGCGGCCCGCTCATCGGGCTGATCATCGCCTGGACCGCCTTGCGATCCGAGCCCACGACCATCCATCATCGTCACGAGGGCCTTCATTTCGGCACGGAGGTCGTGCGGAATCCCGGGGCGATGCGGTTGATCCTCGGCTACATCTTCCACAGTTGGGAGTTGCTGGCGATGTGGGCCTGGACGCCGGCATTCCTGGCCGCCAGCCTTTCACTGTCAGGCGCGAAGATCGGCGGAGCGGTCGCGACGGCCGCCTATCTCGCCGCGTCGTTCCACGTCATGGGCATGCTCGCCTCCTCGACGATGGGACGACTGTCTGACCGGCTCGGCCGCCGCACCGTCCTGCTGGGGCTGGCGGCGATCAGCACCGCCTGTTCGTTCACGATGGGCTGGCTTGTCGGCTGGCCCGCCGCGGTCGTCGTCATGGTCGGCGCGCTCTACGGCTTCAGCGCGCTGGGCGATTCGCCGGTGCTGTCCACCGCGCTGACGGAGTCGGTGCGGCCGGCGTATCTGGGATCGGCGTTGGGGCTGCGGTCGGTCCTCGGGTTCGGCGCGGGCGCGATCGCCCCGCTCGTGTTTGGCGCGGTGCTGGACGCCACCAATCCCCCCGGCGCGACGCCAAGCACGTGGGGATGGTCGTACATGGTGTTGGGTGTCGGCGGTCTGATCGCCACGGTCTGCGCCTTTGGGTTACGGCCGGCGCGACCGACCGGGACTGCGAGCCCAGTCCGATGACCGCCGGCGTCGAGATCACGGTGCGCCCGGTGACGCTGAATGACGCCGAGGTCATCTGCACGATCTACAACCAGGGGATCGAAGATCGGATCGCAACGCTGGAGACGCAGTTACGAACGCCTTCCGAGCGGCGGCAGTGGCTGGTCTCGCGCAGCCCACGACATCCGGTCATCGTGGCGGAGATGGATGGCCGCGTGGTGGGCTGGGCCAGCCTTAACATGTTCAATCCGCGCGACGCGTACCGCCATGTGGCGGATTTGTCCATCTATGTCGAACGCGGCGTGCGCGGCAAAGGCATCGGAGGGCGCCTGCTGGAACGGCTCATCGAGCTCGCACGCGACATTGGGTATCACAAATTGGTGCTGTCGGCGTTTCCGTTCAACGAGACCGGGATGGCGCTGTACACGAAGATGGGCTTTACCCGTGTCGGTATCTACCGTGAGCAGGGTTTGCTAGACGGAAGCTGGGTCGACACCCTGATCATGGAGAAGTTGCTCTCTCCCGGTACCATCGAGGTCCGCGAGGCCCACCGGTTTGACCTTGGAGCGCTGGAGCGTTATCTCGTGCGGCATATCGCAGGCGTCGGCGGCCCACTCGTGGTCCGCCAATATGAAGGCGGGCAATCCAATCCAACGTACTACCTGCGAGCTGGCGATCGGGAGTTCGTCCTGCGGCGCAAACCGCCGGGCACGCTGCTGCCCTCAGCCCACCTGGTCGAACGCGAATACCGCATACTGACGGCCCTGGCGCAAACCGATATGCCGGTACCGCGCACCTATGTCCTGTGTGAGGATCCCTCGGTGATCGGCACGGTCTTCTATGTCATGGACTGCGTACGCGGGCGCGTTTTCACGGATCCGCGCCTGTCCGGGCTCGTGGCGCGCGAGCGCGCCGCGGTCTACGATTCGATGGCCGACGTCCTGGCGCGCCTCCACCGTGTCGATTGGCAGGCGCTCGGCCTTGCCGACTACGGCCGGCCGGGCAACTACGTCGCGCGGCAGCTCCACCGTTGGACCGAGCAGTACCGGGCCTCCGAAACCGAGACGATCCCGTCGATGGAGCGGCTCATCGAGTGGCTGCCGCGGCACATCCCCGCAGACGATCAGACGGCCATCGCGCACGGCGACTACCGGCTGGCCAATCTGTTAATCCATCCCACGGAGCCACGGGTGGTCGCCGTGCTTGACTGGGAGCTTTCGACGCTCGGCCATCCACTCGCCGACCTGGCATACAGCGCCATGGCGTATCGGCTGCCGCGGGCGCTCTTCGATGGTTTGGCGGGCGAGGATCTGGGGCGTCTGGGCATTCCGTCCGAGGACGACTATGTGGCTGCCTACTGCCGGCGGGCTGGGCGCCGGGACATTCCTGACTGGGACTTCTATCTCGCGTTCGCGATGTTCCGCCTAGCCGCCATAGTACAGGGGATCATGGGCCGGGTGCTGGCAGGCACCGCGGCCGCGGCCAATGCGCGCGAGCGGGGCGCCATGGCGCGGCCGCTCGCCGACGCGGCGCTGGCGATCGTCGCGCCACGCGCCGAGAACTGAGCCGCCCCTAACTGTACTTCCGTAACTCCAGCCGCCCGATTTGCCGGCGGTGCACCTCGTCCGGCCCGTCGGCGAAGCGAAGCGAGCGGGCGCCGGCCCACGCCGCCGCCAGCCAGAAGTCCTGACTGACCCCGGCTCCGCCATGGACCTGGATCGCTCGTTCGAGCACGCGCAGCGTCATGTTCGGCGCGGCCACCTTGATCTGCGCGATCTCGGAGCGGGCTGCCTTGTTGCCGAATGTATCCATCATGTAGGCGGCTTTCAGCACCAGCAGGCGCACCTGCTCGATGTCGATGCGTGACTCGGCGATGCGCTCGATCGTGACGTCGTGGTGGGCGATGGGCTTGCCGAAGGCCACGCGGGACGTGGCCCGCCGGCACATCGCTTCCAACGCCCGCTCGGCCATGCCGATCAGCCGCATACAGTGATGGATGCGACCCGGACCCAGCCGGCCCTGCGCAATCTCGAAGCCGCGGCCTTCGCCCAGCAGCATGTTGGATGCCGGGACCCGGACGTTCTCGAAGAGCACTTCGCCGTGTCCGTGAGGCGCCTCATCATACCCGAAGACCGTCAGCATGCGGATCACGGTCACCCCCGGCGCGTCGCGCGGCACCAGGATCATCGACTGCCGCCGGTGGGGGTCCGCGTGCTGCGGGTCGCTCTTACCCATGAAGATCATGATCCGGCACCGCGGGTCGCCGATGCCGGATATCCACCACTTGCGGCCGTTGATCACGTATGAGTCGCCGTCGCGGACGATGCTGGCCTCGATGTTCGTGGCGTCCGACGACGCGACCTGGGGCTCGGTCATGGCGAACGCGGAGCGGATCCGCCCATCCAGCAGCGGCACCAACCACTGCCGCTTCTGCTCCTCACTGCCGTAGCGGACCAGGACCTCCATGTTGCCGGTGTCGGGGGCCGAGCAGTTGAAGACCTCTGGTGCGATCGGCGAGCGGCCCATCATCTCGCACAAGGGCGCGTATTCCAGGTTCGTGAGCCCCGCGCCATAGTCGCTGTCGGGGAGAAACAGGTTCCAGAGACCCTGCGCACGGGCTTTGGTTTTGAGATCTTCCATGATCGGGGGGATCTGCCAGCGGGTCGCCCCGGCGTTCAACTGGTCGGCGAACGTGTGCTCGCTGGGGTAGATGTGCTCTTCCATGAATGCCGCCAGGCGTTCGAGATACTGTTTCGTCCGGGCGGAATATGCGAAATCCATCGATTCACTCCTCGCCGGCTTTTGGCGTTTCGGCGGCCACATCAGCGCGGCCCGCGGTGTCTGGCAGCGGCCGGTAATACGGGTGCCCCGCCGCGGCCCACGCCCGGGACATCTGCCGGAATTCCGGTCCCATCGGGTCGAGCCCACGCATGGGCATGCTGCCGCGGCGGATCGTGAAGTCATGAGGCGCCAGTTCGCCGGCGCGCAAGAAATGGCGATCCGCGGCCTCGGCGCGCCCGTGCTCGAACAACCACTTCGCCAGGCCAAACTCAGCGCGGGCCTGCTGGTCCTGCGCGGTGGGCAGGTGCTGCCAGGCGTGCACCTGCGCCTCGGAGAGCGCCGGCCGTTCGCCACGTACCCATTCCCGAAGGGCGGCCAGATGCCGCGACGCATCGAGTCCGGTGATGTGCCGGAACCGATCGTCCCCGAACGCCACGTCGTTAGGACGCACAATGCGGCCGTGCTCATCGATCCACAGGATCGTCGGGACGTTGACGATATGGTAGAGATCGGCCAGCCGAAACTGCGTGTCGATCAACGACGGGTGCGCCGGCTTTGCGGCGTCGATCCAGGGCCGCGCATCGTCCGGACTCTTGTCGAGCGCGACGGTGATAACCGTGAACCCAAGATCCCTCAGTTCCTCGTAGAGGACCTGCCAGACTGGCAGGTCACGGCGGCATCCTCACCACGACGCGTACGCGACCAACAGCACTTTGCGACCGCGATGCTCGCGCAGGGAGTGCAACCGGCCGGCGAGGTCGGGGAGGGTAAAGTCCGGCGCGTCGAGCGAGGCCAGGGTTGCGCACCGCTCCTCGACCGGGGCGCCGAGGTAGGCCGCCTCTTCTTCGATATCGAGGGCCAGCGGGCGGCACAGAACCTCCGCAAGATTGACCAGATCGAGGCTGCGGTGATCCGGCGAGGCCCCGGGCGGCAGCGACACACATTCGTCACCGCGGCACAATCCTTGCGGCTTCAGTTCCCAACCCAATGCGGCCTCTATGGCTCCGCCAGACAACCACACCCTGCCGGCATCGACGTGCGCGGCCACCGCGACCGCCCGGCCGTCGTCAATCACCACGAAACCCGGCCCGTCTGCCGTCCCGGTCACGTTGGGCCGGTCGACCGGCCCGGACCGGTCGTATCGCGACGCTGCAGCCGTTGCTCCACGGCTCCCAAGACCTCTTGGACTTCACGCACGACATCGCGCCAGGCACCACCGACCTGGCCCATGTGCCGGAACTTCCTGTAGCGCGCCTCGACGAGCCGTTTGGACTGCAGGCGGCTGAGGTCGGCCAGCGCGGCCACGACATAGCGGCGCACCATCTCCGCGGCCTGATCGTGGTTGGCGTGCGCCCCACCGGGCGGCTCGGGGATGATCGCATCGATGACGCCCAGCCGCAGCAGGTCGCCCGCGGTGAGCTTTAGCGCTGAGGCGACCTCGGGCGCATGCGACGTATCACCGTAGAGGATGACCGCCGCCGCCTCGGGCGACATCACCGAGTAGAACGCACACTCCTGCATCAGCACCCGGTCGCCGGCGGCCAGCGCGAGCGCGCCACCGCTCCCACCCTCCCCGATGACGACCGAGACAATGGGCGTGGGCAGGAGCGCCATCGCCTGCAGATTCTGCGCCAGGGCCTGTGCGATGCCCCGCCGCTCCGCCTCGTAGCCTGGGTAGGCGCCGGGTGTGTCAATAAACGTGACCAGCGGCAGGCGGAACTTGGCGGCGAGGCGCATCAGACGCAGCGCCTCGCGGTAGCCTTCAGGATAGGACATGCCGCGGTCCTTCGCGGATGATGCCTCTGGGGAGACCGGCCGGTCATGCCCCACGATCACCACGGTCTGACCGTTGATCTCGCCGAGCCCGCCGATGATCGTCGGGTCGTCGCCAAAGAGGCGGTCGCCGTGCAACTCGACAAACGAGGACACGATGCGCCTGATATAGTCCCGTAGTGCCGGCCGCTGCGGGTGGCGGGCGATCTGCACGATATCCCACGCCGTTGGCGTCGGCCCGCCCGGCGGTGTCCGGGGCAGTCGCTCAGCCCGGCGGGCGGTCGCCGGCCGGCGCCGCAGGTGCCGGATAAGATACCGCAGGGCCTCGCGCAGCAGCCGCCGATCGAGCAGCAGATCGACCATGCCACGCTCGAACAGGCGCTCGGCCTGATGTGAGTCCGCCGGTAATATCTCGCCCGTGGTCTGCTCGATCACCCGCGGGCCGACGAACCCGATCCGCGCGCCGGGCTCAGCGATCAGCACGTCTCCCAGTGACGCGAAACTGGCGGTCACGCCGCCGAACGTTGGATGGCTGAGGACCGAGATGTGCGCCAGCCCGGCCGCGTGGTGCCGTGCCCGCGCAGCCGCGGTCTTCGCCATTTGCATCAGCGAGAGCATCCCCTCCTGCATCCGCGCCCCGCCGCTGCTGGTCACGGTGATCACGGGCAGCCGTCGCCGTGTGGCGACTTCGAA
>JBGPNN010000124.1:0-9830 GCA_041487495.1 bacterium
CCGCGTCATGTTGCCCGTAGTCGTTCCTGAATGGCTATCGGCTCGTATTTGGGCCATTTGCGGAGGCCGGAGCACCGGCAATGGACTCCCTAGGTTCGAGCGCGCCAGAGGCGGTGGATGGTCCACACTTCGCGGTCGTCGAGGACGGCACGCTCGAGCCCCGCGAATCCGGCGGCGGTCTGGATGAGTTTGGGATTCCACCCAAACGTCGTCTCGACATCCGTCAGGCCGGCCGCGCCGACGATCCGGATGTAGCGCTCCAGGATGCTCGCCGCGGCCGTTTCACTGCTGAGCTTCCCTGCGGCGCGCACCACGTCCGGCATCCACCGGTGGAAGACATCCCAGATAAAGCCGTTGCGCCATTCTTCTTCCTCGGCCACTTTGGCGATCAGAAGGCGCTCCTGCAGGTCGTCCAGCGCCCGGTGGAAGCGCGAGCCGCTCTCGCCGCGCGGCACGAACCGCCGGCGCAGCGTCCAGGTTGAGACCGGACCCTCGGCCAGGACCTGTTCGTAGAGCGTCTTGGCGAGCGCGCTCAACCGGCCCTCCCGGTACGCCTGCAGGTGGTCGTCGGGCTCGCCGACGTTGCCGGAGAGGGCATAGAATGCCGGTAGCATCGTTAGCGAGAGATAGGATGGTTTGCGGCGGATGACCTTGCCATAGTGGAGCCGCCGCGTGGTGGGGAGTTCGTCCTTCCACTGCCAGGCCCAGGACCACATCCGGTCGATGCTGCGCGTGGCCAGCACGTCGAAGAGCCCGGGGAGACCACCGGGACCCGACGTGAACGCGTAGCAGAACCCCAGCGCGTTGACGAAGCGCAGGGCCCCACGCGCGGTCCGCACACGATGCGGGCGTACCAACGCGCGGCGGTGGCGGGCGAGAACGGCGGGCCGTAGTACGAGCACGAAAGTCGGATACGCGATGCGCCCGGGGGGTTCCTTGCGGCAGGTGCGGACGTTGAACGGCCCGAAATTACCACCCCCTGCGCCGAGGCTCTATCGAGGAGTGATCGCATGCACGATGTCTACGACACCACGCTGCCCAACGGGCTGCGCGCGCTCATCTGGGAATCGCACGCGGCGCCCGTCGCGACATTCTGGCTCTGGTACCGGGTGGGCAGCCGCAACGAAACCACCGGCATGACCGGGATCTCGCATTGGGTCGAGCACATGCTCTTCAAGGGCACGCCGTCGCGTCCCTCGGGGTCGCTGACTCGGCTGATCGATCGGCTGGGCGGCCGGTGGAACGCGTTCACCTGGAAGGACTACACGGCCTACTTCGAGGTGCTGCCCGCCGAGCACATCGAGGTCGCGGTGCGGCTCGAGGCCGACCGGATGGTCAACGCCGGGTTCGACCCCGACGTGGTCGCCGGCGAGCGCACCGTGATTATCTCGGAACGCGAGGGACAGGAGAACTTTCCGGTCTATAACCTGCGCGAAGAACTTGACGCGCTCGCGTTCAAGGCCCATCCGTACCGCCACCCGGTCATCGGCTGGAAGAGCGACCTACGCGCGATCACCCGTGACGACCTCTATCACCACTACCGCACGTACTACCATCCATCGAACGCGATCGCGATCGTGGCGGGTGACGTGGACACCGGGCGCATGACCGCGCTGCTCGCGGACGCGCTCGGAAACCTCCCGGCCGGCGCGCCCGCGCCGGGGGTTCGGACGGACGAACCGTTGCAGGAAGGGGAACGGCGTGTTGTCCTGCGACGTCCCGGCGGCGGGGCGGCGTACGTGGGGATGGCGTTTCACGTCCCGGCCGCGGGCCATCCCGATGTTGCCGCGCTGCTGGTGCTCGACGGCATCTTGTCCGGATTCAAGGGCCCGGCGCCGTTCGACGGCGGATCTGGGGGGCGCAGCAGCCGGCTGTACCGCGGGCTGGTCGACACCGGGCTGGCCACGGAGGCCGGTTCCGGGTTTGCGCCGAGCATCGATCCGACGCTCTTCCGTATCAGCGCGACGGTGCGCAGCGGGGTGGAGATTGCGGCGGTTGAGGCCGCGGCGCTTGCTGAAATCGCGCGGCTCCAGCAGGAACCCGTGCCTGCCGCCGAACTGGAGCGGGTGAAACGCCAGGCCCGGGCGCAATTCGTCTATCTGCTCGACGGCGTCTCGCGGCGCGCGGTGGCCCTCGGCGCCCTGGCGATCGTGGATCGTCCTGAGACGTTGTTTGCGCTCTCCGAGCGCCTGGAGCGCGTGACGGCCGACGACGTGGCCGGGATGGCGCGCACGTACCTGGTCGAGCAGACGCGAACAGTCGGGTGGTATCTGCCGCAGAACGGCGCGCGGCGCGAGGTCACGGCATGACGCTGATCACGGCTGACCGGATCACTCGCGCCGTCCTCCCCAATGGCCTGACGGTGTTGGTCCGGTCGTCCCCCGGCAGCGGGTCTGTGGCGATCCACGGCTATGCGAGAGGGGGGGGTCTGTTTGATGGCAGCCGTCCGGGCCTGGCGCGGTTTGCGGCTTCGACGCTGATGTATGGCACGGCCCGACACACCGCGCACGAGATCGCCGAGGAACTCGACGGCCGGGGCGCCAGCCTATCGGTGACGTCGGGTCTGGAGACCACCGCGGTGACCGGGAGAGCACTGGCCGAGGATCTGCCCGCCCTACTTGGGCTCGCGGCGGAAATGCTGACGGAGCCCACCTTCCCACCCGAAGAGGTCGAGAAGGTCCGGGGGCGGCTCATCACGGCGGCGCGCGTCAATGCCCTGGATACCCGCCACGTGGCTGAGCGGCTCTTTCGGCGCCTCGCGTACCCGGAAGGCCATCCGCACGCCCAGCCGCCCGACGGCGACGAACGCGTCATGACGGCGCTCACGCCGGACGATCTGCGCGCATTCCACGCTGCTCATATTCATCCTGAAGCGGTGCTGATCGCCGTCGTGGGAGACGTCGACGCCGGTCGTGTGGTGGAACATGTCGCGGAAACGCTTGGGCCGTGGGCCGCCGGGCGCGGATGGACGCTGCCGGAATTCCCGACTCCACGGCCGGGCAGCGGACTGCGTCGAGAGGAGCTCGCGCTTCCGGGGAAGACCCAATCCGATCTGGTCCTCGGCGCGCCGGGCGTCGCCCGCACCGATCCCGAATACTATGCCACGATGATAGGGAACCTGCTGCTCGGGCAGCTGGGGATGATGGGTCGTATCGGTCAAAACGTCCGTGAGCAGAAGGGGATGGCCTACTACGCGTTCAGCGACCTGCGTGCCGGGTTGCTGGCGGGGCCCTGGTGGGCTCGCGCCGGTGTGAATCCGGCCAACGTGGACCGGGCTGTCGAGGCGATCATCCATGAGGTCCGAACGCTGCAGCACGACGGTCCCGCGGTCGAGGAACTCGCCGACGCACAAACGTTCCTCACCGGATCGCTCGCGGTCCGCCTGGAGACCAACCAGGGGGTCGCGCAGACGCTGGCCGACATCGAACTGTTTGGTCTTGGGCTGGACTACTTGGAGCGGTATCCGGCGATTGTCAGGGGCGTCGGCCCCGACGAGATCCTACGCGCCATCCAGCGCTTCCCCGCCGACGCGTATGCCCTGGCGGTGGCCGGACCCGAACGGGCGGCCTGATGCGCATCGCCATTCTCGGCGGCACCGGCAACCTGGGGTATGGGCTGGCGATCAGGCTCTGCTCCGTGGGTCATGACGTGATTATCGGGTCGCGCGACCCGGCGCGCGCGCAGGCCACGGCGGAGCGCCTGCATTTGCACAACGCGACCGGGGCGGAGAACGCCAACGCGTGCCGGCAATCCGACCTTGTCATCCTCAGTGTGCCCCTCCAGGGGCACGCTGAGTTCGTGAAAGGCCTGGCTGGTGAACTCTCCGGTCGCATCGTCGTCGACGCTACCGTATCCATGGGCGACGGGCGGGCATTCGTCCCACCACCCGCTGGTTCGGCCGCCGCCGAAACCCAGACGCTGGTGCCCGACGCGCTGGTCGTCGCGGCGTTTCATACCCTGTCTGCGCGTCTGCTTGCCGATCACGCCCGCCCGCTGGATCAGGACGTCCTGGTCTGCGGGAACGACGCACAGGCTCGGGCACGGGTGATCGAACTCTCGAACGCGATCGGCGCGCGGGGTGTCGATGCGGGCGGGCTGGACGCCGCGGCCACGATCGAGGCGCTGGCCGTACTGGTGATCGGCCTCAACATCCGGTACCGTCGCCGCGACCTCGGTGTCCGGGTCGCGCACCTTCCCCCCGACGCGCGGCCACGATGATGACATTCTTCCGATGAAGGCGGTCCTGGCGTGGGCGCCCGAGCCCTTTCCGGAGATCAGACCGGGCGACGATTTGGTCGGCGCCATCGCCGGCGCGCTTCGCAGTGCCGGGCTGATCCCCCAGGAAGGCGACGTCGTCGTCGTGGCGCACAAGGTGGTGTCGAAGGCCGAAGGACACGTGGTTGACCTGCGGGAGGTGACGCCGAGTCCGCGGGCACTGGAACTCGCCGAGCAATCGCACAAGGATCCGCGCATGGTCGAAGTGATACTGCGCGAGTCAAAGGCGATCCGCCGCGTGCGACCCGGGCTGGTCATTGCCGAGCACCGTCTGGGCTTTGTCTGCGCCAACGCCGGGGTCGACCATTCAAACGTGGGGCTCGGGGATGACGTCATGGCCATGCTGCCGAAGGATCCCGACGCGTCCGCGGATCGCATCCGCTCAGGGCTGCGTGCGGCGTTCGGTGTCGATCTGGCAGTGATCGTCAACGACAGTCACGGCCGGCCTTTCCGGCAGGGCACGACGGGCGTGGCGATCGGCTCATCGGGGCTTCGAGTGTTGCGCTCGTTTATTGGTGAAGAGGATCGCTACGGATACGTGCTGCGGGTATCGGTCGAAGCGATTGCCGACGAGTGCGCGGCTTTGGCGAACGTCTTGCAGGGACAGGCGGCGGAGGGGACCCCGCTGGTGCTGATCCGGGGGTTGGAGTACTCTGGCGCCGGAGCGGCCGCAGATCTGGTACGGCCGGAGGACGAGGACCTGTTTCGATGAAGAACCTCATGCGGCGCTACGAGGTGACACGATGATCGTGATCGCGACCGGAATCTCGGGTGGCGGCAAACTGAGCGAGGCCGACGGCGGACCGGGCTACATCGTCCGGTTGATCGATGAAGGCAACCGGCGCATCGTCCAGGAGCAGCATGAGGGCCGCTGGGCGTCGCCGATCAAACGGCTGCGCTACCTGGACATGGGCAGCATCATGCTCCAGCGCGCCGCGGACCTTGGGCTGGTGGTACGCACGGAGACCATTCTGGACATGGCGCCGGAGGCGTTGCAGGAACTGCGCGCGATCGCTTTCACGGAAGTCGCCAACGACCCGGCCCTGTGGGAGCCCGACCTGTGCACGATCCTCGTGACCCACGCCTGTTTCTGGTGGAAGGGTCATCTGATCCCCGGGCTCGACACGCACTACCTGAAACTGTTGTTTGACGAGACGCGACGGCGCATGCCGCCGCCGGATGAGACGGTCGTCCAGGAGACCCTGCCGGGGCTTCGCCTGGCGCCGTCGGTGCGCCCCGAAGGCATCTTCTATGCCACCGTCGTCGACAGCGTGTATGCGATCCAGCGCCGCCTGGAAGAGACCGAGCAGTGGCGTGGCAGGCTCGAGACGAGTGAACTCATCGCCTGGCAGGAACAGGAAGTGTTCGTCTCCAAGATGTTCGCCGCCTATGAGCGGGTGCCGCACTATCTGATCGCGCACGACGAACCGGTCCAGACGCTGTTCGATCTCATCTGCTTTAAAAGGCCCAAGATCTACATAGGCTATCCCATCACGAATCTGCGCCGTGAAGGTCATGCGCAGCTGATCGAGATGGCGCGCGAGTTCGGCCAGCGCCTGCGCCGCCACTTCGTCGTGTTTGACCCCCTCTCGGTCAAAGACGAGGAAGCGGCGACGATCGCGAAGATGAGCGAGCACGACTTCGACCGGCAGTTCTCCGAGGAGCAGAGGGCCGAGATCCTGTCCTGGGCCGCCTCGCTGGAAAAGATACGGGCGTGGGGGCGGCATCTCGATGACCACACGCGTCTGCAGCTGGGTCGCGCCACGGTGGTGAGGGACCTCCGGCTCATCGATCAGTCGGACATGAACGTGGTCTTCTATCCGACAAGCCAGATGTCGTTTGGGGTGCTGTCGGAGATGATCCACGCGCACACGACGGGCAAGAAGGTCTTCATCATCTATCCATTTCGCAGCATCTCGCCGTTCCTCGAGTACTACGCGAGCGGTGTCTTCAATCCCAGGGTCGATGAGGCCGATCCGCAGACGCCGGAGGACATCGTGACGTTCGTTCGCGGCGCGGCCGACCGTTTGATCGACACGTTGCTGGCCGAGACCGCGTGAACCTCGACCGACTGCCCAGAGTGTCGCTCGCGAGGCTCCCGACGCCGTTGGACGAGGCGCCCCGGCTGGCCGCAGACTTGGGCGTGGCCCGCCTGCTGGTCAAGCGCGATGATCTCACCGACCTGGCCCTGGGCGGCAACAAGGTGCGCAAGCTCGAGTTTCTCCTGGGCGAGGCGCTCGCGCAGAGGGCCGACACGATCATCACCACGGCGAGTACGCAATCCAACTTCTTGCGGCTGATCTCGGCCGCGGCGCGGCGCGTGGGAATGCAGCCGGTGTTGGTCGTGCGGGGCCGCGCGGACGAGCCGTCGCAGGGCAACCTCCTGCTGATGCGGGTCTTCGACGCCGAGATGCATTATGTGCAGACGGAAGATCCGTACGCGGCGTCGACAAGTGCGTTGATGCAAGACCTCGCCGATCGCGTGCGACAACGGGGGGGCCGGCCGTACACGGTGCATCTGGCGACCTTCTCCAGCGGGCTGGCCTCCGTCGGCTACGTGCCGGCGGCTTTCGAACTGGCCGAGCAACTGCGCGACCGACAGGTTCGGGCCGATCACATGGTGGTGGCCGTCGGCTCAGGGACAACACACGCGGGGTTGCTGCTCGGGTTGCGGATCGCCGGTCTCGACACGCACCTGCTGGGGGCGTCCGTAAACACGCCTGCCGGGAAGCTCCGGGGGCTCGTGGCGGAGCAGATCCGCGAGGCGGCCGGCCTCGTTGGTGTGCCGGCGACGATCGTGGAGGAACGGGCCATCGACATCACCGACGCCCACGTCGGTCCCGGCTACGGCATTGCGACGCCCGACAGCGTGGACGCCGTGCGGCTGGCGGCCCGGCTGGAGGGCCTGCTGTTCGATCCAATCTATACCGGCAAAGCCTGGGCCGCGCTGAGCCACGCGGTGAGAACCGGCGCGGTGCGGCGCGATGCCACGGTGGTGTTCATGCACACGGGCGGCGCGCCGAACGTCTTTCTGCACGCCGCCGACCTGGCAGGCGCATGACGCCGGACTCCCACGCGCTGCTGCGCGACGCCGTCCGCGAACTCTGCCGGCGGTTTCCCGACGAGTACTGGCGAGGTGTTGACCGCTCTCGTGCGTATCCGGGCGAGTTCGTCCAGGCCCTGACCGCGCACGGGTACCTGGCGGTCCTGATCCCCGAAGAGCACGGTGGGGCGGGGCTCGGAATCACCGAGGCCAGCATTGTCCTCGAGGAGGTCCACCGGTCGGGTGGGAACGCCGCGGCGTGCCACGCACAGATGTACACGATGGGCGCGCTGCTCCGTCACGGCAGCGCGGCCCAGAAAGCCCAGTACCTGCCGGCGATCGCGGCCGGCGAGCTGCGCCTGCAGGCGTTCGCCATCACCGAGCCCGACGCCGGCTCCGACACGACGCGCATCCGGACCACGGCGGTACGGCGCGGCGACCGGTACGTCGTCAACGGCCAGAAGATTTTCACCTCGCGCGTGCGCCAGTCAGACCTGATGCTGCTGCTGGCCCGGACGACCCCGTACGAAGACCTGACCGACAAGACGGAGGGTCTCTCGCTCTTTCTGGTCGACCTTCGGGCCGCGGGCGAGCACGTGCGGGTCGAGCCCATCGAGACGATGCTGAACCATCACACGAACCAGGTCTTCTTCGACCATCTGGAAATACCGGCCGAGAACCTCATCGGGCAGGAAGGTCGCGGGTTTCGCCACGTCATCGACGGTTGGAACGCCGAGCGGATCCTGCTGGCGGCCGAGGCCATCGGGGACGGCCGGTGGTTCATCGACCGCGCGTCGCGCTATGCGACAGAGCGTATTGTCTTCGGCCGTCCGATCGGCAGCAATCAGGGGATTCAATTCCCCCTCGCCCACGCGTACGCGCATGTCGAAGCCGCGGATCTGGTCCGCGTCGATGCCGCGCGCCGGTTCGACGCCGGCGAGCCATGCGGGGCCCAGGCCAACATGGCCAAACTGCTCGCGTCCGAGGCCGCGTGGGAAGCGGCCGATATCTGCCTCACCACGCACGGCGGGTACGGGTTCGCGGACGAGTACGACGTCGAGCGGAAGTTTCGTGAGACGCGGCTGTTCAAGGAGGCCCCGGTCAGCAACAATCTGGTGCTGGCCTATCTCGGCCATCGCGTGCTGGGTCTCCCCAAGTCGTATTGACGGCGCCAGGGGGTATGCGTGTGACCATCAAACCCGGATGGACCGGACGATTCTATGAGGATTTTGAGATCGGCGACGTCTATCGCAGCCGCATGGGCCGCACGGTGACCGATGTGGACAACATCTGGTTTTCCCTGCTGACCGCCAACGCGAATCAGATTCACTTCAATACCGAGTACGCGCGGAAGACCGAGTTTGGCCGTCCACTCATGAACAGCATCTTCACCCTTGGCGTCGTGGTGGGCTTGAGCGCCACGGACGTCAGCGAGAACGGGTTCGCGCTCGGCTGGGATCAGATCACGCTGCCCCATCCAGTCTACGCCGGGGACACGCTCTACGCGGAGACGGAAGTTATGGAGAAGCGCGAGTCCCGCTCGCGTCCTGAGCAGGGGATTGTGAAGGTCCGGACCCGCGGTCTCAACCAGGATGGGAAGGTTGTGATCGACTACACGCGGGCGATCATGGTGTGGAAGCGCGCCTTTGCCCCAAAGCGCGACCTGTTCCCGGACCTCGTTAGCGAGTGAGGACCCACTCGATCCAGCTCATACGATTAACACCGCCTATGCTCCTTGCCCTCTCTACAGGATTCGAGCGGCCGCCTCCGAAATACGACGCCAAGCTTTTTCACGAGTGTCGCGGAGCCACCGGACCAGCTTCCAACTAAAGGGACTCTGGCCAAATTCGAGCTCTGCGGCGAGCCGTCCGAGAGTTTCAAACAACTTTGCGGGATCGACTTCCACCGACATCTGTCGCTTAAGTAGCTCGTGCATCAATTCGTCACTTTGACAAACGCGCCAATCCAAGACCTGGTCAACGGCGACCCGTAACTCCCTCGTCCATTCTTGCCCGTCGGGGGACATGATTCTCCAGGCGGCTTCTTGCTCCGTCAAACCCGTCGCCACAGGAATCCTCAGCGCGGAAGGCATCAAGCCCTCTACGGCATGCAGCGCCTTCCACACCCTCAGCTCGGGCGGCCACACGTCGGCGTCTCTGCGCCAGCTGGCTCGAAAGTGAAGGTTGGTGGGTATGGCCAGATAAGCCACGCGGCGTTGTTTTCCGCTCTCGATGATTCTGGCCCACATGTCCCAGTCCCCACCGGAAGGCAACGTCTCATTCCAATAACCGCATCTGGTAAAGCATTCCCTGCGGTGCAAAACACATCCGGCGGGAATGCGGTTGCGCTTTCTCGCCAAAAACAACTCCAGGGTTTCCGCGTTGTTGAGGTTAAAGGTCCCGGGCATGATCGTGCCGTCGGGCTCCACCCACAGGGGACGGCTGTAGGCAAGCTCAGTGTCATGTTCGTCGAGACAAGAGGATAACAACTCCAGGTGGTCCGGCACCCACAG
>JBGPNN010000125.1:0-9811 GCA_041487495.1 bacterium
CGGAGTACGCCAGGCTCTACGGGGGGACGCTGCCGGACTATCCGATCCAGGCGCTGAACTGGCGGGTGCTGGTGGCCGGCCCCGCGCCGGCGATCGACGTGCGCGGTAGCCTCACCGGCCAGCCTTCCCTGGCGGCAGCGCAGAAACCATCGCGCGCGATCTATGTCCCTGGGGCCGGCGGATTCGTGGACGTGCCGGTGTTCGAGCGATACCTGATTCCGGAAGGGAGCACGCTCCAGGGGCCGGCTGTCATCGAAGAAGCCGAGGCGACAACCGTGTTGTGGTCCGGCGACCGCCTCACGGTGGATCGGCAGCGGAACCTCGTGATCCGGATCGATGTGCCGGGCGCAGTACCCGCGGCGCTGCCCGCCACCGCGCCGGGGGTGGAGGGATGACAACAATGTTCGATCCGATTTCGCTCGAGATCATGTGGAGCCGGCTGATCAACATCAGTGAGGAGTGCTGGGTCACGATCTGGCGTACGGCATTCTCGACCATCATCGGCGAAGCCCAGGATTTTGGTTGCGAGCTGCTCGATGCGCGGGCACAGTCGATCGCGCACTCGCCCCGCTCAATGCCGGTCTTCAATCTCACGCTGCCCAGGGCGGTCAAGGCGCTCTTCCAGGCGTTTCCCCCCGAAACCCTGGCTGACGGCGACGTGCTCATCACGAACGACCCGTGGGTCTGCGCCGGGCACCTCTTCGATCTGGCGGTCGTCACGCCCGTGTATCGTGCCGGCGTTGTGGCCGGCCTCGTCGGATCCATCGCCCACCTGTCCGATATCGGCGGCACCAAGGACTCCGCGCGCGCGCGTGAAGTCTACGAGGAAGGCATTCAGATTCCCCCGCTCAAGCTGTACAAGGCGGGCCGGCTCAACGACGATCTGGCGGCCATGATCCGGGCCAACGTCCGCAATCCCCACATGGTGTGGGGCGATATCCTGGCGCAGGTCGGCAGCAACCAGGTCGGCACGCGGCGTCTGCTGGAGTTCATGGACGAGTACGGGATGACCACGCTCGAGCCGCTGGCCCAGGAAGTGCAGCGCCGGACCGAAGTGGCGATGCGCGAGGCGATCCGTGCGGTGCCCGACGGCGTCTACCGCAGCCAGGTGGACATCGAGAGCCTCGGCGAACGGATCACGCTCCCCTGTGCCGTGATCGTCGAGGGCGACGAACTGACCGTCGATTGGGAGGGCGCCCCTCCGCAGCGGCCGATCGGCGGGCTGAATTGCACCTACAGTTACACGGCGGCGCACACGGTGTATGCGCTCAAATCAATCCTCACTCCGGGAATCCCGTCAAACGCCGGGTGCTTCCGGCCGCTGCACGTGCGCGCGCCGGAGGGCAGTGTCCTCAACTGCTCGTATCCCGCCGCGGTCAACCAGCGCACCATGACCGGCTGGTTCTGCGGCCCGGCGGTCTTCCGGGCGCTGGCGCCGGTGCTGCCGGCTGGCGTCCAGGCGTTCACGGGCCTCCCTGTCTCGGCCAGCGCTTACGGCCGGGATGCGCAAGGTCGGTTCTTCAACGACCACATCATGGGTGGCGGCGGACAGGGCGGCAGCGCCCACGGCGATGGGAACCCCGCCCTGATGTATCCGACCTCGGCCGGCAACGTGCCGGTCGAGATGTTCGAGCAGCGCACCCCGCTGCTGGTCGAGCGTAAAGAACTGATCACCGATTCGGGCGGCGCAGGATTCCACCGCGGCGGGCTCGGGCAGCGGATGCGGTTTCGGAAACTCCACGACGACGGGCTCCCGGTACTGATGCAGGTCGTGCCGCACGGACAAGCCTCTCCAATGGTCGGCCTTCGGGGCGGCGGCGAGGGACGCGAAGTCGGACTGCACGTGGAAGGCGCCCAATTGAGCCCGGAGAGTGGGAACTCCTATCTGGCGATCCTCCGCACCGCCGACGACGCGATCACGGTTGAGACGGCGGGCGGCAGCGGGTTCGGCGATCCGCGTACGCGTCCGCAGCGGTTGCTCGACCGGGACATCGAAGAAGGCTACGTCTCACGCGGATAACGCGTCAGTCCTTCCAGGCCCCCAGCAGGCGCCGCACGACAATCAACTGCCCGATGTGATACGCGTTGTGATCCGCCACCAGCAGAGCTTCCCTGAGGATCGTCTGCCCCTGGCCCCAAGGAATGCTCGCGTACAGATCGGTCTTCGGATTGGACACCAGCCGTTCCATGGCCCGCCGGTCGCGCTTGAACGCGGCAATGCTCCTCGTCCAGGCGGCAGCGCTCGGCGGGGCCTCGTTCCTCGGCCAGTACGCTTCCGGCCATTTCATCTGCCGGTACCCGGGATTGCGGGAGAAGTCCAGGATGTCCCACTGGCAAATGCGCAGGTGCTCGAGCAGCATCCAGGGAGAGTAAGGGAGCCCGGACGGCGTCTTGCCCCGCACCCTCGCCGGCATTCTGGCGACCGCACGTTCGAACGGCACATGCGCGCCACCTTCGCGAATCAACCACGCCACGTAATCTCGCAGGGCTTTCTCTTCATTAACATGTCGAGATTTCATGTCGCCTCCTCAACGCAATCTGGGATCGAACGCATCGCGCAGACCATCCCCGAGCAGATTGAACCCCATCACCGTTACGAAGATCGCGACGCCCGGCAGCGTCGATACCCACCACGCTTCCCGCAGATAGGCGCGGCCTTCCGCGACGATCGCGCCCCATTCGGGCGTCGGCGGCTGCGCGCCCAGGCCGAGGAAACTGAGCCCGACCCCCGAGAGGATGGCCCCGGCCAACCGCAGCGTCGTGAGTACAACGATCGGCGCCAGGACGTTGGGGAAAATGTGCGCGAGGACGATGTGGGCGTCGCGGCCACCGATCGCCTTCGCCGCGTCCACGAATTCCTGGCCGCGCACCGCAAACACCGTGGCCCGCACCAGCCGCACCAGCCCCGGGATGCCTCCGATCCCAATGGCGATCATCACGTTCTGCAGTCCCGGGCCCAGGATCGCCACAATGGCAATAGCCACGAGCAGGCCGGGAAAGGCCAGCCACAGGTCGACCAGCCGCATCACGATGTCGTCGAACCGACCGCCACGGTACCCTGTGATCAGCCCCACGGGAATCCCGATGATGTCGGAGATGACGATGGCGATCAGACCAACCGAAAGGGAGAGCCGTCCCCCGTAGAGCACGCGGCTGTAGAGGTCTCGGCCGAAGGAGTCGGTCCCAAGCCGGTGTCTCGCCGACGGTGGCGCGAATCGCTCCTCAAACTGCGTTTGCGTCGGATCGTCCCCACTCAGCCACGGTGCCACGATGGAGATCAAGACAAACACGAGGATGATGAAGGCGCCGGCGACGGCCCCGCGGTTGCGCCGCAGGCGCGCGAAGCCGATCCCCCAGTGCGAGCGCCCGGCCTGTTCCGGTCCGGCGGGCATCAACCGTACCGGATTCGCGGGTCGAGCACGCCGTAGAGCACGTCCACCAAGAGGTTCACGAACACGAAGATGACCGCGGCCACCAGGACCACCGCCTGAATAACCGGGATATCGCGAGTGAAGATGGCGTCCACCGCCAGCCGGCCGATGCCCGGCCAGCCAAAGACCGTCTCGACGATCACGGCGCCACCCAACAGCCCCGCGAACTGCAGACCCACGATCGAAACGACCGGGATCATCGCGTTTTTCAAGGCGTGCCGGTAGACCATTCGCCGGTCATCGACACCCTTGGCGCGGGCGGTTCGGATGTAGTCCTGTCGCAGGACGTCCAGCATCGACGAGCGGGTCAGTCGCGCGATGATGGCCGCGGCGCCCGAGCCCAGCGTGATCGACGGCAGGATCAAGTGGAGGAAACTGTCCGCGCCGGTCGGCGGCAGCCACCGCAGGTAGAGCGAGAAGATGAGGATGAGCACCAGCCCGAACCAGAACGACGGCAATGACACGCCGGCCAGCGCGATCACCATGGTCCCGTAATCGAGGAACGACTGATGGTGCATCGCGGCCACGGCGCCGAGCGCGATGCCCATGACGATCGCCACCAGCATCGCGGCGACTGCCATCCGGATCGTGTAGGGAATCCGGAAGGCGATCTCCTGTGCCACCGGCCGGCGCGTGTGAATCGACCGGCCGAGATCACCGCGCGCCAGGCGAGCGACGAATGCGACGTACTGGATGTAGAGGGGACGGTCCAGTCCGAGCTGGCGGCGCACTTGCTCGACCTGTTCCGGGGACCCAACGTCCTGCATCATCACGCGAACCGGATCCCCGGGCACCAGGTGGACGAGCAGGAACACCAGGAACGAAATACCGAGCATCACCGGCACCAGGTGGAGCAGCCGCCGTGCGACGAACAGCAGCACGCGTCAGCTCACCCGGCCTCAGCGTGCCCGGTACGCGTCGTGCACGAGCAAGGTTGCGTACTTGTCGTAGTACACATCCTGCAGGGCCGGCTGGTTGAGGTTGACCGACAGCGACGATGCCAGCGGCACCCACGGGACGTCCTGCAGCAGGATCCGCTGGAGTTGCTTGTACACTTCCAGGCGCTTGACGGGGTCAACGGTCACCCGGCCCTCATCCAGCAATTTGTCGACCTGCGGGTTTACGTAGTGGACGCGATTAGTGGTCGCGAGCCGGCTGCTGTGGAAGAAGAAGTACAGCACGTCGGCGTCCGGCCAGCCATAGGAGATGAGGATCGCGTCGTGTTCGCCGCGCGGAGTCTGCGACAAGAGGGTCGCGACTTCGAGCTGCTCGATGTTCATCTTGATGCCGACGTTGCGCAGCTGCGACTGCAAAACGATTCCCAGGCGCACGCTCGTCATCAGCGAGTAGGTCCAGACGGTGAACTCCATCTGCTTACCGTCCTTCATCATGGCGCCGCCGGGGCCAGGCCGGTAGCCCGCTTCCTGCAGGAGCGCCTTGGCTTTGTCGGGATTGAAGTCGAGCGCGTACTGCTTGACGCCGTCCCAGTAACCCCAGATCGTCGGCGCGATCGGACTGAGCATCGGCACCGCCAGCCCTTCCAGGGCGATCCGCGCGACCTCGTCGGTGTTGATGGCGTGGCCGATGGCGCGGCGCACCCGCACGTCGGTCATCTTCTTGACGTTGAGCCCGAGATACGTCCCGCTGGTTGTCGGGATCTGCACGAAGGGAAACTTGCCCTCGCGCATCATGCGGCGGGCGTCGCGGGCCGGGGCGTCCGGGAGGATGTCGACGTCGCCGCGCTCGAACGCGATCACCCGCGCCGATTCATCCGGGATGATGCGGATGACGAGCTGGTCGAAGTAGGCTGCCCCTTTGTTCTTGAAGAAAGCGGGTGGCCAAGCGTAGTCAGGGTTGCGCTCGTAGACGATGCGGTCATTGGGGATCCACTGCTTGAACCGGTAGGGTCCGGTGCCCACGGGGTTCTGCCCATAGTCGGCGCCGTAACGCTGGATGGCCGCCGGTGAGAGAATCGAGAGAAACGCGATGCGCAAGTTTGAGAAGATCGGCGCATACGGTTGTGAGAAGACCAGCCGCACCGTGTAGTCGTCGACGACCTCGGTCCGCGCGAGGGTGCCAACCCACGTGGCGCCGGGCGAATTCAGGTCCCGGCTCACGATCCGCTCGAAGGTGGCCTTCACCGCGGCGGCCGTGAAGGCCGTGCCGTCGTGAAACTTCACGCCGCGCCTCAGTTTGAAGGTGATGACGGTCCCGTCCCGTGAGATCTCCCAGGACTCGGCTAACGCGGGGATAAACTCGCCTGTCGTCCGGTCGACGGTCACGAGGGTCTCGTAGATCAGCCTGTGCGCGAGGCCGACGGAGGGTGTCCGATGAGGATCGAGGGACACTGGATCAGAGGCGGCAGCGATCGTCAGGGTGCCACCCCGGGTGGGAGCAGGCCCCGACGCACCGGGCCCAGTCGTGACAAGCATAGCGGCGACCAGAACGGCCGCCGTGATCAGCCAGCGTTTCATGAACATGCCTCCTCCCGATGCGTGCATCGTCACTACAGGAATCGCGTGATGGTGATGCCGGCGAGAATCAAGATCGCGAGCCCAATCCAGAGCCACACGCGAGATCGCCCCGTCCTCCGAGCGGCCGGCCGGTGATCCGGTGTCTCGGCGCATACCTCACAATAGTTCCCTGTGGACAACCGGACGACACATTGGTTGCACAGCGCTTTCCCGCAGCCCGAACAGTACGCCAGCGCCAGCCGGTCCGGGTGATGGACGCAAACGATCTCGCTCATCGCGGGCTTCCGGCTTCCGCAGGGCGGACAGCATCGGCAAGAAACGCGGACACCGCGTCGTTGAAGACGGCTGGATCCTCAATGAACGGCACATGTCCGGCGCCGCGGATCATGAGCAGCCTGGCCCCGGGAATCGTTTGCGCGGCGACGGCGCCTTGATCGCGGGGGATCACGTGGTCGCGGTCGCCCCAGACGACGAGTGTCGGCGCGGTGATCCTGGCGGCCGCCTGGCGCACAGCGTAGATCCGCTCGAGACGGATGCCCTGCAGCGTCGCTCCCGCGCGCAGGGCGCGGAGGTAAGTCATCCCCGACGATGCCCGCTTCGCGTTGTTGCGCGTGATATCTACGAGTTCGTCGGGGATGCGGCGCGGATCGGCGAATATGAAGCGTATCGCAAAGCGCGGGGCGGGTCTGACCAGCATCAGGAGGACCTCGCCGATCCCCCTGATGGTTTGCAGGCGCAATAGCGGACTCAACCCGGCGTCGAATCCTCCGGGTGCGGCGAGGACCACCGCGGTAAACCGTTCGGGCGCGGTCCCGGCGGCCAACGTGGCAATCGACCCTCCCAGCGATGATCCGATAAGCGCCGCCCTTTGCAGGCCCAGGGCATCCATGAAGGCGAGCACGATCCGGGCCGCACCCTCGGGAGTGAGGGTCGATTCCAGGCCATCCGATTGTCCGAACCCGGGGAAGTCGAGTGCAATCGTCGCATAGCGGTCTCGCAGCGCGGGGACCGTCCAGTTCCAGACCTCAAGCGATGCGCCGAGCCCGTGGAGCAGCAGCAGATTCGGGCCCCGGCCTTCGGTGCGGTAGCGGATCCGGGCGCCCATCACCGTGACGAACTGGTCGTTGTTCACGGCGTGTCCGCCCGACGAGCGCCGACCCGAGCGGCGGCATGATGTGCCGGCCTGGCGCGATCTCCCCGCAGCCGCTTGAGGCGTGTCAGGTTCTTGCGGTCTGGCCCCGTGCCACCGAATCCGGGCGTCTCGATGATCCCGGGTAGCAATCTCAGACGCGGGTGGTTCACAATCGCGCGAAAACCATCAACGGTGATCTTCCCCTCGCCGATGTTCTCGTGGCGATCGAGGCGTGAACCCAGCACGACCTTCGAGTCGTTCATATGCAACACGCGCACGCGATCCCAGCCGACAATCCTATCGAATGCCTCGACCAGGGCATCGATGCCCTCGCCGGTTCGTACGTCCCAGCCGGCCGCGTACAGGTGCGCGGTGTCGAGACACACACCCACTCGGGGCTCACCGTGCAGCAGGTCCAGGACGATCCGGAAATCGTCGAAGGCCGCGCCGAGGGACCCGCCCGAGCCAGCGCTGTTCTCGAGCAGCACCATCACGCGTTCCGTGCCCGCGAGGATCTCACGGATCGCTGCGCCGACCCGCACAAGCGCCGCGCGGGTCGGCGTGCCCACGCGGCTGCCCACATGGGTCACCGCGCCCAGACCCTCCAGCCGCTCGACACCACGCGCGGTGGCCATGAAGGAGGCGATCGACTTCCGTCGGTCGACGCGATTGGGGGCGGCGAGGTTGACCAAGTACGCACCGTGGGCCACGAGCGGATCGAGGTGCGCGGCACGCCGCTTCTTGACGAAGCGGTCGAGCGCCTCGTCCTCGTAGGAGATCACGCGCCATTGTCGTGGTGATCCGTAGAAGATCTGCAGACATTCGCAGCCGATCGCGACTGCGCGATCGACCGCCCGATCGATGTCACCGCTGATGGAGACGTGGGCTCCGAAGCGCATGAGCGTGCAGTTCTTCTCTGGGCGCACGAGGATGCCCTGCGTCAGAGCGGCCAGCGCAGCGTGATGACGGCCAGGAGCGTGATCGCCAGCAGTGCCGCGAGGGGGGCGCCGACCCGCGTATAGTCCGTAAATCGATACCCGCCCGGTCCCATGACCATCAAGCTGATCGGGTGGGAGAGGGGGGTCAGCAGCGTCGCCGAGGTCGCCGCCGCGACCGTGATCATGAACGGCACCGGGTTCGCGCCAAGCGCCATCGCGGTGCCGAAGGCGATCGGTCCCATGAGGATCGTCGCCGGAACCGCGGGTACGACTTGCCCGATCGCGAACTGCGCCAGGAAGACCAGCACCAGCGCGGCCGCGGGTCCGTGCCCCGCCAGCAACACCAACCCATTGGCGATGGACCCCGCGGCCCCCGTGGTTTGCAGTGCCAGACCCAGCGGCAGCAGGCCACCCGTCACAATCACCGTGGGCCAGTCCACGGCCCTGAACGCTTCATCGGCCGTCACGCATCCGCTCACGACGACGATGCCCGCGGCCAGCAGTGCGGCCAGGCTGACCGGTGTGATGCCCGTTGTCCCGAGGACAACCAGCAGGGCCGCGCCGATCAGGGCGAAGGCCATGCGCGACGTGCGCATCGCGGTTGGTTCGGTAAGGGCGACGAAGTCCGGTTCCTGCCCGAGGAACTGGAGGCGATCGTGAGGCCCCTGCACCAGCAGCGCATCGCCGAACTGCAGCGGGACGTCCGCCAGCCCGGTGCGGTGCGGCCGTCCGTCGCGCCAGATCGCCACGACGTTCAGGGCATAGCGTTCACGGAAGCCCAACTCGCGGAGACTCTTGCCGGCCAGTTCGGATCGGGGCGCCAGGACCACCTCGGCCAGCCCGGCCTCATCGGCCGCGAAAAACCCCTCGTCCGCGCCGGGCTCTGGCTCGATCCCCGCCGATCCGAGCGCGCGCATCCGGTCCAAGGCCTCGGGTCTTGCTTCCACCAGCAGGGTGTCACCGGGCCGGATATCCTCATGGCGGGTCGGCGCGTGGATGCGCTGCTTGCCGCGGATGACGGCCAGCACGGTGATCCCAAACGCCTCACCCAGCGATGCCTGTTCGAGAGTCTGGCCCACGAGCACCGACCCTGCTTCGACGCGGACCCTGAACAGCCGCTCGGGGAGCTTGTAGGTTGCCTGCAGGTCACGCTGCGCAAGGCCCGATGACGCGAATCCCCCAGGCACTCGTGTGGGGAGCAGACGCCGCCCATACGTAGCCATGAAGACGATGCCCACGATCAACATCGCAAAGCCCACAGGGAAGAATGAGAAAAACGCCAGCGGCGGCTGTCCCGCTTTGACCAGCAAGCCACTCACGATCAGGTTCGATGGCTTCCCAATGAGCGTCAGCCCGCCGCCCAGGCGGCTGCCGATCGCCAACGGCATCAACAGGCGAGATGGGCTCAAGCCGGTTTCGCGACATACCGCGATGGCGACGGGCAGCAGCATCGCCATCGCGGCGATATGGTACATGACGCTCGACAGGGCACCCGCCAGCGTCATGAACGTGACGATGAGGACCACTTCGCCGGCGCCCACGGTGCCCATCAACCAGCGCGCGAGCCGGTAGGCGACGCCGGTGCGCTCGAGCCCGGCGCTGAGGACGAACAGCGTGGCGATCGTGACCACCGTCGGATCGCCGAACCCGGCAAAGGCCTCGGCAGGCGTGACCACGCCGGCCAGACCCACGGCCAGTACGGTCGACAGCGCGATGACGTCGGAACGGAGGCGGCCCCACGCGAAGGCCGCCAGGGCGGTCACGAGGATGCCCAGGGTGATCCAGCCGTCGTGAGAGATCGTCACGCGGATTAATTCCTCCAGTTGCTGAAGCGCC
>JBGPNN010000126.1:0-9802 GCA_041487495.1 bacterium
CTGACGAGTTATGAGTTCGGGGTCCGCTACATCTTCGAGAGGAACCCCACCGCGTGGAGCCCGCCGTGTCTGGATCGCATCGAGATGTACACGTATCAGGACGACCGGGCCCGCGTCAACGCCCTCAAGAGCGGGCAGGTCGATCTCATCGAGTACCTGCCCTGGCAGGAGGTTGAGTACTTCTTCAAGGAGCGCGGCTATACGGTCTACCGCGGGCGAGAGCTCTTCAACATCGTGCGCCTCAACCCAAACCGCGCCCCGCTGAACAACCCGAAGGTGCGTCAGGCGCTTAACTTCGCCATCAACCGGCAGTCGCTCGGCATCATCGCGTTCGGCGGTCAGGCCCAACCGATGGACGGGTTCCTGATCCGTCAGGATTCGTGGGCCTATAACCCCCAGACAAGCAAGGTGTGGAAGTACGATCCCGACCGCGCGATCGCGCTGCTGCGCGAGGCCGGCCTCCAGCCGCAGGATGTTCGGCTCACGTTCGAATCTACGCCGCTGTCGGTGCATTTGGACACGGCGCAGGTGATCCTGCAGCAACTTCGGTCGTTGGGCATTCAAGTGGACTTCCGGGTCATCGAATTGGCGGTGCTGCTGCAAAAGCGCGGCAGCGGCGACTACATGATGGTCCAGGACGGCCTGAGCCCGCCGTGGGCGGATCCCGACGCGTACTATCCGTACTTCCACTCCGCCGGGACGCAGCACGCCGCCGCGGTAAAGTTCAAGAACGACCGGCTGGACCAGCTGCTCGACGAAGGCCGGCGCACGACCGATCAGGCGAAGCGGAAGGTCATCTACAGCGATGTCGAACGCATCCTGTTTCAGGAGGCGCCTTGGATCTTCGCGCTTTGGCGGCCGCAGGCTGAAGTCAGCCGCAGCTATGTCAAGGGGTACGTCCGTCTGCCCGGGGTGCTCGGGACCTCGACCGTCGGATTCTTCGAACGGCTCTGGATCGAAAAGTAAGTCAACTCGCGCGTGGGAGGGATCATGCGGGCGGACAGGTTACGAGACCGGCTAGACGCGGGTGAAGTGGCGTACGGCATCATCACCGGATGGGCCGATCCTGATGTGGTCGAGGCCGCCGGCGTCTGCGGCTACGATTTCGTGTTCATCGACGCGGAACACGGGGCGCTCGACATCCGCACCTGCGGCGACCTGATTCGGGCGGCGGCCTGTGGTGGACTGACGGCCATCATCCGGGTGCCGTATGCGGACTCTCGCGGCGTCTACGCCTATCTGGACGCCGGCGCCCACGGACTCATCTTCCCACACGTGCGCGGCGCGGCCGACGCCCGCGCGGCCGTGAACGCGTGTCTGTATCCGCCGGAAGGGCTCCGCGGCGCGCTCAGTTCGAGCCGGGCCTCCCGATACGGCACGGCGTACAGTCGTCCAGACGAGTACTACCGGGCGGCGAACCAGGCCGTGTGGGTCCTCCCGCTGATCGAAGATGTCGAGGCGATCGATGCCCTGGATGAGATCCTGGAGGTTCCCGGCATCCGAGGGTACTTCATCGGGCCGGGCGACCTTGGTCTGTCGCGGATCGCCTCGAGGAAGACCGATAGCCCGACGGCCGAGGCTCTGGTCGACCGCGCCATCGAGCGCGGCGTGCGGGCCGGGAAGGTCGTTGGCACCGTCGCCGGGACGCCGGCAGCAGCCGCGGCCCTGGCGAAGAAAGGGGTGCGCATGATCTGCGCGGGCGTGACGGGGCTCATGATCGGCGCGTACCGCGGCTTTCTCCAAAGTGTGCCGCGCAAGGCGGAAGGTTGATCGAGTGAGGGTCAAAAAGGGGGAAAGACCGATGCACCGAAGGCTCGTGACGTTCCTGCTCGTAGCCGTGATGCTGCTCGCTCCGCAGGCGTTGGCGGCGCCGGCGCCGCGGACGGGCGGCGTGCTCGTGTATGCGATCGAGGCCGACCCGGACCGGCTCGATCCTAACCTGTCCGGGCTGCGCACGTCGCAGATCGTGTTCTTTCAGATTTTCGAGCCGCTCATCGTGCGCGATCCCGCGGACAACACGTTCAAGCCGTGGCTGGCGGCGTCGTGGGAAGTCTCACCCGACGGCAAGGCCTACACGTTCAAACTCCGGCGCGACGTGAAGTTTCACGATGGGACGCCCTTCAATGCCGAGGCCGTGAAGTTCAACATGGACCGCACACATGATACGACGCTGGCCACCCGCTGCGGCGGCTGCGCGGTCGGTTTCTACGAGGCGACCGACGTGGTGGACCCGTATACGGTCCGGATCCGGCTCAAGGCGGCGTGGGCGCCGTTCCTGGACGCGATGAGCTTGTTCTACCGGATGGTGTCGCCCGAGCAGGTGCGGAAGGTGGGGCATCAGGACTTTGGCCGGCTCCCGGTTGGGACGGGTCCGCTGAAGTTTGTGGAGTGGATCCCCAACAACCGGATCGTGCTGGAGCGCAACCCCGACTACGCGTGGGCGCCGGGGATCTTCAAGAACAAGGGCCGGTCGTACGTGGACCGGGTGATCTTCCGTACGATCCCGGAACCGTCAACGCGGGTGGCGGCGCTGGAGGCGGGGGAACTGCAGGTCGCGAGCGCGGTCCCCGCGCAGGACTTTGCCCGGCTGAGCAAAGACCCGCGGTTCCAGGCCATCGTGGGCCTCTCGCCGGGTATCCCGTTCGCGTTCGCTATCAACACGACGAAGGCGCCGACGAACGAGCTGGCGGTGCGGCGGGCGCTCGAATACGGCATCGACCGCGAGATCATCGCCAAGGCCTCGTACCAGGCGTTTCAGCCGTTTGGGGCGTTCCGGCCGGCATACACGCTGCTGAGCCACACTACCTGGGGGTACGATAAGAGCACCGAGATGTACGAGTACGATCCGGACCGCGCCCGGGCCCTGCTGGAGGAGGCCGGCTGGCGGATGGGGTCTGACGGGGTGCGGCAGAAGGCCGGGCAACGGTTGGAGGTGGTGTTGAACTCCTGGGAACACGGGCCGCCGGAGATCATGCAGAGCCACTTGCGGCGCATCGGGGTCAGCCTGAAGATCGGCATCCTAAACCCACTGGCGGTGAATGAGGCACAGCGCAAGGCCGAATCACACATGAGCCCGCTGCCCGCCGCACGCACCGATCCTGACGTGCTGTCGGCGTTCCTGCACTCACGCAACGTGGCCCCCGTGGGATTCAACTTCTCGTTCGTGAAGGACGCCGAACTCGACAAGATCTTCGATGCCGCGGCCACCGAGGTCGACCCCGCACAGCGGAAGCAACTGTATGCCAAGGCCATCCGCCTCACGCTCGAGCGGGCGTACATGCTGCCGGTACACAACCGGGACAACGTCTCGCTGGCCGGCGTACGCGTGGAGGGGCTGCGCTACGATGTGACCGGGTTCTTCCCGTGGCTCCACGAGGTGTCCCTGGGGCAGTAGATGGGGTCGTTTGCCCTCGTCCGGTTCGCGCACGGCCTGCTCGTCATCGCGGGTGTGGCGGTGCTTGTGGCCACGATGATCCACCTGGCGCCGGGTGACCCCGTGGTCCTCATGGTCGGTGACGCGCCGGCGCGGCCGGAGCAACTCGATGCGATCCGTCACAATCTCGGCCTCGACCGTCCGCTGCTCGTCCAAATCGTCAGCCGGACGGTCAGGATGCTGCACGGCGACCTCGGCCGCTCACTGCGATCCAACCGGCCGGTGGCCGACGACCTGGCACGCGTGCTGCCGCTCACGATGGCGCTGGCGATAACCGCGATGGCCTTCGGTATCGCGATCGGGGTCCCCGCCGGGGTGGTGGCGGCCGTGCGACGAGGGCAGTGGTTGGATTCGCAGGTGAGCGCCTTCGCGGTGCTGGGGTTCTCGATGCCGACGTTCTGGACCGGCATCCTCTTCATCTCGTTTTTCGCGGTGTACCTGAGATGGTTCCCGACCAGCGGGCAAGAGGGCGCGCGCGCGCTCGTCCTGCCCGCGCTGGCGCTGGGATGGTACGCGGCCGGCGCGCTGGCCCGGTTGGTGCGTAGCGGCATGTTGGAGGTGCTCCAGCAGGAATACGTGACCGTCGCCAGGGCGAAGGGGCTGCGCGAGGTGCTGGTCGTGGTCCGCCACGCGCTGCGCAACGCGTTGATCCCCGCGGTCACGCTGGCCACGGTCCAGTTCGGGACACTGCTGTCCGGCGCCGTGGTCGTGGAGACGGTGTTTGGCCGGGACGGTCTGGGTCGACTCATCGTGATCGGCATTCTCGAAAAAGATTTCCCCGTCGTCCAGGGCGCCGTCCTCGTGACCGCGGTGATCTATACGCTGACGAACCTGCTGGCCGACCTGCTGTATCTGAGACTGGACCCGCGACTGCGGCACACTTGATGCGCGACAACGCGGGGCTGCAGCGAGCGACCGGCGCCGCCCGGCCGCGTGCCCCGGTGGGAGTCACCCCGGCGAGAATCGCCGCGGCGCCGGTGCGCCGCTCGATGATGAAGCGACTGCGCCGCCTGACCGGTCCCGGGGGCATGCTGGCGTTTGGGTTCCTGGCGGTTGTGGTCTGGGTCGCGCTCGTCCCGCAGACACTGGCACGCCACGATCCAGTCGATGTCGTGCCCGAGAAGATCCTGACCCCGCCCAGTGCGGAATTTCTCTTTGGCACCGATCAGTACGGCCGGGACATTCTCAGCCGCGTCGCCTACGGCACGCGCGTCTCGCTGGGTTTTGCCCTGATCGCGACCACGATTAGCGTGGGGCTGGGCACCGTCGCCGGCACGCTGACCGGGTTCTACGGCGGCCGCCTCGACAGTATCGTGATGCGGGGCGTCGACATCCTGATGGCATTCCCCGGCATCCTCCTGGCCCTGATCGTGATCGCGCTGCTGGGGCCGGGCCTGGCCACGGCTATGGTCGCGGTTGGCTTCGGCCAGGCGCCCGCTTTCACGCGGATCGTACGCGGGGCGACACTGGTCGTGAAGAACCACCAGTACATCGAGGCGGCGCGCGCCATGGGCTCGCCCGATGTGTGGATCATGCGTGCGCACATTCTCCCCAATGTGCGATACACCGTGCTCGTATTGATGACACTGGGGTTCGGAGCATCGATTCTCATCGGCGCCTCGCTGAGTTTTCTTGGGCTCGGCGCGCAGCCGCCGACGCCGGAATGGGGCAGCATGCTCGGCGACGCGCGGGGGTATGTGCGGACGCACTGGTGGGTCGCGACGCTGCCGGGGCTGGTGTTGGCGGCGACGTTGCTGTGCATCAACCTGGTTGGCGATCAGATCCGCGATCTGTTTGATCCGCGGCTGAAACTGTAGCGTCGGGGAGGCAAGAGATGATCCGCAAAGTCATCGCGTGTCCAGAGCCACCCGCCGCGGAAGTGGGCGCGCAGGTCTTTCGAGACGGCGGCACCGCCATCGACGCCGCGGTCGCGGCGGCCTTCGCCCAGGCGGTCACCAACCCCCTGGGCACCGGGGTCGGCGGCATGGCACACATCCTGATCCTGCGCGCGGGCTCGACTGAGCCGGTCTCGCTCAACGCCTCCGTCGAGATCGGCTCGCTCGCATCCACGGAGGCCTTCGAACCGGACTTCACCGGCCGCAGCGAGCGCGCCGGCCGCTACCTGGTTCGCGGCGACCGCAACCAGTTCGGCTACCAGTCCATCATGACCCCGGGATTTGTCAGCGGTATGGAGGCCGTGCTGAAGGAAGCCCGCGGCCGGCTCAAGTGGCGCCGGCTCGTGGAGCCCGCCGCGGAACTTGCCAGCGAAGGCTTCGCCGTGTATCCATACCTCGAGAAGTACTACACGCTCGAAGGCCCATCGCGGCCCGGCTACCCGGACATCCGTGGAAAGTTGGCGGGCGACGCACTGGCGCTGAAGCGCTACCTGCCGGGGGGCTCGCCGATCCCTCTGGGGGCGATGATGCGCCAGCCCGAGTACGGTCGAACCCTGGAACGCATGGCTACCGAGGGCCCCGAGGAGTTCTACACCGGCCGGACCGGCCATGAGATGGCCGCCGACCTGGCCGCCCGTGGTGGGTTCGTGACGGGTGATGACCTCGCCACCTACAAAGTGCGCGCCGGCGCACCGATCTCCGGCACGTTCCGCGACCTGACGATCTATTCTGCGCCGCCCCCCAGCCACGGGCTGATCCTGCTGGCGATGCTCAACCTGGTCGAGGCGCTCCCCGTGGAATCCATGGAGTGGAACGGTCCCGACTACATTGACACGATCGCCTGGGCGACCCGCACGGCTTTCACCGAGTGCATCCCCTATCTCGGAGACCCGGTCTTTGTCACCGTCCCGGTCGAGTGGCTCACCTCGAAAGAACGGCTGCGCGCGATGAAGCCCGAACGCGGCGCCGAATGGTCATCTGCGCCGGTCCTGCCGGCGGACGGCCACACCACGCATCTGTCCGCCGCGGATCGGGACGGCAACGTCGCCAGCATCACGCACTCGATCGGGTCGATCACCGGCGCGGGGGTCATGACCCCTTCGGTCGGGTTCCTCTACAACAACTTCCTGGGACAGTTCAACGTCCTGCGCGGCTACCATGACTCGATCGAGCCGGGGAAACGCATGGGGGGCGGGTGTCCGAGCATCCTGTTCAAAGACGGGCGGCCATGGATGGCGATCGGGTCATCCGGGGGCCCGCGGCTGATCAGCGCGGTCTTCCAGACGATCCTCAACGCGGCAGTCTTCGGCATGTCGCTGCAGGATGCGGTGTCGGCCCCGCGCGTCCACAGCGAACAAGGGAGGAGGATCTACGCGGAGCCGGCGTTTGGGGGCCGGGTGGCGGAGGCGCTCGAGCGGCGGGGATACGAAGTCGTCCTGACGCCGTACATGGGATGCAACCAGGCCGTCGGATTTGGGCCGCGGGGGCTCGACGCGGGATCCGACCCGCGGGGCGACGTTGGGATCGGGATGGGCACGGGTTGATTCATAGGAGGGAAGCGATGCGCATTGGCGAGATGACTTGGACCGAAGTACGGGAGGCGATCGCGCGGGGCACCGCGGCGATCATCCCCCTCGGGTCCATTGAAGAGCACGGCCCGCACTCCCCCATGGGCGATTACATGGCCATCCACGAGATCGCCGGCCGCACCGGCGAATCCACCGGTGACCTGGTCGTTCCCACGATGCCCTTTGGGTACTCGGAGTACTTCCGTCACTACCCCGGGACGATCACCATGCGGCCCGAGACGTTGTCCGCGGTTGTCGAAGACACCGTGGACTGCCTGCTGCGTCACGGGCTGCGGCACATCGTCATTTTCAATGGGCACGCGGGCAACATGCCGATCCTCGAAGTGCTCACGCGCAAGATCCGCCGGGCCCGCGGGACGCTCATCCCCATCATCTCGCCTCTCCAAATCATGCAGGCGCCGGCGCTCATCAAGGAACTGTACGGTGAAGGCATGGTGTTGGGCCACGGCGGTGAGCCGATCGGCTCGTTGATGATGGTGCTGGCGCCTGGGAAGGTACGGATGGAGCGCATCGGGGCCTTCGGCCGCAAGCCGTTCATGGGGATGCCGACCGATGGCCTCGGCGCGATCACGTTCAAGGGCGTACGGGTGGCGCTGCCGCTTGACATGCGCGAGGTGACGCCGGAGACGGGCAGCCTGGGCGATCCCTCGAAGGCCAGCGCCGAACGCGGGCGGGCCCTGCTCGACTACGCGGTACACTTCTGCGTCGAGTTCATGACATGGTTCCACACGACGGATGCGAAGGTGGCCACCGAATGAGCGAGCACATCGGGATCGACACGCATATCGGGTTTCGAGGCTTCACGAACCTGGTCCGGCCCCCGGCCGATCTCGTGAAGCGCCTGGCCGAATTCGCGCCACCCGATCTGTCTGACGTGACGCGCGGGGCCTGCACACTCGATCCCGCCATCCGGCCGCTGTGGCCGTTCGCGGGGCGCATCGCCGGCCCGGCGGTGACGGTCTGCGTCCCGCAGGGGTCGTTGAATCCCATCAAGTTTGCGATGGAGCAGTGCCGGCCAGGCGACGTGATGGTCGTGAATGCCCGCGGCATCGCGGCCTACGCGGTCTGGGGTGGCAACGTCAGCAAGGGGATGAAACACAGGGGTCTTGCCGGCGTGATCATCGATGGCGCGGCCCGCGATCCGGAAGAAGCGCAGGCCGCCGGGCTTCCGATCTTTGCCCGCTCGCAGGCGACGGCGGCGCCGCCGTACGACGGCCCCGGGGAGATCAACGTGCCGGTGGCTTGCGGCGGCGTGGTGGTGCGCCCGGGCGACATCATCGTGGCGGACGTGAACGGCACGGTCGCGGTGCCGCAGGAGGCGGCCGGGTGGGTGCTGGCCCAGGCCGCTGATCTGCGGGCGCGGTTCGCGAAAATTCAACCGGTGCTCGAGCGCGGTGAGGTCACGAACATCGCGGCAATCATCGACAGTTTACAGCGCCAGGGTTTTGCGATCGACGGTCAGGTTCGGACGGAGTGAGTGGCGTCCTTGAAGATTGCGCCGTCCCGGATGATGAGCGCGATTCGGTTGGCGTCTTCGAAGATTTCGATGTCCCGGAGCGGATCGCCGTCGACCGCGATCAGGTCGGCCCGCCGGCCACCCTCGACGCGTCCGGCATCGGGGACGCCGCAACACTCCGCGGCGACTGACGTGGCGGCACGGATCGCGTCCATCGGGCTCATGCCGTACTGTGTCAGGAGGCTCAATTCGCGGGCGTTACCACCCTGGCGCAGCCCGCGCGAGTCGGTACCCGCGGCGATGCGCACGCCGGCGCGGTACGCTCGCGCGAACACGTCGCGCTGCAGTGGGGCCAGTTCCGCGGCCTTCTGGATATTGTACGGTGATAACGCGCCGGGAACGCCGGCCAGCTCCAGGCGCACCGCCATGTTGGTCAGCGTGGGGACCAGATAAACGCCCTGCCGTACCATCGTCGCGATGTCGTCGTCGTCCAGCGGCCCCAGGTGCTCCACCGAGTGCACCCCGGCCCGCAGGGCGTTTTTCAACCCCTCGCCGCCGTACGCGTGCGCGGCGACCGGCCGGCCGAAGGCCCTCGCCTCCTCGACCGCGGCGCGGACTTCCTCGAAGGTGAACTCGCGCGTCAGGATGCCGCTGATCCGCGAACTGATGCCACCCGTGACGGCGATCTTGATGAAATCCGCGCCGGCGCGGATCAAGCGCCGGACCATTAAGCGGATGCTCTCCACCCCGTCGCACACGCCGTCCGGTGTGCCGGGGAGACGGAGGACGTCCGTCGAGAACCCCTGCGCGTTGGTGGAGTCCGACAGCCCCGCCGTCTGGGTGATGATGGCGAGGCTGATCACGACGCGCGGTCCGGCGAGGAGGCCGCGTTCCACCGCCATCTTCATCCCGAGGTCGAGCCCGCCCATGTCGCGGACGGTAGTAAAGCCCGCCCGCAGCATGTCCCGCATCGTCTCGGCCACCCGGAGCACAAACAGCGACGGCGGTGTGGCGGCCTTGTCGGCCAGGTCGCGCGGTGGGGTCGCGAGATGATCGTGGCAGTCGAACAGACCGGGCACCACGGTGAGGCCGCCCGCATCGATCACCCGCGCGCCGTCTGGGCGGTGGTGCTCCTTCCAGGGGCCCACAACGGTGAACCGGCCTTCGGCCACCGTGACGGCCGCATCGTTCAGGATGCCGCCTATGCCGTCTAGAAGCGTGCCGCAGCGAATGACGAGAGGTTCGCGAACCATAGTCGCTACTTCTTGAACCGGTCCGGGCTTCCTTCGCCGAGCGCTCGCCCACGAAGGATTTCTTGCGAAGTTGACGAACAGCGACATGAATAATTGTGGGCCAGGGGGGGTTGGGAATGGTTGGCATGCGTGCCAGGAGGATTCTTGCACTGGTACTGATATCGGTGTTTGCGATC